>DRKI01000204.1 GCA_011051875.1 Desulfobulbus sp. | reverse complement strand
CTGAACCCATATTCCGGCACATGCACTGGTATTCTGATTGACGGATAACGTTTCCTACACCCTGCCCGACCTTGTCGACCTCGGTTCGTTCCAGGCACTGCTGGATTCCCTCCACGATACTGCCGGGATCCCGTCGGCCGTCATCGACCTGGACGGCAATTTTCTCACCGCCACCGGCTGGCAGCGGATCTGTCTCGATTTCCATCGCCGGCATCCCCAGGCCTGCAGATCCTGCATCGAGAGCGACACCTACCTCCGCCACGAGCTGACCCAGGGCGCACGCCACGCCATCTACCGCTGCCCGCACGGCCTGGTGGACGGTTCTTCGCCCATCGTGGTCGACGGCCGCCACCTGGCCAACATGTTCACCGGCCAGGTCCTCTGCGAGCCGGTGGACGACCGGGTCCGCGAGCGGTTCAGGAGCCAGGCCCGCAGGTACGGCTTTGATGAACAGGCCTATCTCGAAGCCCTGGCCGAGGTGCCGGTGGTGCCGGAGGCGGAATTCCGGCGCCGGCTGGACCTCCTGACCTCCATGGCCGAGATGCTGGCCCGGGAGGGGCTGACCAACCTCAACCTGCTCAGGCAGCGAAAGCTGCTGGAAAAAAGCGAGAAACGGTTTCGCTCCCTGCTCGAGCAGGCCATGGACGCGATCCTGGTCCTGGACGGCGAGGGACGGCTGCGCGAGGTGAACAGGCAGGCCTGCGGCATGCTCGGCTATTCCCGGGAAGAACTGCTGCGGATGCGGATCGCGGACATCGATTTCGGCCCGGTCGGCCGGGCCCTGCCGGTCGGGAAGCTGGCCGCAATACCGCTGGGTGGCAGGATCACCATGGAATCCCTGCAGCGGCACCGGAACGGGACCCTGTTCCCGGTGGAGATCAGCATGGGACCGGTGAGCATCGGCGATGAGCCCGCCTTTCTCTGGATGGTTCGGGATATCAGCGGGCGGAAGCAGGCCGAGGAATCGCTCCGCGAGGCCTACGAGATCATCAATGCCAGTCCCGTGGTCGCCTTTCGCTGGCAGAACAGCCCGGGCTGGCCGGTGGAATTCGTGTCGGCCAACGTGGAGAACCTGTTTGGCTACTCGGCAGCGGATTTTCTGGATGGCAGGATCCGGTATACCGATGTCATTGCCGGGGAAGACCTGGCAAGGGTGTGCGAGGAGGTGGAAAAATACAGCGCCGATCCCGGCTGTGTCAACTTCGAGCACGAGCCCTACCGGATCACCTGCCGCGACGGTGGAACCCGGTGGGTCTCGGACCATACCCACATCCGGCGGGATGCGGACGGCAGGGCCACCCATTACCAGGGGCTGATCGAGGATATCACCGAGCGAATCGAGGCCCGGCATGCCTTGGTGACCGCCGAGCGGGAATGGCGCAAGATCTTTGACGCCATCAGCGACATCGTCACCATCCAGGACCGCGACATGCGGATCATACGGGTCAACAGCGCGGCCGGCGAGCTGTTCGGCATGACGCCGGAGGAGATGAGGAGCAGAAAGTGTTACCAGCTTTTCCGGGGCTCCGACGAACCTTGTCCGGGCTGCCCGGCCCTGGAGACGATCCATGACCGCAGGGACCACTGGGGCACCATCGAGCACGAGACCCTGGGCAGGATCTTCCAGGTCTCCTCGGCGCCCATCCTCGACGAGCAGGGCGAGATGCAGTACCTGGTCCACATCGCCAAGGACATCACCGAGAAGAAAAAGCTCGAAGACAAGCTCTTCCATGCCGGCAAGATGGAGGCCATCGGGACCCTGGCCGGGGGCATAGCCCACGATTTCAACAACATCCTGGCCGCCATCCTCGGTTTCACCCAGTTGACCATGATGCAGGTGGAGCCGGGGAGCCGGCCGGCCGGCTACCTGCAGCAGATCGTCGACGCCTCCAACAGGGCCAGGGACCTGGTGCGGCAGATCCTGACGTTCAGCAGCAGGGGCGACAGTGTCCGTTTCCCGCTTTCCATCGGTCCGGTGGTCGGAGAGTCGCTCAAGCTGCTTCGGGCCTCGTTGCCCACGACCATCGAGCTGGATGTCCGGGTGGCGCCGGACTGCGGCATGGTGCTGGCCAATCCCACGGCCGTGCAGCAGGTGGTGGTCAATCTCTGCACCAATGCCGCCCAGGCCATGGAGGAGGAGCAGGGGATTATCCGGGTCGGGCTCTGCCGCCGCCACCTGGCGGAAGACGAGGTCGATCCGGGCAGGAGCGGTGGCGCCCATGTCGAGCTGACCATTTCCGATACGGGGCAGGGCATGGAACCCGAAGTGCTGGCGCACATCTTTGAACCCTATTTCACCACCCGCGAGCAGGGCAAGGGCTCCGGCATGGGTCTGGCCCTGGTCCATGGAATCGTCCAGGGATGTGACGGCATGATCAGGGTGGAGAGCACGCCCGGTGAGGGCACGACCTTCCGGGTCTATTTTCCCGTTGTGGAAAAGGCACCGGCGGAAGAGGATGATCATGCCGCTGCCGCGGACGGCTCCAGCGCTCATATCCTGATCGTGGATGACGAGCCGCCCCTGGTGGAGCTGCAGCGCAGGATCCTGGAACAGCTCGGCTACACGGTCACCGAGGCGGCTTCGGGCACCAAGGCCCTGGAACTCCTGCGCCGCGATCCGGCACGTTACGACCTGGTGATAACGGACCAGACCATGCCGCAGCTCACCGGCATGCAACTGGCCCGGGCGGTCCGCGACCTCCGTGCCGACCTGCCCCTGATCCTCTGCACCGGCTATGGCGACATCCTCTCCGAGGAGGATGCCGGCCGGCAGGGGATCTGGAAGATCCTCACCAAGCCGGTGG
Source organism: Desulfobulbus sp. (assembly GCA_011051875.1). Taxonomy (GTDB): domain Bacteria; phylum Desulfobacterota; class Desulfobulbia; order Desulfobulbales; family Desulfobulbaceae; genus DRKI01. Next base: position 14,068 of record DRKI01000204.1, on the reverse strand, counting down.
AGAGCGCCTACCTGGCCGCGCAGGTCCGAGAGGTCCTGGCGCGGGCGGCGAAGCAGCGAAGCCGGGACTGAACCTGCGAACGTTCCGCTGCCGCCGCCCCAGGAAGGGCGCCTCCCGCCCCCTACTGTTTTCCCTTTCCTGTTTCCCGCCGCGGCGGGTTGTCGGCCTCCTGCCGCCATGCCAGCGCCGGCTGCCATTGCCGCCACCGGTCCCTGCCTTGCTCGTGGAGAATGAAGAGGTCGTTGTCACGGGCAGGGCGGCCCTTCTTCTCCCCTTCCGGGGTGGCAAAGGCGACGCCGCCGATGAGTATGGCCTCCAGTGACTCGGTGTCGATGCTCACACCGCTGAAGAGACCGGCCGAGATCTCCACACCGCTCACGTTCCAGAACTTTGTTCCCGTGTAGACCAGCCGCTCGTACTCAGGCCTGATATTGACATGGACCAGGACGTTGCGCGCGTCCGTGGCAAGATCGAATCCCGTTACCCGGCCCACGGGGATCTGGCGAAAGTAGACCGGGCTGCCCCGCTTGAGGGAGCCCAGGCGCGGGGTCTCCAGGACCACGTTGAGACCGCTGGCCGGCACGCTCGATGCCGTGGTCCTGCTCTGGACGGTGAACTCGGTGGCCGGCCTGCCCGGGCCGGGCCGGACATCGATATAGGGGCCGGTCAGGATGGTCTCCAGGTGCCTGGCCCCGGACAGGCCGATCTGCGGCTCCACCAGCCAGAGCGTGGAGTGTTCGGTGAAGAGGCGGGCCGTCTTTCTCATCACCCCGGCCCTTGCCCGGACATGCTCGAGATCCTGGTCGAGTTCCACCGAGATTATCCTGCCGATGACGATGCCCCTGTACCTGATCCTGGTTCCCCTGCCGATGCCGGCGCCGTTTTCCATGTGCAGTGTCAGCAGGACCGCGTCGGCGTTCCTGGCCCCGTCGATGTCCTGGTAGAGATGGAATATGTGGTTTCTGCCAGGTTGTTTCCCCTCCGCCGGCGTGATGAAGGCGATGCCGCCGCTCAGCAGGCTCTTCAGTGGGCCGCTGGAGAGCCGGAAGCGCTGCAGGGAGGCGTCAAAGGTAAATCCGGAGAAGTTGTAGAACCGGCTCGAGGTATTGACGAGATCGCGGTACCGCTGTTCGATGAAGATGTCGATCAGGCCGTCCCGGCGGTTTTTCGCCAGCCGGAATCCGCGCACCTCGCCCACCTTGATGTTGTTGTAATAGACCGGCGTCTCCTCTCCCAGGACCGGCATCTTTTCGGCCCTGACCCTGACCAGCATGCCGGCCGGCTGCAGGGCGGGAACCGAGCTGACTGCCTCGTAGTAGCTCGGATAGAGGGTGAAGCTGTCGCCGTTCCGGGCCGGGGTCGGGGCCTTGCCGCCATGCCGGGGCGGGCTGAGGAAGGCGACCCCGCCCACCAGCAGACTGTGCACCGACGAGAGGTTGATCTCGACCTTGGGCAGGGTGGCGTTGATCCGGACGCCGGAGACATTCCAGAAGACCGAGTCCCGGTGGACCAGGTGTACGTAGGGCTGGTAGACCAGGATCGTGGTCTGCACGGCGTCACCGTCCGGGTTGAGCCTGATGTCGATGATCTCGCCCACGGTCATCTTGCGGTAGAGTACAGGCGCTCCGGGCTCCAGCGAGCCCGAGTCCCTGGCGGTCAGGGTGAAGCGGGTGCCGGCCCGGAGGGTCGGCCGGGGCAGGGGATTCTGCTGGACCACGAAGTGATCCTGGAACGGTCCGTCGCCCACCTCGAAGGTGATGTAGGGACCGGTGAGCAGGGTGCTCAGGTTCCGGATGCCGTCGATGGAGAACTGCGGCCGCACAACCCAGAAGCGGGTGTGCCGGCGGAGGATGACCTCGGCGCGGGGATCGAGCAGGACCGTGGCCGTGACCGTGTGGAACCGGTCGCGGTTGATGTTGAGCTCCTTGACCACGCCCGCCTTGAGGCCCCGGAACATGACCTTGGTCTTGCCCGGCACGATGCCCTCGCCCGAGGCCAGTTGCAGGGTCATGGGGATGCCGTACTCGGCGGCCTCGAAGTCCTTGAACAGGGTGAACTGCTGGTTCTGTTCCGCCGGCGGGCTGTCGGCCAGGGCTGGCGGCGTGGCGCAGGTGATGCCGCCATAGATCAGGGAGGCCAGCGACTCGATATTGACGGTCAGGCCCCGTTGCAGGTCACCGTTGATGGAGAGCCCGGACGCGTTCCAGAACCTGGTTCCCCGGCGGACCAGGTGGCTGAACTCCTCCTTGATGAACAGGGAGAGGATGATCTTGCCGTTCCCGTCCAGGTGGTAGTCCTCCACGTGGCCGATCTGGAGGTTCTTGGCATAGACGTAGGAGCCTTTCTGCAGGGAATAGAGGGAGTCGGCGACCAGGGTGATACGCAGGCCCGGATGCTCGTCGACCAGCGGCGGCGGTTCGGCAAGGCCGTCGAAGGTGGTGCATGGGACCGTGGACTTGCCCCGGCGGACACTGATGTAGGCGCCGGTGAACAGGGTGTCCAGGCCCGAGATCCGGCCGGCCGAGATCTCGGGACGCACGATCCAGAACTTGGTATCTTCCACCAGTCCCTTGCGGGTCTCCTTCTTCATCTCGATGATCAGGTCAACCCCGTCCAGGTTCTGGTTGATCTCCACCTTCTTGACCAGCCCCACGGGAATGCCGCGGTAGATGACCCTGGTCTTGCCGGCGGTGATGCCCTCGGCGCTGGCAAAGTGGACCGTGATCTCGATGCCGGCATCACGATAGCTGGTGTACAGGAGCCAGCCGCCGATGCAGAGCGCCACCAGCGGCAGGATCCAGATGGGGGAGAGGCCCCGTTTTTTACGAAGAACTGGCTGTTGCATAGCTCGTTTCCCGCGATACCGGCATGGCGGCGGCATCCCACAGCAGGCGCGGATCGAAGTTGATGGCCGAGAACATGGTCGAGAGCACCACGCCGGTGAAATAGAAGGCCGCCGGCGCCGCGTTGACCGTGGACAGGTAGCCGAACCGGACCAGGGCACAGAGCAGGGCAATGACGAAGATGTCGAGCATGGACCAGCGGCCGATGAACTGGATAAAACGGAACATCAGGCTCTTGTGCCTGAGCCATCCCTGCCGGCGGAAGTGGATGGAAAGGAGGATCAGGAGCATGCCCACGATCTTGAACAGGGGCACCAGGATGGAGGCGATGAGGATGATGGCGCCGATGCCGTAGGAACCCTCGTGGAAAAAGTAGATGATGCCGTCCATGATCGTGTTCCGGTCAGGCACGCCCAGGTATTCGACCTCCATGATCGGCAGCAGGTTGGCCGGAAAAGTGAAGATGATCGCGGTGATGACAAGGGCCCAGGTCCGGCTGATGCTGTCGTGCCGGCGGAAGTGGATGCGGCCGCCGCAACGGGGGCAGGTGCGCGGCTTTCGGCCGTCGCCGGCCGCGACCACCATTCGGCAGGTGTGGCACACCATCAGGCCCGCCTCCATGGCCGTTTCGGCGCCGGGGGGCGGAAGAGGAGGCTCCCAGCCCTGGTTCATCCTCGACCAGAAGAGGGGGTAGTCGATCACCGACTGGGCGGCGATGGTGACCAGCACCAGGCCGACGAAGCAGTAGAGGCCGACGCCGGGCTCGATGGCGGCCGTGTGGCTCATCTTGATGATGGTGACAAAGACGCCGATCAGGTAGACATCCTGCATGGCCCACTCGGTGAGGTGATGGTACCGGCGCAGCAGGACCGGCATCCACGGCCTCTGCCATTCCCGGTACAGGCCCAGGCTTACCGCAAAGAGAAGCAGGAGGGTAAGCAGGGGAAAGACCAGGCCGGTGAGCACCACCACCGCGCCGACAATGACCTGGCCCTGGGCGAACATGCTCAGCGAGCTGGAAAAGATGGAGGCGCTGCTCGGTGTTCCCAGGACATCGAAGTTGAGCAGGGTCATGAAGTTGGCCGGCAGGTAGAGGAGCAGGCCGGTCAGGCTCAGGGCGAGCGCTTTGCTGACCGAGTCGCGCCGGGCGCGGTAGAGCCGGCTGCCGCAGCGCGGGCAGACCGCGGTATGATCGGCCGCGGCCCGGATCTGTTCCAGCAGCAGGTCGCATCCCGGGCATACCGTGAAACCGGTGTGGGTGGCGCTGGATGGGGGCTGCATGTTTTTGCGAATCATTTTGATATGAACGGGAATCAATCCCTGTACCCTACCACAGAATATTCCCGCAGACGAGAGTTTTTCGTAACCTGCGGCGCCGCATATCCCTCCGGACCGGTCATGCCGTGAGGAGGTGCGGAAAATGTCTGCTTGACAGGCGGGGGACACCATCGCATGATACGGCCCATGCAGAACGCAACGTCTCCCTTCGCCCTGGCCAATGTCCGCCGTTTCATCGCCTTTCGCGTCTTTTTCAAGGCCCGTTTCTACTACCCCGTCTTCACGATTCTCTTTCTCGATTACGGCCTGACCATCGAGCAGTTTTCCCTGCTCAACACGGTCTGGGCCTTTACCATCGTCCTGGCCGAGATACCGTCCGGCGCCCTGGCGGACCTGGTGGGCCGCAGGCGGCTTCTCGTGGCCACCTCGCTCCTGATGGTGTGGGAGATGGCCCTGATCGCCTTCGTGCCCCTCGGCAACTCTGCCCTGGTATTCTGGGTCTTCCTGGTCAACAGGGTCCTGAGCGGGCTGGCCGAGGCCATGGCCAGCGGCGCCGACGAGGCCCTGGCCTATGACACCCTGGTCGCGCACGGCGATCCCGAAGACTGGCCCCGGGTCCTGGATATCCAGATGCGCATGCTCCATGCGGGTTACCTGGTCGCCATGACCCTGGGCGCCGCGGTCTACGATCCCGGCACCGTCAACCGCGTGCTGCACTGGCTGGGCAGCGGTGTCACGGTGGACCAGCATACCAGTATGCGTTTTCCCGTCTACCTGACCCTGCTCCTGGCCCTGCTCGCCTTCCTGGCTACCTGGGGGATGCGGGATCCTGTTCCGGTCGGGCCTTCGGCCGGGGAACGGATCGATACCCGGACCAGGATCCGGGACGCGGTGCGAATCACCCTTCGGGCAGGGCAATGGATCCTGCAGACGCCCTTTGCCATGGCTGTCATCCTGTTCGGCATGGCCCTGGACCATGTGCTCCGTCTCCTGGTCACCCTGTCCAGCCAGTATTACCGGCTCATCGATCTGCCCGAGGCGAGTTTCGGACTCATCGGCTCGGCCGTTGCCCTGCTCGGCCTGGTGGTGCCCCGGATCGCCCGGGCCCTGGTCGAGAAGAGCACTCCCGGACGCAACCTGGGCCGGCTGACAGCCATCGCCTTTTTCTCTGTCTGGGGCCTGACCCTGTTCGTTCCCTGGTTCGGCCTGCTGCCCATGATGACGGTCTATGTGGCCATGATGTTCACCTCGTTTTTCACCAGCCACTACCTGAACAGGATAGCCGTCTCGGACCAGCGGGCAACGGTGCTCAGCTTCAAGGGACTGGCATTCAACGCGGCCTATGGGCTCATCGGTATTCTCTATGCCGTGCTGATCGGTCACCTCCGGCACCGGCAGGAGATCCTGCATCCTGCCGCCGGCCGTGTCCTGGTCGAGAACCGGGCCTTCACGGCATCCGTGGACTGGTTTCCCTGGTACCTGCTGGCGGTGCTGGCCCTGGTCTTTCTGGTCTGCCGCATCCGGGGCGCAAGTTGCGGCTGCGGCGGGGAATCCCATCCCGCTCCCTGAGCTTGGGGCTATGTTGCTGTTTCCCTGGTTTTCTCTTTTCTCCAGGGGCGTGACCTTGCATCCGGGCCGGGGATGGTTTTATATAATGGCAGACTTGTGACGCGGGGGCGGCGGGCCACCTGCGCAAGCGTTATGGCCGCGGGCCGCCGGGTCGGCCCCGGGAATGGACGGAACCATGGAGAAGACGATGCCGGTATCCAAACAGAGAAGGTCCGGCGCCGGGACGGGCCGGTTTTTCCCCGCCCTGGCGCTCCTGGTGTGTTGCCTGCTGGGATCTCTTGCCGCCTCGTCGAGCCTGGCCGCGGTCACCGCGGTCACGGTTCCGGCGGCGCAGGCGCATGCTGCCGGTCCGGACGCCGCCCTGACCGATCTCGCCGACAGCGAGGCCGGGGACATGCCCCGGGACCTGCAGCAGGAGGATGCGGCGGCCACGCCCGGTGAGAAGGCCGGTGGCGGCGCCGTGGCGGTGATGATCGGCTGGCTGCGGCTGCTGGACAGCGGCGGTGACGGCGGTGACGTCCGGGCCACCCTGCAGCGGCTGGCCAGGCACGTCCGGGCCATCCCCGATGATCTCTCCTGGATGGTGCGCAGGTTCGCCGATGACGCATCGCCTGCCACGGCCCGACGCAACATGGTCCGGCTCGGTCTCCTGTTCCTGGCCGTTCTGGCGCTGGAACTGGTGGTAGCCTTCCTGGTCGGCAGGATAAGCCGCCGCATGGATCTTGCCCGGGTGCCGGACCTGAACGGTCCTGCCCGTTTCTGGGCAGCGGTGATCAGGGCGGTGCCCGCCCTGGTCCGGCTGACCGTCTTTGCCGGTGCGGCGGTGTCAGGTTTCCTCATGCTGCCGATCAGCAGCATCGAGCCGGTGCGCTACCTGTTCATGGCCCTGCTGATAACCATCCTCGGCGTCCGCCTGATCGCCATCCTCTCCCGCATGCTCTGGGCCCCGGCCAACGCCCGGCTCAGGCTGATTCCGGTCAGTGACGCGACCGCGGCCAGCATGCACCGGGATATCCTGCTTGTCGCCGCCTACATCCTTGCCGGCCTGGCCTTCCTGGCCCTGCTGGAGGTGCTGGAGGTGCAGGAAGAGACCGTGGTCCTGTTCGGCCTGGGGCTGGGGTCCCTGTTGCTGCTGCTCCTCGCCGGCATGGTCCTGGCGAGCCGGCGCACGGTGGCGGACGTCATCCGGGCCCTGCCCGGCCCGGAGCAGGAAGAGGGCTGGCTCAGGGAGGAGGTCGCCTCGTTCTGGCACATCCCGGCCCTGCTCTACCTGTTCGTGGTCTGGCTCATGATGGTCTCCCGCATAATTTATGGCGGGGCGCATAACGGCGCCTTTCTCCTCAGCCTGCTGGTGGTCCCCCTCTTTTTCATCCTCGAGTCCCTCGGACGGTGGGTGGTGGGCGTCACTGTCTCCACCCTGGGCCTCTATGCCGCCTCCGCCGGGGAAGAGGACGAAAACCGGGAAGAGGAGATCAGGGAACTGAAGGAGAAGGAACGGCTTCTTGTCGTCCGGGTCTGCCGGGTGGTACGGCTGGTGATCCTGGCCGCCCTGGTTCTGTGGGTATTCAGCGCCTGGGGGTATACGGTTCCCTATTCGCTGCAGATCACCCACGCGGTGTTCAATATCCTCGTTACCCTGGCCCTGGCCCTGATCGTCTGGCGCGTTGTCTCGTCCTACATCGAACGGAAGATCCTGGAGGCCACGCCCGAGGATGAAAACACGGAACAGGACGACGAGTGGGGAGGGGCCGCCAGCCGGGGACGCAGCTATACCCTGCTGCCCATGGTGCGCAAGTTCATCGGCACCGTGCTGGTGGTGATGGTGATCATGATCGTTCTCTCGTCCATCGGGGTGGATATCGCGCCGCTTCTGGCCGGTGCGGGCGTCGTCGGCCTGGCCATCGGTTTCGGCGCCCAGAAACTGGTCAGCGACGTGCTGTCCGGGTTCTTTTACCTGTTCGATGACGCCTTCCGGGTCGGTGAATACCTGCAGGCTGGCAGTGTTTCCGGCTCGGTGGAGGCCATCAGCCTGCGGAACGTCATGCTGCGGCATCATCGCGGCATGCTCCAGATCGTGCCCTACAGCGAGCTTGGCTCCATCACCAACTTCATGCGTGGCGGGATCGTGGTCAAGTTCAACCTGGAGTTTCCCTACGACACCGACATCGACAAGGTCCGCAAGATCATCAAGAAGGTGGGCAGGGCCATGCTGGAGGATCCCGAGTTCGGCAAGGATTTCATCCAGCCGGTCAAGTCGCAGGGCGTGCGCGAGATCACCAACTCGGTGATGGTGATCCGGGTCAAGTTCACGGCCAAGCCTGGTACCCATTTCGTCATCCGCCGGGAGGCGTACCGCCGGATCACCGAGGCACTGGCCGCCCAGGGGATCCACTACGCGCACCGCAAGGTGATCGTGGAACTGCCCGACGGGGAGGACAGCGCCGGCGGGGAGAGCTCAGGCGAGGAACGGAAAAAGAAGATGGCCGAGCTGGGCGCGGCCGCGGGCCTGGCCGCCATGGCCGCGGATGAGGACCGAAGGAGAGCGGAAGAGGAGGGGGGCGGTTCCGGACCGAAGATGCCGGGGATGTAGGACGAACGGGCGGGGCTCTCAGGGAGCGGGGGAGGTGATCCTGAACAGCATCTCGTCGATTTCTTCCTCGGAGTACTCCTCCTCCTGCAGGGCCTGGCGATACTGCCTGCACAGTTCCTTGATTCCGAGTGTGTTGCCGGTTCGCCGGTGGATGGTATAGAGCAGCGAGAGCAGGCGGTCTTCCATCCTGTTGAAGAGCAGCACCCTCTCCAGCACTTCCGTGGCCTCGTCCAACCGGTCCGACTCTGCCAGGATAACGGCCCACCTGTGGGCCATCCTGGTGAGCAGGCCCAGGAGCCGGTCACCATAGGCATCCATACGTGTGCTGTGCAGGTTGTCCGATCCGGGAAGTCCCTGCCAGAGCGCCAGTGCCCGGAAAAAGGCGTTGTCCGCCTGCCAGTATTTTTCCTCGCGGGCAAGGGCCAGGCCGGTGACTGCCAGCCTCTCGAATTCCACCCCGTCGATCAGGCAGTTTTTCAGACTGAGAATTCCCCGTTGCATGACGAGATACTCCTTTGCCGGCGTCGGCAGCACTGTGTTCAGGACCCTGCGCAGGCGCATGAGCAGGGTGTCGAGCTTGGAGCGCGCCTTGTCAGGCGGGCTGTTGGGCCAGAGGGCGAGCTGAAGCATCTCCTGGCCGATCTGCAGCCCTTCACTGGCCAGCAGCAGGCTGAGGAGATGACGCTGGGAAGGTGTAAAGTCGTCAGCCGTGAGAAGCGTCTGGTCCCCCACGTGGATGCGGAAGTTCCCCAGGAATGAGATCGACAGCAGGGGGTGGGGTTCGGCGTCTTCATTGAAAAACAGGCTCAGTCGTTCCCTGGCGAGATCCCGGGCAAAGGATTCGAGTTCACTGCCGACAGCATGGGGGAGCAAGTCCTTCAGGAAACCGGGTTCCCAGGTCCAGAAGAAGCGGTAACCGTTGTCCCGTACCAGGGTGAGTCCCTGAAGCAGGTCCTTGCGCATCGCCGGCAGATTGCCCTCCTGCAGGCGAAGCCAGGCACGCTGGAGCAGGCCGGCGGCAAGCATGTTGATCGCCGGCATCTGCCCGGCATCGCGGATTCCTGACGTGAGCAGTTCCTCTGCCTGTTCGTGACTGCCCAGGCGGGCATGGGTGGCACCGGCGATGATGCGGCAGAAGATCTCGTAAAACCTGCCTCCGGCCACTTTTCTGAGACGTTGGGCTTCCTCGATGTCAGTCCGGGCTTCTTCCCTGTTGCCCAGCAGGGCATGGATATAACCCCGCCACTGGAGCAGCAGGCTGTGCATGTGCGGTACCGTGAAGAGCGGAGAGCGCCGTATTCCCTGTTCCAGCAGTTCCAGCCCTTTCTCCGGTTCGCCCCTGCCGACCCGGCCGGCACAGTTCCAGATGAAGAGGAAGGGGTAGGCAAAGGTCTGCCGGACAACCTGCGGCTCGACACTTTCCCGGAGTTGTTTCAGCTGACGCTCGAAGTTGACAGTGTCGCCGAGCTGGGTCAGGTAATTGAGATGAAGGAGGCGCAGGATCAGCCGGTTGGATGTACCGACGTAAGGGTCATGCAGCAGGGGGAAGGAAAGTTCGACCTCCTGCAGTCCCATCGTCGGGTTGCCGCTCATGGATTCGGCATAGCCGCAGACAAACAGGGTCGAGGCCAAGCCGTTGCGGATATTGTGATCTGTGGCCAGGTTCCTGGCCATATCAACATATTTCCTGGTCTCCTTCATTCCAGCGATGAAGAAACAGTAGCCGGCAGCAAGGTTGCGGGCGACCATGATCCGCGCATGGACAGGGAGGCGGTCCCGCTGCCTGTGGAGTAGTTGCTCGGCCCGTCTGAGAAGCCGGGAGCCCGTGCGGTAGAGCCCCGAGACACCGAAGTGAAAGTAGATGGTATGGGCCAGGGCCAGAAGCTCGCCTGTCTCCTCGCCCTGCCGGGCGAACCGGATACGGGCCGATTCGAGCAGGGGCAGGATGTCCTTGGGAAAATACTCCGAGTAGACCAGGGAGGCGAAGAGCGCGAGCCAGGGATGACGGAGGATCTCTACTTCCGGAATGGAGCGGAGCAGGGTGAGAAGGGTGACAGTGCGGTTTCTCGCCAACAGGTGGAGACCTTCCCGGCTCAAGATTTCCTCCACCGCTGCCAGGTTTCCCTCGGCGCGATAACAGCTCAGGGCCTTTTCGGTATATCCTCTCTCCAGGTAATATTCCGCAGCCTGGCGATAGACTCGCCCGATCGCCTCCGGTTCCATGGCCGTTTTGGCCTGGTACTGGAGGAACTCCTGGAACAGGTGGTGGAAACGGAACACGGTCTGGTTGTCGTCCAGTGGATAGACAAAAAAATTGGCCAGCATCATGTCGGTGAGGGCCTGGTCCATTTCCTGCCTGCCGGTGATGCGTATCGCCAGTTCGACCGGAATCTCGTCGAGAAAGGAGATCTTGAGCAGGGGTTCATGCATGGCCGTGGGGATGTGCACCAGGATCTCGTCGCGGAAATAGTTGAGTATCTGGCGCGCGGTGAGACTGGCAGGCAGCCGTCTGGAGGAACTCCATGGTCCGCCGGGAACGGATCCCTTGCCCGGCATGGGGTAGGCGGCCAGAAGAATACCCATGATCCAGCCGCCGGTACGGTGCTGAATCTCCTCGGCTTCACCCCGGGATATCTGCTGTTTGAGCACGCGGCTGAACAGGTGTTCCACCTCCCGGACCGAGAGGCGGAGGTTGTCGTTGTTCAGGTAGTAGACATCGGTGCTGAAACGAAGGGTCTTGGATTTAAGAACCAGGGGCCTGCGGCTGGTGAGCAGGAAGTGGAGATTGGGCGGCGAGGTGTCGAGCAGGTGATCGAGAAAACTGTTGGTCAGAGGTGCGTCCTCCACCAGGTGGACATCATCGAAGACAAGGTAGAAGTCGCCGGCAAGATAGCGGTCCAGGTCGTTGAGCAGGATGTTGGTGCAACGCCTGATGTCCAGGGGCCCTATCTCTCCCTGGTGGAGGATCTGGGTGAGCTGCGGCGACTCAAAGCCGGGAAGCCGTTTGCAGAGGTTGGCGATAAGGGCCGAGAGCAGGAGAACCGGGTCGGCATCTTCCGCTCCCATCTGGTACCAGGCAAAGCGCAGGTGCAGGTGTTTGAGATACTGGACGGCCAGGGTCGATTTGCCCTGTCCGGCCTGGGCCTCGATAACGATGATTTTCTTCTGGTGGCCGCAGGCGGCAAGGGTCTTGTTGATCAGGTCGGAGCGGAAGAGGCTGCTTGCGTCATCCACCCGGGGGGCGTAGAACTTGTTGGAGGGTATTTCCTGTTGCAGATCAACAAGCTGTTGCATTGAAAAATGATTGCCGTCGAGTGATTACGCCGGGTCGCGGTACCTGGGAAAGATCAGGGATATGGTGCCGCCAGCAGGGACGCGGGTTGGTGTGGCCCGGTAATACCTCATTTTGTCCTGAATTGAGCGTTTCACCCACCTGTAAATGAAAATCGCTCAATTCAGGAAATTCTCTCTCCTTAACGGGATTTCCGGCGGATGTCAAAAAAAAACCCCGGGAACCATCGGTCCCCAGGGCTGGATTCGTATGAAATTACGAGTTATTCTGCCTGAATAGCGATGTAGCCGGCCATCTCCGTGGTATGACTGGTCTCGGAATCCCGGGAGCGTTCCTCCTCGACCATGACCTGCATGCTCTCATCACTGTGGGCGGTGATCCGGAGGCTGGCGGTATCTCCGCCGTCCGTGGTCTGCATGTCAGCGACCAGCAGCGGTGGCCGGGTAAAGGCCGTGGCATAAGGGATGGTGCTGGCCGCGCCGGTGATACTGTCCGCGCTCCGGCCGACAGCAAAGCTGATTCCGGCGATGGTGGCGGCCGATGGCTCCCAGGCGATGTAGGAGATCGTTTCCGGAGCATGGACCTGGGTGTTGAGTTCCTGTTCCTGCATCCTGAAGTCAAAGCCGGTTGTGTCGATTCTGCGCAGGCGACCGGTCACGGTATCGGTTTCGTTGTCACTGACGATCGCAGCGACGACCACAGGGGGCTGGCCGAAGGTCCGGGAGAAGTTCTTGCGGTCAAAGTAGGCCATGGCCTGGCTCTCGAAGGTGCCTGCCTCGATCCGGGTGCCGTCGGACAGGGTGTAATGACCGGCCTCCAGGACCAGGTAGTTGACCCGTTCCACAAGGTGTGCGCCGTCCAGGTAGTCATACTCCTGGAGCCTGATGTCGAATCCGGTGGACGAGACATTGCTGATGCGCAGCACCGAAGGATCGCCCCCGTTTCTGCTGACCAGGCGGGCCACGACAACCGGGTTGGTGAAGGTTGTGGAGAAGTTGACGTGGACCCGGTTGTGGTCCAGGTCGATCTCGCCGGCATCAATGGCCGGGAAGTCTGATGCGGAGGCCGGATCTCCTGGATCGGTTCCGTCGGCCACCTCGGTTCCGTCGGGAATGCCGTCACCGTCGGAGTCGGAGTCAAGCAGGTTGACCAGGCCGTCACCGTCCGGGTCATCGTTCCAGGATGTGCCCTGGTCGAGCCAGTATGCCACTTCCTGGCCGTCGGCAATGCCGTCGCTGTCGGTGTCGGCAAGACCGGGATGGGTGTGATAGGTCCCGGTTTCCTCTGCCGTGCTCAGGTTGTCGCCGTCCGGATCGGCGTCCGGGTTGACAATGCTGATGGCGATCATGCCGGCGGTCTCGGTGGTGTGGTATTCCTCCGTGTCTCCGGACTGCTCTTCTTTGATCAGGAGCGTGGCTCCGGTGACACTGTTGGTCGAGACCCGGAGCACGGCCGTGTCCGGTCCGTCCGTGCTTTCCATGTCGGCCAGCAGGAGGGGCGGCACCGGAAACTGTACCCTGTATTTTTCCATCACGGCGTTGTGGGTGATCTCGTCGGCCGTGGCGGCAACGTCGTAGAGCATGGTGCCCATGGTGCCCGATGACGGCTCCCAGGCGATGTAGCAGCCGGTTTCCGGCGCATGGTCAGCCGGATTGGCCTCCTGTTCCTGCATCATGAATTCGAATCCGGCCGTGGTGATGTTCCTGATCCTGGTCGTCACGGCGTCGGATTCACTGACCGTCTCTACGGCGGTCATGACCACGGGTACATGCCGCATGGACACCGCAAAGGTGACCGGCACAAAGGTGCCTGCGCCTGTCGCCGGAAAGCATCCTGCCTCGACCATGGTGCCGTCGGCAAGGGTGAAGCTTCCCTGCTCCATGACCATGTAGGTCACTGTTTCCGCGGGATGCACGTCGTCCAGGCTGTCCCATTCCTGGAATCGGAGTTCAAACCCGTTGCCGGTGACGTTTCTGATCCGGATGACACCGGCCTCGGGATCGTGGAGGCTGGTTGCCCGGGCGATCACCACCGGTTCCCGGAAGGATGCATCGAATCCGACCTGCTGCCAGGACGAGGAAACCTGCAGCTCACCGGTCTCGAAACGGAACTCGGCGGTCACCTCGTTGATGGTTACTGTGACCGTGGCCGTGTTCGAATCCGCCTTTCCGTCATTGACCTTGAAGGAAAAGGAATCGGTGTCCGCGGCATCGCTGCCGGCCTGGTAGGTGAAGGAGCCATCGGCTGTCAGGTTGACGGTTCCCTTGGCCGGGCCGGAGACCAGGGTGAAATTCAGGGCGTCGTTGTCGGGGTCCGAGGCCGCAAGATGGCCGCTGACCGTTGCTCCCTGGTCCACGGTGATGGCCGCATTGTCTGCCACAGGCGGATCGTTCACCGGGTTTATGGTGACGGAGACGGTGGCGGTTGCCGAGGAGGCGGTTCCGTCGCTGACCCTGAAGGAGAATGAATCTGTGCCGGTGGCATCCGCGGCCGGGG
>DRKI01000203.1 GCA_011051875.1 Desulfobulbus sp. | reverse complement strand
TGAACAGGTGCGACAGCATGGCCAGCTCCTTCTGCACTGTCCCCGGCGCCACCATGCGCAGCCGATCATCCCTGTACTTGGCCACTCTTGCCGGAGTAATTTCGCCCAGGCGCAGGCCGGAAAACGCCCTGCGCAGATGGCCGGCGGCAGTCTCTTCTCTTGCTTGGGTATTCTCTGCCTTTCGTACTGTTACCGTGCCCAGGTAGCGGCGCAGCGCCTTGCCGAACTCGGGATTATCCGGACGATCTCCATCAGGATCCAGCCCGGCCAGCAGGCGTTCCTCCACCATCTCGGCCCATGCCGCCGCCTCGCTCTTCCGGTCAAAAGTTGCCGACACTCTCCTCCCACCGACGCAGACCTCTGCCCTCCAGGTCACCCGCCGTTTCCCCTGCCTTTTCCTGATCGATGCCATCCCAGCCACCATGGAAATGTTGCGTAAAATCTGGCGTAAATTTTACGCAAAGCGTATCAAAAAAGGCAAAAATAAGCAAATACAGCAAAAAGTCGCCAAAAAAGAAAACGGCATTAACAAGCTGTTTTTGCTTGATAATGCCGCGTTTTCATTGGTGCTCCCGGCAGGATTCGAACCTGCGGCACCAGGATTAGGAATCCTGTGCTCTATCCTACTGAGCTACGGGAGCATTCGTGATCCTGTTTGCGGCGGGAATATTAACCGAATCGTACAGGAAAGCAATGGAATTTTTTCTATCTGCAACAAGAAACCGGCCCTGGCTCACGACACCCGTCAATCTCTCTTGTCAAGGATACTCTCTCCTGTTCTCAACACATCCCTGCCCCTGAAATCTTCCGGCCGGCAATTGGGACGAACGATGCAGTTCCGCCCGACACGGACATTGTCCGGCACCACGGCCTCCTTGCCGATCAGGGTGATACCGGTGTAGAGATGCTTGGGATAATCGATATTGGGCTTTTCCCTGTCTTCGCCATGGCCGACAATGGTCCTGGCCCCCACCTGCACACGCTTGTCGCAGATGGCAAGGTCTACCACCGATCCCGCACCGATTACGCAGTCCTCGAAGATGACTGAATCCCGTACCACGGCGCCCCTGTGGACCCGGACCCCGGGTGAGAGAACCGAGTTGATTACTGTGCCCTCGATGATACTGCCCGCGGAGATCATGGAGGAGCGGACATCGCAGCCGCTGATATAGCGGGCCGGGGCCCGGTCCATGAGACGGCCATCTGCATCCGGATTGGGCCGGATACCCCATTGCTCCGGTGTTATCCTGGAGTCTTCGGGAATCAGGTCCATGTTGGTCTCCCAGTAAGACTGGATGGTGCCCACGTCGCGCCAGTAGCCGTAAAAAGGATAGGCGAAAACGCGGTCTTTTTCGATGGCGCGGGGCACGATGTGCATGCCGAAGTCGATCTCCCGCTTGTCGCGGCCGAGGGTATCGAGCAGGTAGTTGGTATCAAAGACATAAATCCCCATCGAGGCCAGGTTGGTCCGCGGGACCCTGGGCTTTTCCTCCCAGTCGATGATCCGGTTTTCCCTGTCAACGATACCGGCACCGAACTGGTGGATCTCGCTCTTGGGAACCACCATCATGCCGATGGTGATATCGGCCTTCTTGTGCCGGTGGTACTCCAGCATGGCGGCGAAGTCCATCTGGTAGATATGGTCGCCCGAGAGGATGAGCACCTGGTCCGAGGGATTGGCCCGGATAAAGTCGATATTCTGGCGGATGGCGTCGGCCGTCCCCTGGTACCAGTCCGAATCCTTCTCGCCGGTGCGCGGCGGCAGGATCTTGACCCCACGGGTCCGGCCGGTAAAATCCCATGCCTCACCGGTGCCGATGTGGCGCATGAGCGAGAGCGGCTTGTACTGGGTCAGGACCCCCACCCGGGTGAGACCGGAGTTCATCACATTGGACAGGCTGAAGTCGATGATCCGGTAGATGCCGCCAAAGGGAACCGCGGGCTTGGCACGATGACCGACCAGGATGTTGAGACGGCTGCCGATGCCGCCGGCCAGGAGAAGGACAAGGGCGTCTGTGCTCGGTCTCATTTCAGCACCTCCTGGTCCACCATGTGGTTTCGCGGCCAGCGGTCCGGGTCGAGCTGCGGATAGACCGTGCAACCGCTGCCAATGACCATGGAATCCGGAACCCGGTTGTTCCAGCCGATGACCGTCACGTTGCCCGGCGTGTCCACGCCGGGTACGCCCACCCGGCAGTCACGGCCGAAATCGGTATTCACGTCGCTTACCACGCGGCAGAGCCGGGCCCCGCTGCGCACCCGGTTATTGAAAAACAGGATGGAATCCACCACCTCCGCGCCCTTCTCCACCCGCACCCCGGGAAAGAGGATCGAATTCCTGACCAGGCCGTCAACCACGCAGCCGTTGTAGGCCATGGAGTTGTCGAGCATCCCGTGCCGGCCGATCTTCGCGGGCTGGCAGTCGCGGATGTTGCGGTGTTCCAGGTTGGTACGCAGCCCCCACTTTTCCATATCGATCCTGGGCGTGGGCCCAAGCAGGTCCATGGAGGTCTGCCAGTACTCGTCCACCGTCCTCGTGTAGCCCCAGTAGCCATCGAACTTGTAGCCATGGACATTGAGCTTGCGCTCCATCATCATGGGGATGATATCGCGGCCGAACTCGTAGGAGTCGCTCTCCTGGTTGAGGCGGAGCATCTCGTAGAGCACGGCCGGCCGGAAACAGAGCACGGTGAGCGAGGCCCACCTGCCCCTGGGATGTCTCGGCTTCTCCTCGTAGGAGAGCAGCCGGCCACCCTCGGCAGAGTCGTCGGCGATCTCGGCGACGCCGAAGCGGGAGGCCTCCCCGGGCGTCACCTCGAGGAAGGCGGCGGTGAGGTCTGCATCCTGTTCGTTGTGATAGCGGATCATCTTCCGGTAGTCCATGGAATAGACGTGGTCACCGGACAGGACGAGGATCTCCTCCGGATCGTGGTAGCGGACAAAATCCAGGTTCTGGTAGACCGCGTCTGCCGAGCCGCGATACCAGTGTGGGCTCTCGTAATCCTTGAAGGGGGGCAGGATGGAGATGCCGCGGTAACGGCCGATCATGTCCCAGGCGGCGCCGGTGCCGATGTGGTTGATCAGGGAATAGGAACGGTACTGGCTGAGGATGGCGATAAGCTCTATCCCCGAAAGCATCAGGTTGGTGAGGGGGAAATCGATAACCCGGGCAAAACCGCCGAAGGGAACCGCTGATTTGGGCCGATAATGGGTGAGCACCCCCAGTTCATCGACCCTGCCGCCGGCCAGGATCATGGCCAGAGTGGAGGGTTTGAGCATACGGACACCTTCCTGCTGAAGAAACGTATAGCCGGATGCCTATAGTATTGCATAATGCCCCGGCCCTGCAACATATATCTTCATGTCCAGGAGGGGAAGGCGCAGGCGTTACGGCGTCATTTCATGTGCCGGGTGGCGATACGCATCAGCGAGCGGGTGGTGAACTCCTGGTTTTCGCGAAGCGGAAGGTTCCTGAGCGGCACCTCGGCCCGGGCCGCCTCCTTGTGGCCGCCGGCGGGCCCGTATTCGCCAAAGGTCTTCTGGGCCAGCTTGCCGGCATTCTTTCGGTAGCCGTCACAGCGGAAGATGACCACCAGTTTTTCGCCGTGGATGCCGGAAACGATGACCCAGTCGAACTTGTCCACGTGGTTCAGAAAGTCGGCGATGATCACCTGGATGTCCGGTGTGCCCACCCGTCCGAGATGGACATAGGCCCGGCCCTTGCTGGAGCGTACCTCGTTGAGGGCGATCTTGAAATACTTCAGCTCGGAGCGGCGCAGCTCGGTGAGCTCGAACTTGCGCACCAGGTTGCGGTTGGCGATATTGAACACGTAGCGGAACGAGATGCCGTCAGCCAGCTGTATGTTCTTCTTCTCGAAATCCTGGGTATCCACCTTGATGCCGTAGAAGAGCGCCGTGGCCAGGGCCACGGAGGGCCGTATCCCTGCGGCCCGCAGGTACTCCACCATCATGGAGGAGACTGCACCGTAATCCGGGCGGATATCGATGAAATCGGCATCCCACCCCTCGGTGACCGGGTGGTGGTCGATGACCACGTTGAACTGCAGTTTTTCCAGGCAGGAATGGTGGGTGGGCTGCGAATCGAGCAGGACCCGCTTGGAATACTCCTTCACCGGCAGGGTATGGAGACGCTCGATGGGGATCTTGAGCCGCTCCACCATGGTCAGGTTGTTCAGCCGCCTGATCTCGTTGGGATAGCCGATGGTGACATTCCCCACCTTGTAGCTGAGCAGCCGCTTCATGGCCATGGCACTGGCCAGGGCGTCCGGATCGGCAATGATGACAATCAGGACATCATCGCTCCGTTCAAACAGGTCCAGCAGCCCGTGCAGCCGTGTCTGGGCCGAATTCTTGCTCGCGCTCCTGGTAACGCTGCCGCCGATCTTTTCCAGTCGTTTCTGCATAATCGTTTGCTCATGCAAAAAAAAACCACCATGGTCGCCCTGGCGGGCGATTCACAGTGGTATGCGAGTCTCTCAACCGAGATTGGCAACCTGACGAGCGGGGCCTCTCTCCTGGTCCGCGGCGCGCACCCGGGATGTTTCTGCTGGCAGATTCTTCATGGCAGAGAGTTTCCTTCCTGCACCTGTCCGGACCACCATGGATCCGCACGGCAGGATAGGCGACTATACCACAGTGACGGCGGGAATTGCAAGTCAGGCTTTCCGGTCCTGCTGCTCGTTGCCAAACACCGGTACTGACGGGAAAAGCGCGGGGTCGGTATGGGGAATGAAGCGGGAGCCGGAAAAACGGATCATGAATTCCTGGTTCACGTTCAGCTCGATATAGGTGATGCGGCGGCCGATCTCGCTGCTGCGTTTTCGCGCCTCCCCGTCAAGCAGGATCAGCTCGGCGCCGGCAAGGGAACTGTTGCCCAGGGGATGGTAGGAGGAAAGGGGCAGGTCCGGCAGCATACCGAGCACGATGGCCTGACGCGGATCGATATGGCGGCCAAAGGCACCGGCGACAAAGATGGTCTCGAGATCAGCGAACTCCACCCCCACCTGGCTGGTCAGGGTGGTCAGGATGGCGTACATGGCGGCCTTGGAGCGCATCATCGCGTCCAGGTCCACCTGGCTGAGCACCACGGGCCGGCCGTGGACCGTCTCCTGGGCCGGGACTACGACGAAAGCCCATTCGCCCTCCACCTTCTGCAGCCGCTCGCGGATAAACCGCTGCCTGGCCGGCGGACCATCATCCCCGCCCGGCTGCAGCTTGCCGCGCAGGTCGACGATGCGGGCCAGGTAGAGCTCGGCCACCAGGTCGATGAGCCCGGAGCCGCAGATGCCGGCCGGCGGCGTATCATCGATGGTCGTATACTCCAGCCGCCACGCCTTGCGGTCCACGCGGACGTGTTCGATGGCACCGGGTCCGGCCCGCATGCCCATCCTGGCCACCCCGCCCTCCAGGGCCGGGCCGGCGGCGCCGGCGCAGGCGATCAGCCAGTCGCGATTGCCCAGGACCACCTCGGCATTGGTGCCCACGTCGATGAGCATGCAGGTCTGTTCCATCCGGTCCAGGCCGCTGGCCAGGATACCGGAGATGAGATCGCCGCCAAAGTAGGAGCCGGTACTGGGGAGCACCCAGACCGGGGCCAGGGGATGAACGGCCAGGCCGATCTCCGAGGCCGCCAGCGGGTCGGGGGCATTAACCAGGGGGATGTAGGGCTCGCGGCAGATGTGGTAGGGGTTGAGCCCCAGCAGCAGGTGGACCATGGTGGTGTTGCCCGAGACACTGACCGCCCGAATCTGCTCCGGGGCCACACCCGCCCCGCGGGCCAGTTCCCCGGCCAGGGTGTTGATGCTCTCCACCACGGCCTCCTGGAGCAGGACCCGGCCGCTCACACCGCTCTCGTCCGTTGTGGCGGCAAAATGGATCCGGCTCAGGATGTCGGCGCCATATTCGATCTGGCGGTTGGGGGTGTGGGCCCGGGCCAGGCGAGCGCCGGTGGCCAGGTCGAGCAGGGTGGCCTCCAGGTGGGTGGTGCCGAGATCCAGGGCCATGGCCGGCAGGACCGGGGACGGAGCGGCAAGAAAATCAACCAGCTCCAGCCGGTGCGGCAGCACGTTGAGCACGGCATGGCCGGAAAAACCGGCCGCGCGAAAACGGGCCGCCACCGGGGCCATGGCCCGGAAGGGAATCTCAAGGTCAAGGGGCCGCGCGGCCGGGGAATCGTCCAGGGCATGGACCAGGGCAACGCGCAGCCGGTCCAGGTCAGCGGTGTTATCCTGGAGGCTTGGCTCCGGGGCGGCCACCGGCACACTGTATACCAGGGGCAGGGTATCCATCGTGATCCTCATTCAGCACTTGACGCAAACAGGGGCAGAGAGTACTACATGCTCGGTAAGCGGACAAGAAAAACCGCAACCTGGCACCATAACAAACCGGAGATCTCCCCTTGCGGTCTTCCCCAGTCAATGCCGCTCGTGGTCAACCTTTTCCATAGCCGTGAAACTTCTCGACCGTTACATCCTGCGCCAATTCGGCAAGAACATCCTGATGATCATGGCCGGATTCATCTCCATCTACCTGTTGATCGACTTCTTTGAAAAGATCGACAACTTCATGGAAAAGGGCAAGTCCATGGGACTGGTGATCCGGTTTTTCATGCTCAGCATTCCCTTCATCCTCGAACAGATGGGACCGGTCTGCATCCTGCTCGCCGGCGTGGTCACCCTTGGTGTGCTCAACCACAGCAACGAGCTGATCGCACTCAAGGCCAGCGGTATCCCGCTGAGGAAGATCACCGCGCCCATCATCGGCGCGGCCGTGGCCTGCACCCTCATCCTGCTTGCCATGTCCCAGTTTGTCCTGCCCCGGACCGTGGCCGAAACCAACCGCATCTGGAACCGCGAGGTCAAGGGCCGGGTACCGCTGGGGATCTACCGCAACGGCCGCTACTATT
Organism: Desulfobulbus sp.; assembly: GCA_011051875.1. Lineage (GTDB taxonomy): Bacteria > Desulfobacterota > Desulfobulbia > Desulfobulbales > Desulfobulbaceae > DRKI01. Next base: position 15,744 of record DRKI01000203.1, on the reverse strand, counting down.
ACCGCGGCCAGGAGGGATTCTACTCCTTTGCCCGGCCCGATCCGCACAGGAACGAATTCCTCTACTTCTCCTATTCCTCCTGGGACCGGAACTACCAGCTCAGTTCGCTGATCGCCGCCCGGCGCGCCGAGTGGAAGGACAACATCTGGACCCTGCACCAGGGCCAGGTGCAGACCGCCACCGGCAATGGCGACTACATGAACCAGGTCTTCACGGTGCGCGACTTCGGTTTCCCTGAAAAACCGGCTGATTTCTTTGTCCCGCAATACCACGCCCTGGAACTGTCCCTGGTGGGCCTGTACCGGGACGCGAAACGGAAGCAGTCGCCCGAGGAGGCCAGTAAGGCGTGGACCGAGTTCTACGGCCGCATCTCCTATACCATGCTCGGCCTGCCGCTGCTGCTGCTCGGCCTGCCCATGCTGCTGATGGTCTACCGCCGCTGGGGCCGGGACCTGTCCCTGGCCATCCCGGTGAGCTGCGGCATGGCCTTTGCCTGCTGGGGCATCTGGGGGACCTTGCAGTCCCTGGCCAAGGCCAGCTATCTCAACCCGCTGGTTGCGGCACTCTCGGTCCACCTGCTCATCGGCAGCCTGGGGATCTTCCTGCTCCTGCGGGAAGACAGTTGAGGGCCACCAGGCCCCCACCTTGCCGGAATCCAGCCATGACCCTGCGGAAAAAGAAAAAAATCGGCATTGTCGGCGTTCCCCCCCTGGCCGTGCTGCGCGAGATCATCTCCCCGGAGACCGAGATCATCGACCTGGACGAGCCCCAGGTGCGTGCATCCCTGGACCTGACCGCACCCCACCTGCCCCGGGTCTACTGCGCCATCCTGCGTACCGTGGTCCTCAACGTGCTGCACCTGGAACTGGACGCCATCTATATCGACGTGGGGCCGGGCAAGTGCGACTGTGCCCTGCACGTGGCCACCATCCTGCGCGACATGCTCGACATCCCGGTGACCGCGACCCGCAACCAGGACACAGAGAGTTTCGGCACCCCGCTCTGCCGGACCAGGATGCGCCTGACCGACAAGCTGCTGGCCATCACCGCCGGCGTCCGTTCCATCTCCCCGCACCCGCCACTGCCGCCGTGCAGGCCCACGGCTGGGTTCTGGGGCGTGCCGCCGCGCGATTTCTCCCTCCTGGAGCTGTTTCCCGATACCACCCATGTCTACGGCTGGACCCGCTGCATGGAGAACAAGACCCCGGCCGACCTCAAGCTGGAGGCCCATGTCAACCCGGCCGTGCCCACGGTCTTCTTTGCCCAGTCCTTCTGCGCCAAGACCGCCCTGGCCCGGCACCTGGCGGCCCGGCATCCGCAGGCCCTCTACCTGGACTGCGACGTCAGCGCCGGTTCCTCGGTCCGGGCCAAGATCGAGGCCTTCCTGGAGCTGTCCGGCGTCCGCAATGCAAGGAGCTGATCCGCCATGCTGCTTGCCGACTTCGGTACCTCCTACTGCAAGATCCTGGACACGGAACAGGACCGGGAACCGCGGATCATCGCCACCCGGGACCTGGATGCCGCCTTCATCGCCGACCTGGCCACCGGCCACAACGCGGCCAGGCGCAGCCGCAGGAGCATCAACGAGCTGACCGCCCTGGCCCGGGGCGGCGAGCGTCTCATCGGAGAAAGAGACTTTCTCCTGCTCGACTGCGGCAGCCGCGATATCAAGTATGTCCGCTACCAGGGGGGGCGGGTAACCGACATGGGCTGGAACGCCGAGTGCGGCGCCTCCATGGGTTTTACCATCGAGCTGCTGGCCAGCTACTACCAGATCGACTATAATACCCTGCCGGTTCCCGAGACCGGTTTCTCCATCACCTGCGGCGTGCTCGGCATGAGCCACATCTTCGATGCCGTGGTCTCCGGCAGCTCGGAGAGCGAGGCAGTGGCAAAGTTCGTCCGCGGCATCGCGCTCAACGCCTACCGCTTCGCCGGGTCGCCGGCAAAACTCCATCTCTCCGGCGGACTGTGCGACAACCCCCTCTTTGTGGGCAGCTTTCCCTGCGAACTGATTCCCCTGGGCCGGTTCGTCCTCCTGGAGGGCCTGCGCGCCAGCATGGAACAGGAGCGGTGATCGCCGTCCGTGGCTACTTCTGCTCCATGGCGGCGATGAACCGGTTGGAGTCCTCGATGGCCGCGTTCATCCGGCTGATCAGCCCGTCAATATCCTGCTGCAGGTTCGAGAACTCGGCCCGCAGGGAACCGATGGCCTGGGCATTGAGATTGTGCTTGAGAAAAAGCACGTTGTCATGCAGGCTGAGCAGCACCGGCTGCATGCTCTTCTCGGCCCTGTGCATGGAGTGCAGCATCTGCCGGCAGTGTTTCCTGGTCTGCTGCAGCTGCTGCTCGCTTGCCCGGCGCAGTTTCCGGCTCTGGTACTGGTCGAGTTCGTCCTCCCATTCGTCAAACAGCGCCCCGGCCACCGACTCCACCTTGCGGATCCGGTCCGATACCCGCTGCGCCGCCTCGGAGCAGTCCTCGTATTCGGCTGCCAGCTTCTCGTAGGCCTGCTTCAGGTCGGTCTCTTCCAGCTTGACCACGGAACCGAACTGTTCCAGGGCTGATTTGAACTGCTGCTGGGCCTCGGCCTGTGAATCACGGGCCTCGGCCACCCGGTCCACCAGGATGTCCCGCTTGTGGACCCCCACCTTCTCCATGGCCGAATAGTAGGTCCTGGCACAACCGGCCAGGACCAGGACCAGGCTCAGCAACAGGCCACATTGCAGTCCGGCAGTACTCTTTTTCATCTCGTCTCTCCAGTGTCGCGCCTGTTCCGGCTTGTATTGGCAGAGGCCCCGGCCGCCATCAACGGTCCGGGCCATTTTCTTTTCGGCTCTCCGCGGCCCTGGGCAGCATGACCATGAAGCTGCTGCCCCGGCCGGGCTCGCTCGCCAGGCGGACCTTGCCGCCATGCGCCTCGACAATGGCCTTGACAGCAGCCAGGCCCAGGCCGGTGCCGGCAACGTGACCGGCGCCGTTCTCCGGGATGCGGTAAAACGAATCAAAGATATGCTCCTGCTCCTCCGGGGCGATACCCGGCCCCTCGTCCCTGATTTCCACCACGGGTCCACCTTCCCCCTCGTGGACGATCACCTCCACCGAACCGCCCTCGTAGGAGTACTTGATGGCATTGTCGATCAGGTTGGAGATCACCCGGTTCATCTGCAGGGCGTCGATGGCCACTGTCGGCAGCGACGGGGGCAGGTGCAGGCTGAGGCGAATCCGCTTCTTGGCCGCCTGGACCTTGAAACCTTCCACGATCTCCCGCAGCAGCGGGCCCAGGTCATACGGCTCGACATGCAGTTCAAGCCGGCCTGATTCTATGCGGGCGATATCGAGAAAAGAGAGGATATATCCCTCCAGCCGCCGGATCTCCCGACGGATGCTCTCCAGGTAGCGAACCTGCTTGTCGTTGAGCGGCCCGGCCTTGCCCTGGAGCAGTCGATCAAGAAAACCGCCGGCAATGGCCACCGGCACCTTCAGGTCGTGGGTGAACAGGGAGATCAGGTTCTTCTTCTGGGTCTCCAGTTTCTTGATGGCCGTGGCATCACGGAAAAGTTCGATGCCGTATTCCAGGGCGCCGTCGCCGTCTGCCAGCGCCACGCTGGAGAGGATAATGGCCTTTTTCTGTCCCGAACGGGTGCGGATAAGGGCATCCCGTTCCCTGCAGACCCTGCCGTTCTCCACGCTTTCCCGCAGGGGGCACTGCTCAGTGCAGAGGCTGCTGGCCAGCACATCCGCGCACCGCCGGCCCAGTGCCTCCTTCCTCGGCCAGCCGGTGATCTCTTCCGCCGCTGCATTGAACTCGATGATCCGCAACCGGTCGTCGACGATAAAAAGCGCCATGGGCAGCTCCTTGATCACCAGGTCACAGATCTTCTCCCTGCTGGTCGATGTCATGGTTCTTCCTGTTCCTTGGATTGTTTTTTTTGCCGTGCTCCCGCCAGAAAACGGGAAAACGCATGATCAGCCGCGTGCCGTGCCCCGGTGGCTCGAGATTTTCGGCCTCCAGCACCGCCTGGTGCTCGGCCAGGATCTGCCGGACCAGAAGCAGGCCGGAACGGCCGGCCGGCAGGACCCCACCTGCCGGCTGCGCCAGTTCGGCCAGGGTATCGTCATCCAGTCCCCTGCCCTGGTCGGTGATGGCAAGCTCGGTACCGGACCTGGTTGCCGTGATCCTGACCCGGATCTCTCCACCCTCGGGCGATGCCTTGGCCGCATGGCGGAGGGCATTGAGAATGGCCACCTTGAGCACATGCCTGTTGGCCAGGACCACCACCGGTTCCCGTTCGGCCTCCAGGATCGGGGTCACCGCCTTCCTGGCCAGGGCATGGCAGTTCTGCAGACACTCGCGCACCAGCTGTACCAGGTCCACGCGGCCGAAAAGGCTGCGCCGCTCGGCAGCCATCTGGTGGAACTGCTTGACAATGGTCTCGATCTGGTCGGCCTGGGTCATGATCTGGCGGATCTTCTCTTTCACAGGTCCCGGCAGGCCGCCCTTGCGGACGAGCTGCCTGGCCAGGCCGCCGATGACCGTGGTCGGGTTCCGGATGCTGTCGGCGACCTTGAGCGACATCTCGATGATGGTTCGTTCCCGGGCCAGTTCCTCCAGGTCGTTACTCAACTGTAACAGTTCATTGTTGGCCTGATCAAGGATACGGTTCTGTTCCGTTTTCTCGCGCAGAAGTTCCAGGACCTCGTCATGCTTTGCCCGCAGGTTCTCCAGGTAGGACTCCTCGGTGTCGACAAAGAGCTCCTTGCGGATCTCCCTAGCCCTGCGCAGCATGGCATCGTTCCAGGCAAGACCGGCCACCGGGCTCCGGTACCGGAAGGTGACAGGCGCCCCTCCTGTTCCTCCCTCCAGCACAAATCCCTCGAAGAGGGAGGCGAGCACCGGCAGGGGCGCCATGGCCAGGAGCTGCTTCCTGTTCACGGGACAGGAGGAGGCCGCCGGCGATCCCCTCCTGCCGCAGGCCATCCTGCTGCGAAAAAGCAGTTCCAGGCCTGCGCCGTTGTGCTCCACCCTCACCAGGGAGAGCCGCATCTTGCCGCCATGGTAGATTCCCTGCAGGAGCCGTGCCGATTCCGAGGCAGCAGTGGCAAGCCGGGTGACCTGCAGGCGGGGACAGCCGAAGGCACGGGCGGCCAGCTTCACCTTGTCCCTGACCCGCGGAATGTCGCCCCCCTTCTCGATGAGCAGGGTGAGAAGATGGTGGTGTTCCTTTGTCATGGCTGCCAGGCCCCCATGAACAGCGCTGCATCGTCCCGGCGACGGCGATCGGCGGCAAAGACGAGCTGCAGGAGAAAGGGCAGGCCCGGCTGCGCGGCCGGTTCAGCACCGCCCGGACCAAGCCCGGCAAGAACCGCCTCCGCCTCTTCCCGGGGCAGGGACGCCAGGCCATCGGTATGCAGGATACAGGCGACCGAGCGATGCGGCCGCCAGGTTGAATGCATCACCCGGTGCCAGCCGTTGCCATGCACTGCCGGCCGGAGCCCGGGCCGCACCACCCGGTCGTCGATACGCAGCCAGGCACCGATATTACCGATACCGGAACAGCTCACCGCCTGTTGCAGCCGGTCCAGGCAGAATGCCAGGATGGCCGTTTCCGCGGGCAGGACCGGCCGCAGGAACTCCAGGACCTGGTCCGGCGGCCAGACCAACTCGATCTCCCGCAGCCGAGCGCCGATGCGGCGGGTGGCCTCGCCGCCGCTGCCCACGCCCGGGCTGTCCACGATGACGATCCGCACGAAGCGGGCATCTCCCCGGACAAAGATATTGTCACCGCAGGGTGCGGTCTCGGAACGGGGCGCCACCAGGCCGCCCATCTCAAGGCCACCATGGGCGGTAAAAAAATCCGGCTCCCTCCCCCCGGGCCAGCAGTGAACCACGATCATGGTGCCGCGGCGGGAAAAGCCCCGAACATGCGGGCAGCCAAAGGGGGCGGTGGTGCCGGAACAGATGAAAAAACGGTCTGCCAGGCGGCGGATGGACCCCAGGCCGGCGCCCAGGCCGGTGGAGGAACGGGGATGGTCCGTGCCGCTCCGGAGCACCGATTCCACTGACCGGATACCCGGTCCCCGGTCCATGCTGGCGATGGTCATCCGGGGAGTATCCCCGAAAAAAAGACCGGCCAGCCGCAGCATGCCGCCGACAGTTCCATGGTCGAGGTGGTTCTGGGCCAACTCGCTGGCCATGAGGCGGACCTCGGCCTGCCGCTGGGCGGGAAATCCCAGCTCGCCCGCCATCTGGCCGGCGCAGTGCCTGGCCACCGAGACATCGGCCGGGATCCTGACGTCCAGCTCCCTGAAGAATCTCATGGCCCGTTTCCCTGGTCAGGCCCGGCCTCCTGCAGCCGCACCAGGGCCTGCTCCACGTCCAGGGCAAACTCCATCTCCGGCAGGGAGATCCCGAAGTCGAGCAGGGTCATCACCACCGGCACGCAGAGGCCCACCACCACCATCCGCGCCTGGAGCAGCCGCAGGACCCGGGCCAGGGCCTGGAGCTGGCCGGCAAAATGGGAGTCCATGACCTCGAAATGGTGCAGGTCGACAATGACCCCGGCAATCGTCTCCCTGCTGACCCGGAAACTCACCCGGGCAACCAGGTCCCGGAGACCGTCGTCATCAATATCTTCCTCCACCGACACCAGGAGGACCCCGCCCAGGGAAAAGAGTGAAAAGGCCTGCATGCCCGCCGCCTACTCTTCCCGATCCCTGTCTTCCCCGAGCGCCCCCATGAAATGGGAGAACTGTTTCATCTTCAGCCGCCGCTCCTCGAGCTGGGCAATGGCGTACTGGAGGGCATCGGTCATCCTGCCCTTGAGGATGATGTTCTCCAGGCTGACCCCGGAATCGCTGATCACCCGCGCCGTATGGGGCCCGACGCCGGTGAGCAGGGTCTCGCTGCCCATGAGCCGGGCCGCGGCCGCGGTCTGCAGGATGTGCCGCGCCACGTCGGCGTCAACAATGGGCACGCCGGTGATATCGACGATGACAAAGGCGGCCCGGGTCTGTTCGATGGACTCCAGGACCCGTTCCATGGCGATGTGGGCCCGGTGGCTGTCCAGGGTGCCGATGAGGGGCAGGGTCAGGATACCGTCCCAGACCTGGATGACCGGGGTGGAGAGCTCCAGGATCTCGTCCTGCAGATGGCGGATATCCTCTTCCCGTTTTTTCAGCAGCGATTCCTTCTGCTCCAGGATGATCCGGTCCTTTTCCAGCCGTTCGCTGATGTCGATGAAGTTCTCCACGCAGCCGATGATCTTGCCCTCGTAGTTCTTGAGCGGCCGGCTGGAGTACTCGATGGGGATCTGGCGGTCCCCCACCTGCATGGTGGTTTCGCCGTAGTTGGCCCGGTCCTTGGACGTGACGATGTCACAGGTGCAGAACTCGGTCCGGCACATGGGGGTCTTGAAGATGTCGTAACACTTGCGGTCAAAGCAGTCGCCCGGCCGTTTGCCCACCATCCTGGCCCCGGCCTTGTTGATCATCAGGATGTTGTGCTCGAGATCGGTGACAAAGATGCCCGAGGTGATGGCATTGATGATCTCGGAAAGAAATCCCTCGTCCAGTTGAACCTCGCTAATGTCCTTCATGTGTCCTCCTGCGGTTGCTCCCCGGCCGTCACCCGGCACCGGGCCGGCCGTGGCCGGTGGCGGACGGATCGCCGCCCCCGGTCGTATCGCCTACACCGTGTCCCTGGCCGCGAACTCCGGCTCGTGCAGGGGAATGATGTAGTCGGCCATGTCACGGACCTTGAGCATCAGGTCGTAGGCCTCGTAGGTGTTGACATTGGTACCGGGCGGGATGACCTCCATCTCCATGGCCCGGACCTGGACCGGGGGCTCGAAGTTCTCGCGGATCACGCAGAAACCAGTGATGGCGGTCCGGCCGCGGTCGGTATCCACGAAGACGGTCATGCCGCCCGGGGTATGGGCCGGGGTGTGCATGACCGAGATGCCGGGAAAGAGTTCGCCGTCCTCGCGCACCACCTCGATCTGGCCCGCGTCGCGGATCTCGAAGATGAAGTCTTCCACGTAGCGGTAATCCAGGGGATGGGGATCGGCGATGGTCTCCAGCTCCTTTTCATGGATGTAGAAGCGGGCGTTGGTGCACTTGTAGTCGTTTTCACAATGATCGGCATGGAGATGGGTGTGGATCACCACGTCGATATCTTCCGGCTTGAGATCATACCGGGCCAGGGCGTCCTCGAAGGTGTAGATGCGGCCGCCGATGGCCGTTTCCCGGTCCTCGGACTGGACGGGGTGCATCTCGCCGGTATCGACCAGGATCCTGCGGTCACCGCCTTCCAGGTACCAGGAGTAGATGGGGATGGTGTAGGGCGTGCCATAGTCGTGCTGGTAGGTCATCATGCCCTTGTCAAAGACCTTGGTGCCCACGACCATGGGGTGAATCGTGTAGGTGCTCATGGTATACCTCCGATACTTGAGATTAATCTGTTGCGTTGAAAAACGGATGATCCGCGTGCCAACGCAACAGCGCAGTTCTCAGGTACGGTGAAACCACCTTTCGATCTCCTGCCGGCCAAAGCTGCGGATCACAGGCCGGCCGTGGGGACAGTGGGAGAAGACCTCGCTCTCCTCCATCTCCTGCAGCAGCCGGAGCATCTCTTCCGGCTGCAGCCGGTTGCCCGCCTTGACCGCGGCCTTGCAGGCCATGGAGGCCAGGAGACTGTCCATGGCCGGCGGCAGCACCCCCTGTCCGCCGGGCCCCGCCGACCCGAGCCCCTCCAGGACCTCGAGCAGGATGTCCCGGCCATCCAGGCTCCGCAGGGGGGCCGGCACCGCCTTGACCAGCCAGGTGGTGTCGCCGAAGTGCTCCACCTGCAGCCCCATGGCAGTGACCTCCTCCATGCGATCTTCCAGGATACGCGCCTGCTCCGGCCCCAGCTCCACGGAAACCGGGAACAGGAGCCCCTGCCGGGGCACGGCCCGCTGCAGGTATCCGGCCCGCAACCGGCCATAGAGGATACGCTCGTGGGCCGCGTGCTGGTCGATCACCACCAGGTGATCCTCCTTTTCGCAGAGCAGGTAGAGATCAAAGAGCTGGCCGATGAGAACAAGACCGCCGGTCGCTGCCTGCCACCGGTCGGAACCCGCGGCCGGCTCGGCCACCTGCAGCCGATCCGGCGCAGGACCCGGGCCCGTTCCGCCCCCGGACAACGGCCACGGTTCCGGCCGTGTATCCTCCACCTGCAACGGAGGGTTCCCGGAACAGCCGGCGGCGGCAGCAGGAGAGGCAGCCCCTGCCGCCGCCCCCCGCTCCCCGGCCTTCCCGCCTTCCGGCAGGGAAAAGAGCCGGGAACGCAGGGCCTCCTGGTGGGCGGCAATGGCGTCCCGGACCACGGCACGAACAAAGGCGTGCACCTGCGGCCCGTGACGGAACCGGATCTCCCGCTTGGCCGGATGAACATTGACGTCCACCTCCCTGGGCGGCATGGTGATCCGCAGCACACCGGCGGGCTGGTGTCCCTTCATCAGGAACCCCTGCATGCCGTCGACCACGGCGTGCCGCAGCATCCGGTCCTGCACCGGCCGGCCGTTGACCAGGATCCGCAACCGGGCGGCGCTGGCGGAGACCGCCTCGGGCAGGAGCAGGAAACCGTCCAGGTGCGGGCCGTCCTGCGGATCGGGCGTCACCAGGGGCAACAGGCCATCCCGGTAGCGGAACACGTCCCGGACCCGCTGCTCCAGGTCGCTGCCGGTCGGGTAATCCAGCACGGTCCGGCCGTCTACCTGCAGGCTGAAGCCGGTACCGGGCCGGGCCAGGGCCTGGTTGCGCAGCACCTCCTCGATATGATAGAGTTCGGTGCGCGCGGACTTGAGAAACTTCTTCCGCGCCGGCATGTTGCCAAACAGGTTGCGAACCTCGATGACAGTGCCGCGGGCGCAACCGTCCTCGTGCACCCGGTGCAGGGTGCCAAAGCGGATCTCGGCCCGGGTACCCATGGCCGCCCCGGCCGGCCGGGAAAGGATGGTCATCCTGGAGACCGAGCCGATGCTGGGAATCGCCTCTCCCCGGAAACCCAGGGTGGCGATGGCCGCAAGCTGGCTTTCCTCCTGCAGCTTGGAGGTGGCGTGCCGCTCGATGCAGAGCAGGACATCGTCCGCGTCCATGCCCTCGCCGTTATCCATGACCCGGACCAGGCGGCTGCCGGCACCCTCCACGTGGACCGTGACCCTTGTGGCGCCTGCATCAAGGCTGTTTTCCACCAGTTCCTTGACCACCGAGGCCGGCCGCTCCACCACCTCGCCGGCGGCGATCTGGTTTGCCAGATGTTCGGAGAGAATGCGTATGCGAGACACCGGCTTCACCTCCCGGTCGCGACACCGCCCGGCGGTGCCGCGGCCGGGCCGGTATCGGTTTGCATCAATGGTTCTGCCCAGGCGGGCTGGCGTATTTATGGATGATCTCTTGTCCCGATCATGGTATCTCTGCCATGACGAATCGCGGCCACCGCTGCACCGGGACCGGACGTGAGGTGCCACGACCTGCGGGTACAGGGTTTACCTGATTGAATTCTTAATTCTTCTTTGCTCTCTTGTCCACCAAACCTTCCAGAAAAAGACCGGCTGCAGCACGCCCCGGGAGGCCGCGCACCAGGCCCCTGTCCCAGGCACCGATCATTATCTTTCTCCTGGTCGTCTGCGGCCTGGCCACCCTGTGCATCGGTACCGGACTGGCCTGGTTTTTGTCGCTCAATATCCCGGACATCCGCTCGGTCAGCGACTACCATCCCCTGGTGGCCACCCGGGTACTGGACCGCGATGGCCACGAGATCGACGCCATATTCCGCCAGTACCGGATCGTGGTCCCCTACAGCCGGATGGCGCCGCTCCTGCCCAGGGCCTTTGTCGCGGCCGAAGACAGCCGATTCTGGCAGCACGGCGGCCTGGACGGCTGGTCCATCTTCCGGGCCGCGGTCAATAACCTGCGCTCGGGCCGGCGCAGCCAAGGCGGCTCCACCATCACGCAGCAGGTAACCCGTGCCCTGCTCCTGAGCAGGGAAAAGAGCTACTTCCGCAAGATAACCGAGGCCATCCTCGCCTACCGCCTGGACCGGATGCTGAGCAAAAGGGAGATCCTGACCATCTACCTCAACGAGATCTACCTGGGGGAGGGTGCCTACGGAGTCGAGGCCGCGGCCCGCACCTACTTCGGCAAGAGCGCTGCCGACCTCGACCTGGCCGAAATCGCCATCCTTGCCGGCCTGCCCCAGGCACCGAGCCGCTACTCGCCCTTCACCCACTTCAAGGCGGCCCGGGCCAGGCAGCGCTACGTGCTCAACCGGATGGCCGAGGACGGGATCATTTCCGCGGCCACGGCCCGCAAGGCCTATGCGGAAAAGGTGCACCTGCGCGGCAGCGGCCGGACCAGGGAACAAAACGGCTACTTCACCGAGTATGTCCGGCGGCAGCTCTCTTCACGCTACAGCGGAGATGAACTCTTCCGCCAGGGGCTGGTGGTCTCCACCACCCTGGACAGCCGGCTGCAGAAGACCGCGGTCCGGGTCCTCCACAGCGGGGCACTGGCCGTGCAGAAACGACACCGGGCCAAAACGCCGCCCCAGGGGGCCCTGGTCGCCCTGGATACGACGGGACGGATCCTGGCCATGGCAGGCGGCCTGGACTATGGCGCCAGCCCCTACAACCGGGCCGTGGTCGCCCGCCGCCAGCCGGGCTCGGTCTTCAAGCCGCTGATCTATGCCGCCGCCTTTGCACGCGGTATCCGGCCCGACACCGTGATCGAGGACAGCCCGCTCGTGATCCGTAACCGCGACGGCTCCACCTGGCGGCCCAAGAATTATGACAACCGCTTTCATGGTCCCACCAGTCTGCGCGAGGCCCTGGTCCAGTCGCGGAACATCGTCACCATCAGGCTCCTGCGGAAAATCGGTATCAGGCCGGTCCTGGCCCTGGCCCAGGAGGCCGGCATCACCGCGCCCCTGCGGCCCGAGCTGCCGCTGGCGCTGGGCGCCTCGCCGGTATCGTTACTGGAGATGACCGGCGCCTACACCGTGTTCGCCGCAGACGGTCTTTATCACCCTCCCTTTGCCATCACCAGGGTCCGGGACCGTGACGGCCGGGTCCATCCCTGGGCCCGGCCCGCCGTCCGCCGGGTGCTCCCGCCGGCCACGGCCCGCCAGGTGAGCGCGATCCTGGCAGAGGTCATCCGCCGCGGCACCGGCAGGCGGGCCGCCGGCATCCCTGCCGCTGCCGGCAAGACCGGTACCTCGGACGATAACCGGGACGCTTGGTTCATCGGCTATACGCCGTCGGTCACCGCCGGTGTCTGGCTGGGCTACGATCGCGGCCGTTCCCTGGGCAGGGGCGAGACCGGCGGCCGGGCCGCGGCGCCGGTATGGAAAAGGTTCATGCAGGCAACCATCCACTGATCCGCAGCGAGGTACCCATGACAACCAGGGCGGCACGACAGATGCAGGAGTACTTCACAGCGCCGGTGGCGCAACGGCTGGCAGCGGCCCTGCGCCTGCACCGGGGGCAGGGCCGGAGCCTGGCCGACGACCCGGTGATAAAGAGCCGGCTGGCCCGGGTAAGGGAGCTGGCCGCCGGCCTGCAGGGCCAGATGGAGGACATGGAGATGGGGAGCCGCTGCAGCAGGTGCGCCGCCCGGCCCGGCGGAGGCTGCTGCAGCGCTGTCATGGCGGACAACACCGACGCCATCCTGCTCCTGATCAACATGCTGCTCGGAACGGAAATGGAGTGGCAGGAGGAGAACCCTGCCGACTGCAGCTTCCTGGGCCGCCAGGGATGCACCCTGGCCATCAAGCCCATCTTCTGCCTGAACTACAACTGCAGCCGGATACGGAATGCGGCGGGGAAAGAAGAGATGGCGACACTGGAATACCTGGCAGGCCGCCTGCTGGGAGCGCAGACAGAGCTGGAGGGGATACTTCTTGATCGGCTCGCCCGGCTGGAGACGGGCCGGTAGGGGACCGGCAGGAGCAGGAGCGGCACGAGATTCCACCTTTCCCGCCGGCCCCTGACTGGTCTCGACCTAGTCTACTTGGCGTAGGCCCCCACGTTGAGGGTCTTCTGCAGCTCCTCCACCGGGGTGTAGTCCAGGGGATCGGACCAGCCGACGATCTTGGCGGCCTTGGCGGCCCTGTCATCCGGCTTCATGGCCTTGAGAGCGGCGACAACCTGGTCGCTCAACCCCTGGTCGGTCCCGGCGAGCCGGGCCAGGGGCCACTCGGGATAGAGTTTGGTTGAACAGACAAAGGGAAAATCGGGATAGTCCTTCCTGGCAATGATCTTGAAATCCTCCATGGCGATGGCGCCGGAGGCGGCCAGCCGCTCCAGGGTATCGGTGCGCACCGTGCCCGCGTCCGCGGCCTCGTTCTGGACCGCGTAGACCACGTTGTCATGCTTGCCGCCGAACTCCACCGAGGCAAAGTCCTTGAAGGGATCGATACCGGCATCGACAAACTCCTTGTAGGCCATCTGCCAGCCGCCAAAGGAGGACTTCTTGACCGCCATGAACTTCTTGCCCTTGATGTCGGCCAGCGAATTGATACCATCGTTGTAGGCGGTGGTGAAAATCACGCCGCCAAAGGATTTGAGCGCCTTGCCCTGGCGCGAGTTGATCATGGTCAGGATTGGCACGGCGCCATACCTGACCTTGGCGGTCACGAACATGGAGGAATTGACCAGGAAGAAATCCACCTCACCATCTTTGATGGCCGGAAAGACCTTGTCAAAGTCCAGCGGCACGATCTCAAACGTCTTGCCGCTGATCTTCGACCCGAGATACTCACCTGTTGCCTTCCATTTCTTCAGCGCCTTGGCAGGCCCGTTCTTGGCCAGGACCCCGATCTTCACCACCTCCCCGGCCTGGGCGACTCCTGCCAGGACAAAAAAAATCACTGCTATCAATCCTGTTACCTTTCTGACCATTCGATACCCCCTTTGTGGTTTTTCCTCTCTCCGATCCCGGCAGCCGCCGGAACCTATCCCTTGGGATCCATACACTACCTGAAGTATCGCAGAGAAAAAAAACGATGTCAAGACACGAGGTTCGTTATTCCTGCCAATGGCGGCCCGTTGAATTTTCCTTGCCAGCGGCCGCAGATCCTGTAACTATGCCCTGACCACATCGTGACAGTGCCATGCTCAAATCCACTGAAATCCACACCCCCATCGGTCCCCTGCTCCTGGTGGCGGACCGCCGCGGCCTGTGCCGCATCGTCCTGCCCGGCTGCGACCCGGGCCGCCACGGCCGCACGGCAAGGACATCGGCTCATCCCCTGTTCGCCGATGTAGCGCGGCAGATGGACGCATATTTTTCCGGCCGTGAAACACCCTTTCACCTGCCCCTCTCCCTCCATGGCACCGCCTTCCAGCTTGCGGTCTGGCAGCTCCTGGCCCGGATCCCTTTTGGCACCACCCGGAGCTATGGTGAGCTGGCACGGCAGCTGGGCGGAGTCAGCAAGGCGCGGGCCGTGGGCGCCGCCGCCCATGCCAACCCCCTGCCCCTGGTCATTCCCTGCCACCGGCTGATCGGCGCCGACGGCCGCCTGACCGGCTTTGCCGGCGGCCTGGCCCTGAAAGAAAAACTTCTCCGCCACGAGGGCATCGTGGTGAGCGGAAGCGGAAAAATAAAGAAAATTATAGAAAAACAGCCCGATAACCGATAAGAAAGGAGAGAAGGTCACCACCGATCCCACTGCAAAGGACCGGTCGACCCCGGTCCGGCACACGACCAACACTACGCAAGGAGAAGAACATGGTCGATATCGTCATCGGCGCCATCCAGCCCACCGGCCCGCCTGTGAACAAACCCGGAACAACCGGCGGCGCCATCGAGGCGGAGCTGCTCCATGTCCGCCCGCCCCGCCGATCCATCGCCGGCCCCACCGGCAGGGAACGGCGCAAGGAGTTCCGCCAGGACCCGGTCAACGGCCGGGTGCTCACCATCCTGGTGCCCAACGGCCAGCATCTGCCCAAGGACCTGGACGGACGGAACTACAAGGTCCTGCTCCGTTTCGTCAAAAAATAAGGCCAGCAATAAGGCCAGCGCGGGCAAGAGGATCAGGATGGGATGGCGGGCAAGGGTTCCTGCCCGCCACAGGGTTCAGTCGGGCCCGCGGAAATGGAGAGGGAGCGGACCTGACGCCACAGAGCGGTGTCAGGCGGATGAGACGGGGTAACCATTCACACTCTGGAGATAATGCCGAGGTGGCCAGCACCCGGGTAAACGGTTACGAGACGGGAAGCAATGGCGGAGCCAAGCCCCATGATGGTGTCACAGACAGAAACGGATCGTAAGCCGTCACAGGCACCCCGCCTCGGCAGGGTCGCGCCGCTCCGCATAGCGGGGGAATAGCGAATCGGCGCGCCTGCACAATCGGGGCACCTGTGCCAACGTACAGTTTTGAGGCTGTCACAACAACGAGTTCGTACCCCTGTGATCAGTACAACGGATCTGTCACCTGTTTCCTGTCTCCCGAATTGAGCGATTTCCAGTTGCAGATGGGCGGAATGCTCAATTCAGGGATCGTCTAGAACGGCCGCATGGTCCAGATGCCGCAGGGACAGGTATCGGCGCAGAACCCGCAGGCGATGCACTTGTTGTCGTCAGAGACGTACTCGTAGTTGACCCCGTCCTTGCCGGCCACGACCTCGCGCCGGGTGATGGCATGGGTGGGGCAGATGGTCTCGCAGAGGTGGCAGTCCCGGCAGGAACCGCAGCTCAGGCAGC
>DRKI01000202.1 GCA_011051875.1 Desulfobulbus sp. | reverse complement strand
TCGTGCGAGGTGCGGAAGCCGTCAAAGAAGTGCATGAAGGGGATGCGCGAGGCCAGGGTGGCCTGGGTGGCGATGAGGGCGAAGTCCTGTGCCTCCTGGACGCTCTCCGAGCAGAGCATGGCCCAGCCGGTCTGGCGGGCGGCCATGACATCGCCGTGGTCACCGAAGATGGACAACCCCTGGCAGGCAATGGAGCGGGCCGTGATGTGAAAGACGGTGGGGGTCAGCTCGCCGGCGATCTTGTACATGTTGGGGATCATCAGGAGCAGACCCTGGGAGGCCGTGAAGGTGGTGCACAGGGCACCGGTGGTCAGGGATCCGTGCAGGGAGCCGGCGACGCCGCCTTCGGACTGCATCTGGGAGATGACAGGGACCGAACCCCAGATGTTCTTCTGCTTTGCATTCGCCTTGGCATCCGCCTCCGCGGCCATGGGCGAGGAGGGCGTGATGGGGTAGATGGTGATTACTTCACTGGTGGCGTATGCGACATGGGTACACGCCTGGTTTCCGTCAATGGTGACCATTTTTCGCGACATCGATTTGTTCTCCTTACACGATGGTTGTCGTTTGCCGGCAACGGGTTGCCGGACAATAGCTCCTACTCGGTTGCCAGAAAACCGGGTTGAGATCGGTTGCCTGGGGCATTGGGCCTGCAGCGGTGCAACAGGAACCTGCTCTCTTCTCCGGCTGTTTTTATTATCTCCTTGTTGCACCCGGGGCCCGGCGCCTCTCTGCCGCCGCGCCCGGTGCACCCTTTCTTCTACCTCTTGCTGGGCAGGTTGTGCAGATCATCCTTGTTGTGGAAGATGATGTCATACTGCTTCAGGTCGCGGATCTCTTTTTCCATCGGTACGAGTTTGTCATCGTCGATGAGGATCCGGATGGCCACCCGTTTCATGTGGCGGGGCGCATCTTCAAAGGAGGTAAGGATGGAGAGCACCCGGGCGCCGTAGTTGCGCATGATATCCAGGGCCTTGGTCACCGAGCCCGGCGCGTCGGGCATATCGATGACATACTGGTGGGCACCGTCCTGGATGCCTGTGGCATGGACAAACCCCCGCAGAATATCGGTCTCGCTGAGCAGGCCGACCAGGTTGTCCTCCGCATCGAGGATCATGACGCCGGAGATTTTCTCCTTGAGCATGACCAGGGCCGCCTTCTCCAGGGTGTCGTCCTCCCGGAGACAGATGCACTTGTCGGTCATCACGTCCTTGATCTTCATCTCGGAGAGCAGGTAGTACATCTCGTGGAGGTCCATGTTGGAGGTGGACGAGGGCGAGGCGTCCTTCAGGTCACGGTCGGTGACGATACCCACCAGCTTGCCGTGGGAGAGGACCGGCAGCCTGCGGATATTGTTCTCCTTCATGGTCCGGGTGGCACGCATCACGGATGTGTTGGCATCAACAGTCAGCACGGCTGTTGCCATCCAGTCTTTGATCAGCATGGAAACCTCCTTGATTGGGGTAAACGTCCGGAATACGCCCGTCTGCCGGGTCATCGGGCAAGACCGGAACGGCAGGGAAACGGTGACCGGTACGGTCGATCAGAAAAATATCGTAATCTTTCATTATAGAGTAAGAATGCTTTTTCGGCAATATTAAAGCGAAAAAAAGGGATGTTAACCGGGCGGGCCGATGGTCCGGTCCGCAAGCGGTTCCGGGAGACGAGGCGGGGCGGGCTGCATCGCAGGGCCGTGCCCCGGTGCTTTTCCGTTGACAACAGGAGACAAGTTGATAGATACAGGCCGAAAAAACGGAGGCAGGAGAGGGAAAACAGAAGATATGCAAACGATGCGTCCTTTCACCGATGGCCAGGTGGAGCAGCTCACCGGCGGCCTGGAGCGGGAAGAGGAGTTTGTCTTTCTCGAGACCTCCCGGACCGGCCCGGACGAGGAACGGTCCCTGCTTTTTCTCAAACCCCGGACATGGCTTGTCTGCGGCCGGGATGACGATCCGGACCGGTTCCTGCGCGAGGCCGAGTCGTGGCTGGAGAAGGGCTGTTTCCTGGCCGGCTGGATCGCCTACGAGTTCGGCGGGCTGCTCGTCCCCCTGCAGGGGGACGTTCCCGCCGGAGCGCGGTCGGGGAAGCGGGATATTCCCCTGGCCCTGCTCGGTGTCTTCACCGAGGCCCATGTCTATTCCCACAGGAGCGGGGACTTTGCCTCGTTTCTCGCAGCCTCGGGCCTGTCGTCCGATGGCGGCGCGGATGCTGCCGGGTGCACGATCAGCAACCTGCGGACCAATATCCGCCGGCACGAGTACCTGCAGGCGATTCGCAGGATCAGGGAGTATATCGAGGCGGGCGATACCTACCAGGTCAACTTCACCCTGCGGCTCGATTTCGATTTCAGCGGCTCGCCGGCCGCCCTCTACCGGCGGCTGCGCCGCAATCAGTCGGTTGCCTACGGGGCCTGGATCCGGCATGGGGGCAGGGACGTGATGAGCTTCTCGCCCGAGCTCTTTTTCCGGGCTGTGCCCGGCCGGGTCCAGGTCCGGCCCATGAAGGGGACCATGGCCAGGGGCCGGAATCTCGACGAAGACCGGGCCAGGGCCCGGGCGCTGCGGGAAGACGGCAAGAACCGCAGTGAAAACGTGATGATCGTTGATCTGCTCCGCAATGATCTCGCCCGCCTGCTCCATGATACCGGTGGCGGCAGGGTGCGGCCGCGCTCGCTCTTTGATGTCGAGGTCTATGAGACCGTGCTCCAGATGACCTCCACCATCGACGCCCTGGCCGGAGATGGCAGGATCTTCGGGCTGCGCTGCCTGCTGCATGCCCTGTTTCCCTGCGGCTCGGTCACCGGTGCGCCCAAGATCAGGACCATGGAGATCATCCGCGAGCTGGAAAAGGATCCCCGCGGGGTCTACTGCGGCGCCATCGGCTTCTGCGCGCCGGGCGAGGCGGTCTTCAACGTGCCGATCCGGACCCTGGAGCTGACCGGAAACCAGGGTTCCATGGGGATCGGCTCGGGCGTTGTCCACGATTCCGACCCGGAGGCGGAGTGGAGGGAGTGTCTGCTCAAGGGCAACTTCCTCACCAGTCCGGCGCCGGTCTTCCACCTGATCGAGACCCTGCTCTGGCAGCCGGAAGGAGGCTATCTGCTCCTGGAACAGCACCTGGAGCGACTGGCGGCATCGGCGGCCTATTTTCTCTTCCAGTACGACGCCCGGGCCGTGCGGGACCGGTTGTCCGCCCGGGCAGCCTCCTTTGCCCGGACGCCCATGCGGGTGCGGCTGCTGCTTGCGCGGGACGGGGAAGTCCGGCTTTCGGACCAGCCCCTTGCCGGGTGGCCCCGGCAGGTGCTCTCGACAGAGGCCCGCGTCGACTCGCCCCTGCCCCTGGCCTGCCTTTCCCGGCAGCAAACTGATCCGGAGGATGTTTTTCTGTTCCACAAGACCACCCGGCGTCGGCTCTATGACCGGGAACGGCAGCGGGTGGTGGAGCAGGGTGGATTCGAGGTCCTGTTCACCAATTGCCGGGGCGAGGTTACCGAGGGCAGCATCAGCAACGTCTTTGTCAGGAAAGGGGGACAGCTCTTCACGCCGCCGGTCTCCTGCGGTCTGCTGGCAGGAACGTTCAGGGCATGGCTGCTGGCGCAGGGTGCTGTGCGGGAACGGGTCCTGTACCGGGAGGATCTTCTGGAGGCCGAGGCTGTCTTTATCGGCAATTCCCTGCGGGGACTGGTGCAGGTACGGCTGGTTTCCTGAACCGGACCGGGAGTGGTTCGACGCATCGCCGCCGGCTCCGGCCGTGCGGCAGGGAAAGGAGGGCACCCCGCGCGGCACGGACGTGTACCGCGCGGGGTGATGGTGGGGGTTACTTGTCCTGCACGGTAAGGTTCTTGAACTCGTCCATGTTCAGGGTACCGCTGTGGTCGGCATCGGCCTTGGAAAAGAGCTCCTGGCTGATACCGACGGCCTCGGCCTCGCTGGCGGAGATGGCGCCGTCCTTGTTGGTGTCGACCTCGGCAAACGACGGGGCCATGGCCATGGCGGCGGTGGCGATCAGCGTGAGCAGTACTGCGGGAATGAGTTTCTTCATTGGATTCCTCCTCTGGTCTGGTGGTCCCTTCCATGGCCCGCTGTTCCGGGCCGGGGCGAGACGCTGTTTGAAAAGTCCTGTTTGTTGTGTTCCAGCGAACATGTTCCGTTGCCCTTGGTATAGCACGTGGCGTGCCATGTTTGATAATCTCATTTGTTTCATCTAGTTGCATATAGCTGGCCCTTGCGGCCGCAACACGCCTTGTCTGTATGGGCGGACAGGATTCGTCCTTGCAGGGGTATGTTGTGGATGTTCCGTAATTCTGGCTGTATTGGCCGGGCGACACTACGGGCGGGCCAGGGATGGGCCCTGGGGGCGATGCCGCATCGGGATACGGCTCAGGCCTGGCGGTAGGTCCTGCCCAGGGCGGCGGGCGGGCGGCCGCGGAAGAGGCGCAGGAGCAGGCGCTGTTTCCTGCCGCGGGCGTTGCGGCCGGCGTGGATCAGGATCAGGGTGAAGATCATGATCGGGAAAGGCGCGACCTGGAAGACCTGGGTGGGAAGCGAGGGAAACAGGTCCTGGAGGAGGATGGTGGAGATCTGCAGGAAGCCGAAGAGGTAGGCGCCCAGGGCCACGCGCACCGGGTGCCAGCCGCCGAAGATGACCAGCGCCAGGGCGATCCAGCCGATGCCCTCGCAGCCCTGCGGCCGGCCCCAGCCCGGTTTCAGGGCCAGGGAATAGCCGGCCCCGGCCAGGCCCACCAGGGCGCCGCCGGCCAGGGTGGCGGCGGTCTGCACCAGGCGGGGCCGGATACCCCGGGCCCAGCATGCGGCGGGATTTTCGCCCACCGCGCGCAGGATCAGGCCGGGACGGGTGCGGTAGATAAAGTACCAGGTCGCCGGAATCGCGGCAAAGCTGAGGTAGACGGGCAGGGACTGGTTGAAGAGAGCAGGTCCCAGCAGGGGAAGGTCGGAAAGCAGCGGCACCGGGCTGGCCAGCAGTTGCGGCCCCGGCTGCCTGGCATGGGGCGTGCCGAGAAAGTAGGCCAGGTCGCGGCAGAGGAGGGTCAGGGTGAAGCCCACCGCCACCTGGGACTGGCCGAGCCAGGTCCCGATCAGGGAGAGCACTGCGGCCACCGCGGTCCCGGCCGCTGCCGCGGCCAGGAACCCTGCGGCGAGCGAACCGCTGGTGGCTGCCACGGCAAAACCGGTCATGGCGCCGAGCAGGATGGTCCCGTCCAGGGAGAGATTGATGACCCCGGCCTTTTCGGTCACGGTTTCACCCAGGGAGGCCAGGAGCAGGGGGGCGGCCGTGGCGGTCACCCCGGCCAGGAGGTCGGCGGGCGAGACATCCATCAGCTTTTCTCCTTGCGCAGGCCGTAGACCAGCAGGGCACTGAGGACACAGGCCCCCTGGATGACCCCGGCCAGGGAGGAGTCGATCTGGAGGCTGATGGGCAGCTGAATGGAGCCCGTGACCAGGCAGGCGAAGAAGAGGGCGATCAGGGGCACTGCCAGCGGCCGGTAGTTGGCAAGCATCACCACCAGCAGGGCCAGGTAGCCGTATCCGCTGGATATGGCCGGGATGAGCCGGTGGTAGACCGCGGTCACCTGGAGGCCGCCCGCCAGGCCGGCGAGCAGGCCGGCCAGGAACATGGCCTGCAGGGAGATCCGGTCCGGTTCGATACCGAAGAGTCTTGCCGCGCCGGGACTGGTGCCCGCCGCCCTGAGGCGCAGGCCGAAGCGGGTCCGGTCGAGCAGAAGAATGCTGGCCGCCAGGGTCAGCACGGCCAGGGCCAGCGCAACCGGAGCAACACGCCAGCCCGGCGGGCTCTGGAGCCAGAAGTGGGGAGGCAGCAGGTCGGTGCCGCTCATGGAGGCGATGCCGGCTCGCTTCCAGGGGCCGAAGATCAGCCAGATGACCAGGCCCTGGCCGACAAAGTTCAGGCCCAGGCCGCCGAAGATCTCGTTGACCCCTCCCCGGTTGCGCAGCTCCCCGGCCAGGATGCCCCACAACCCGCCGCCTGCACCACCGGCCAGCAGGGCCAGGGTCAGGACAGCGGGTGGCGGCAGCAGCCCCCCGGGCAGCCTGAGGACAGCGGTGCAGCAGATGGCGCCGAGAATGACCTGGCCCTCGATACCGATGTTCCAGAGACCGGCCCGGAAGGTGAACAGCAGGCCGCAGGAACAGAGCAGCAGGGGCGACCAGACCGAGAGGACATGGCTGAATTTGAGCCAGTTGCCCACGGAGCCGCTGGCCAGGGCCCTCCCGATGGTCAGGGGCGACAGGCCCAGGACAAGGAGCAGCAGGCAGACCAGGGTCAGGGCCAGGGCCGGGATGAGCAGCAGCGGCAGCCGGCTGCCGGGGGACTGGTTCTCAATGGATTGCTGGGCTTTCATGGTGGTCGGGAGCGGGATATTGGTGTCTGGTCGCGTGATGTTCAGGCGGCGGGCAGCCTGGCGTCTTCCGGTGTTCTGCCGGTGATGGCCCGGGACACGGTCTGGAGATCGGTTCTGTCCGTGGGCGCGTCGAGGAGTATCCGGCCGTTGAAGAAGACCATGATCCGTGTTGCCCGGGCCATGATTTCCTCCAGGTCGGGCGAGGCAAAGATGATGGCCCCGTCATCCCCCATTCGCCGGTGCAGGAACTGCCACATCCAGGATGCCGAGCGGACGTCCAGTCCCCGGGTGGGGTTTTCCAGCAGGATGAGCCGGGCCCGGTCCGGGATCAGGGAGAGCAGCAGCCGCTGCTGGTTACCGCCGGACAGCCCGTCGGCGGGTGTTGACGGGCTGCCGATGATGTTGCAGGTGGCAATGGTCTTTTCGGCCTGCGTCCGTCCGGTGGTGGGGGCAAGGAAAAAGGGGGCGTCTCCGGCGAGCAGGAGATGTTCCCGGATGGAGAGGCCGGGGACCAGTCCCTCGCCCAGCCGGTCGGCGGGCAGGAAGACCGTCTGTCGGCAGTCTCTGCCTTTTGCCGGCCGGTCGGCCCGGCCCCGGTCCGGCAGGCGGACACTGCCACTGTCAGGCTGCAGCAGGCCTCCGGCGATCCTGAGAAACACGGCCTGGCCCGAGCCGTCCAGGCCGGCCAGGCCGACCACCTCGTTTTCGGCGACAGAGACCGAGACATCATGCAGGCCGGAGCGGCCGGCTCCGGAGAAGACCCGGTCCATGGCGAGGATGGGCCGGCCCGTTTCCCGGGACGCCACGGTGCGCTGCCCTCCGGGCAGGCTGCCGAACATGGCCTGCAGGAGACGGTCCTCGTCCAGGGGCTGTTCCTGGTCGGCGACCACCCGGCCCTGGCGCAGCACCGTGACCCGGTCGCAGAGGGATCGGACCTCGGCCAGCTTGTGCGAGACCAGGATGATGGCCCGTCCCCGGTCGCGCAGGGCGCGCAGGGCGGCAAAGAGTATCTCCTGCTGCTCCTGCGAGATGCCGGTCGTGGGCTCGTCCAGGATCAGGACCCTGCACCGGCGATGGATGAGGCGGAGCAGCTCCAGTTGCTGCCGTTCGCCCACGGTCAGCCGTTCAACGGCCGAATCCGGGTCCAGGCTGAAGCCGAAGCGGTCGCTGAGCTCGAGGAGCTGTTGTCGGAGCCTGCCGGGATCATGGCCGGCCGCGGCGACCATGAAGTTGTCGAGCACGCTGAGGCGCGGGAAATCCAGGGGTTCCTGGTAAAGCATGCCGATGCCCAGCCGGTCGGCATCGCGGGGAGTGCGCAGATCCACCTCGCGGCCGGCAAAACGGATGGTGCCCGAGGTCCTGCTGATGAAGCCGGTGAGGATCTTCATCAGGGTCGACTTGCCGGCCCCGTTTTCCCCCACGATTCCGTGCACGCTGCCGGCCCGGATCCGCATGCTGACCCCGGCCAGGGCCTCCACGCGGCCAAACCGCTTGTGGATCTCTTCAAGCCCGATCATGTCGTTCCCGGGCAGGGTCTCCATGGATGGCCGTGCCGGTACCGCTCCGGTGGAGCCGGTCAGTTGCCGTCCATGCCCTGCAGCAGTTGCGGCAGGTTCCATATCTGGCTGTCTGTCGCCTTTTCCCCGGCCTTGAGAAACGGGGTGCTGTCGGCAAATTCGAGGGGGCCGGTGAACAGGTTGACGGAACCGTCGGCCAGGCCCTGCTGGAACCTGGTCAGGGCCTCGCCTGCTTCAGGCGAAAGGGCGCTGCCCCGGATAAAACCGATGGCCGAGGTCCCGGGGTTGTTGATGTCCTTCCAGTCCGGTCCCAGCCACAGGAACTGTGGCCGCCACCTGCCCGCCTTGGCCTCGGTGATCAGGATGCGGTATCCCGGGAACCAGTTGAACCAGGGAACGCCCAGGCAGGCGTCCGGGGCCTCGGCGCAGGCGCCGCGGAAATCATAGGGAACTGCCCAGACCTGCTTGCCCTGTTTCCTGGCCTGGCCGGCAACGACAAGGGCCTCGGTGGTGTCGATACCCGAGATGACCACGTCATGGCCCGAGTCGATGAAGTTGCGGGTTACCAGGGTCGGATCCGAGGTGACACCGGGTATGTTGAACCAGAAGCCGATCCAGGTCACCTTGAAGTGGAGGTCGGCGGCCGGTTTGCCGAGGACGCGGGTCCAGGCATAGCGGGCGCCCAGGTAGGCCGAGGCGGCAAGCCGCCTGGTCTCGGCGTTGACCAGGGGCCCGAGGTAGCCGATCTTGCCGGTCCGGGTGGTCATGGCGGCGACAAAGCCGGCCATCATCTTGCCGTACTCCATCCGCCCCATCAGGTTGCTCAGGTTCCTGCTTCCCTTGCCGGTGAGCGCGTCGTCACCCGAGATATGGATGAAATAGACATCCGGGTGCATCACGGCGGCCTCGCGGATACCGTCCTTCATGTCATCAGAGTTGCCGATGATGAGGCGGGCGCCCTTGGCGATCAGGTCGTCGGCCAGCATGGGAACGGTGATGCCGGGCCGGTCGGCGGGATTGACCTTGTCGATGTAGATCATCCTGGTGCCGGGCACCTGTTTTTCGATCTCCCGTCCGGCCTCGTAGTGGGCCTGGCTCCAGCCATGGTCATTGGCCGGTCCGACCATGAGCAGGCCGAAGACGAATTCGTCGTCTGCAGGCGTCTGCGTGGCGGCCGCGGCCGGAAGAGAGATGAGGACGAAAAAAAACAGGAAGATGAGAAAACGCTGCATCGCTCGCTCCTTTTTCATGGATCGGGCCTGTTCAGACGCCCGACAGACCGATCCGGGTTACTCAGTTCAGGTCTTCATCGTCGACAATGAATTCCCTGATCTTTTCAAACAGGGACTCCGGGATCTCCTCCTCGAACATGAAGGCCTCGGCCTCTGCGCCGGTGATCTGTTCCTTGACGTCGCGGGGCAGGGAGCGGAGAAAGGCGACCCGTTCCGGGTCCGGCCTGCGTCTGGTATCGGTCATGGCATCTCCTTGGAAGCGGTTGCAGGGGGCCAGGGCCGCGCCGCCCCGCCTGAACGGATATGGAGAACTGGCAGCCGTTTATGATCCGGAGATCATGCCAGGGTAACAGCACCCCGGTGAACGGTTACAATCCAGGGAACATACCCGCAGAACAGGGCTCGGAGCAACAGTTATTTTTCCCGGATAAGCGCATGGAGACAACAGCAAGCGCAATTGTTTCCGGTCTGCTGGAAAAAATCGTTTCCAAGATATGGCCGTTTTGACTATATTGATACATTTTCGAGAGATTATTGATTTGTCCTGTTACCCCAGCTCTGCTATACAGTGCGATGCGCAGCCATATTGCCGGCCAATTACTGGATATCCAGGCGGAACTCAACCGCCGGGAAGAGGAGCGCCTGTCGCCGGCAGCCTGCTTCAGCCGGCAGGGGATCCGCCGCCGGGCCGAGAAGCGGTCCGACCATCGCCAGAGTTTCAGCCAGGACTGCGACCGGATCCTTCATTCACGGGCCTATACGCGGTACATCGACAAGACCCAGGTTTTTTCGCTGGTGGAGAACGACCACATCACCCACCGAGTTCTCCATGTCCAGATCGTGTCCAGGATCGCCAGGACCGTGGGCCGGTTCCTGGGACTCAACGAGGACCTGATCGAGGCCATTGCCTTGGGGCATGACATCGGGCATCCGCCCTTCGGCCACGAAGGTGAAC
>DRKI01000201.1 GCA_011051875.1 Desulfobulbus sp. | reverse complement strand
TGCCCTCGATGAGGATATTGCGGGTCAGGTGGGCCTCGTTGTATTCCTGCGACATGGTAAAGATGCCATTGCCGCAGTTTTCCAGCTCATTGTTCCGTATCACGATATTGTCGCCCGCCTGCACCCGGATGCAGGCCGCACCATCCTCGTAGTGGTCGGTGGCGCCGTTCATCCGCTGGTAGGAAAAGCTGTTTTTCGCATTCCTGACATGGAGCCCGTCGATGACCACGTTGTGGACCTTGAGATCATAGTCACGGTTCCAGATCATGATCATGGCCAGCCCCTCCATGGGTCCATAGGTGCCATAGGCGCCGGCATCGTCCGGGTCGTTGCGCGCGCCGTCACCATCCAGGACCGGACGCTGGCCGCCGGGCCCGGGTACACCGCAGATCCTGATCGGGGCCTGTTCAGTGCCGTCGGTGCGGACCACGATCTTTTCCCTGTAGGGCTCGGGCCGCCAGTGGATACGTACCGTGTCACCGGGCCCGATCCGGTCCCAGGGCACGTCCGAGATGGAGGTATATTTCTGTCCCGGCCCCACCGGGTAGTCGGTGCCGGTGACCGAGGGGACGCAGGCCGTGGCCGCCGGCGGTACGGGGGCGGTGCCGGCGGGCAGCAGGAGCATGAGGGACGGGAGCAGGCTTATCTCGTCGGTCCCGGCCATTGCCGCGACTGCGGGAAGAAAAAATTGCGCAATACAGACTACGAAAAAAACGGTTCTCATGGTGACACCCCCTGGTTAGAAGTTTTTTACCAACCAGGGCATGCAATTTATTCACCAATAATCTTGACCAGGACTCTTTTTTTCCTCCGGCCGTCAAACTCGCCGTAGAAGATCTGCTCCCAGGTACCGAAGTGCAGCCTGCCTTCGGTCACCGCCACCACCACCTCCCTGCCCATGACCTGGCGCTTGAGATGGGCGTCGGCATTGTCCTCGTAGCCGTTGTGGCGGTACTGGTCCACCGGCGCGTGCGGGGCCAGCTTCTCCAGCCAGACCTCGTAGTCATGGTGCAGGCCGGCCTCGTCGTCATTGATGAAGACCGAGGCCGTGATGTGCATGGCGTTGCAGAGGAGCAGTCCTTCCCGGATGCCGCTCTCGGCAAGACACTCTTCCACCTGCGGCGTGATGTTGATAAAGGCGCGCCTGGTGGGCACCTCGAACCAGAGTTCCCTGTGATAGCTTTTCATCTGTGACACTCCCTCCTGGATTGAGCGCTTTGCGTCCGTATCCGGGTGAAACGCTCAATTCAGGTCCCTGTTTTGATTCTTCTCTCTCCTGTAGGCGGCCGCCGCCCGCACCAGGCCGGGGGCCCAGGACGGGGTGCCCGGGGCCAGGACATGGGTGTAGAGGGCGAGCACATTGTTGGCGACAAGACCGTCGCGACCGCCGGCAAAGCCGGTGCCCCGTTCGATCTTCAGGGCAAGCTGGTCCGGCTCGCCGTCCCATGCGTCGACAGTGGAATACCGGAACTCGTGCCCCTTGACCCTGGTGCCGACGGGATAGAAGGGGTTTTCCCGGTCCACGGTGAAGGCGGAGTAGCCATGCGCCTGCGGCCGGCCGGAGATACCGAAGGTCACGGGAAAGACCCCGGCCAGGGGATACTCGCAGCCGGCCAGGACAATGGAGCGGCCCAGGAAGATCAGGCCGCCGCACTCGGCATAGATGGGCAGGCCGCGGCCGGCCATCTCCCGCACCGATTCCCGGAAGCCCTGGTTTTCGGCCAGCTCGCGGGCACTGGTCTCGGGAAAGCCGCCGCCGATGTAGAGGCCGTCCAGGTCCGGGGGCAGCCGGTCCGCCTGCAGGGCGTTGATCATCACCAGGCGGGCGCCGCAGTTCTCCAGGGCCTCCAGGTTCTCCTGGTAGTAGAACTGGAAGGCCTGGTCGCGGAGGACACCGATGGTCACCCGGTTGCCGTTCATGGAGACCACCCGGTCGGCCGGCACCGTCCGTACCGGCTGCATGAGCCGGACGATACCCTCGATATCGAAATTCTTCTTCACCAGCCCGGCCAGCTCGGCCACGGCCGTGTCAGCGGCGCCATACTCCTGGTGCGGCGTAACCCCGAGGTGACGCATGGGAAAGATGTCCCGCCCCAACCTGGGCACGATGCCCAGCACCGGCACCCCCGCATACCGCTCCACGGCCTGGCGGATGATGGACTCATGCCGCAGGGTGGCGATCTGGTTGAGGATCACGCCGGCGAACCGGACCCGCGGATCCAGCTTGCGGCAGCCCAGGACCATGGCGGCCACGGTACGGGTGGTCTTCGTGCAATCGACCACCAGCAGAACGGGCAGGTCGAGTTGCAGGGCCAGCTCGGCCGTGGAATAGCCGCCCTCGGGATTGACCCCGTCGTAGAGCCCGCGGTTGCCCTCGACAATGGCATAGTCCCCGGTCGCGTGCAGGAGGAAGGAATCCCGGATCGCCCGTGCTTCCATCAGGTATGGGTCCAGGTTGTAACAGGGAGAGCCGGCCGCGGCGCTCATCCAGCCGGCATCGATATAGTCCGGTCCCTTCTTGAACGGCACAACCCGCTGTCCTGTCCCGCGCAGGGCCGCGATCAGGCCGACACTCACCACCGACTTGCCGGAACCGCCGCCCAGCCCCGCCACCACCAGGCTGCGCACCACATCGTCATCCATCACGTCCTCCCCTTGTCCAGGTCATCATGGCACCTGCGGCCGGTCTTCAGCCAGAGCCGGTGGTACAGGGCATTCATCTCCTCCTCCAACTGCTGCCGACGACTCTCCAGCCCGGCCGAAGACAGGCCGTCGGGCACATACACGGGCTCACCGTAGGCCAGGTGAATCCTGGCAAAGGGCATGGGCAGCACGGTCCGGTCCCAGGAGCCGAAGACGCGGTACCGGCTGGCGGCCCAGACTACCGGCAGCACCGGCCGGCCGGACTTGGCGGCCAGCAGCAGGCAGCCGGGCTGCAGCCGCCGGGCCGGTCCCTGGGAACCGTCTCCCACCATGCCCGCGTGCCTGCCGCCGCGCACGTGGTGCACCAGCTGCCGCAGGGCGCGGACCCCGCCCCGGTGCGAGGAGCCGCGCACGGTCAGGTAACCCATCAATTCCGCCACCCGGGCGATATACTCCCCGTCCCTGCTGGCGCTGACCATGACCACGCCGGGATACCGGCGCAGGTGATGGAAGATGTAGAGAAAGGAGTAGTGCCAGAACACGGCGACACCACCGCCGCCGGCCAGCACCTGTTCGATCACGGCCGGATTCTCCACCTCGACACGGCAGGTGGCGAACCAGAGCCGCGACAGCACCACGTAAAGGGGCGGCACCACGGCTAGCGAGGTCCTGTACAGGAGATCAGCCAACTTCCAGCTCCAGCATCTGCAGTTCCCGGATCCGGTCCCGGTAAGCGGCAGCCTCCTCGAATGCCAGCCTGTCCGCGGCCGCGCGCATCTTCTCCTCCAGTTCCCCGATCTCGCCACGCAGCTCTTCCAGGCTGTGGTAGGTGACACGCGGCTCGGCCGCCTCGGTGACTACCGGATCCCCGCCCCGGTAGCGGGTCGGCTCGCCGGTCCAGCCCGAGGCCCTGAGATGCTGATCCATGGAGTCCTTGATCTGCGAGGTGATGGTCCGGGGCACGATGCCATGCTCGCGGTTGAAGGCGTCCTGGATGGCGCGCCGCCGGTTGGTCTCGTCCATGGTGTAGCGCATGGAGGGAGTGATGGTGTCACCGTAGAGGATCACCAGGCCGTCGGCATTGCGGGCCGCCCGGCCGCAGGTCTGGACCAGGGCGCGCTGGGACCTGAGAAACCCCTCCTTGTCCGCGTCGAGGATGGCCACCAGGGAGACCTCCGGAATATCGAGTCCCTCGCGCAGCAGGTTGATGCCCACCAGGACGTTGAATTTGCCCTGGCGCAGGTCCCGGATCAGCTCCACCCGCTCCAGGGTCTTGATGTCCGAGTGCAGGTAACGGACCCGGACCCCGGCGTTTTCGTAATACTCGGTCAGGTCCTCGGCCATGCGCTTGGTCAGGGTGGTGACGAGCACGGCCTCGCCCCGCTCGCTGCGCAGCCGTATCTCCTCGAGTAGGTCATCGACCTGGCTTGCCGCCGGCCGCACCTCGATGCGCGGGTCCAGCAGGCCGGTGGGCCGGATCAGCTGTTCCACCACGTGCGTCCCGGCCTTTTCCAGTTCATAATCGCCCGGCGTGGCCGAGACATAGACCGCCTGGCGCACCCGGGCCTCGAATTCGTCAAAGCGCAGGGGCCGGTTGTCCAGGGCCGATGGCAGCCGGAAGCCGTAGTCCACCAGGGTCTGCTTGCGCGAGCGGTCGCCGTTGTACATGCCGCCGAGCTGGGGCACGGCGATGTGCGACTCGTCGATGAATATCAAAAAGTCATCCGGGAAATAGTCGAGCAGGTTGGGCGGCGCCGCGCCCGGCGGCTTGCCGGTCAGGTGGCGGCTGTAGTTCTCGATGCCGTTGCAGTAACCGAGTTCCTCGATCATCTCCAGGTCGAACATGGTGCGCTGCTCCAGCCGCTGCGCCTCCAGCAGCCGGTTTTCCCCCTGCAGTTCCTCCAGCCGCTGCCGCAACTCCTCCCGGATCGATTGCATGGCCCGCTGCAGGTTATCGCGGCCGGTGACAAAGTGGCTGCCCGGGAACACGGTCAGCTCCTGCACGTCCTCCAGGACCACGCCGCGCAGGGGGTCGATGATGGTGATGGCCTCGATGGTGTCGCCGAAGAACTCCACCCGCACCGCCCGCTCCTCCTCGTGGACCGGGAAGATGTCGATCACGTCGCCGCGCACCCGGAAGGTTCCCCGGTGAAAAGAGAGTTCGTTTCGCTCGTAGAGCATGAAGACAAGGCGCCGCTGGACATCCTCCATGGGACAGTCCTCGCCGACCCGGAGAAAGAGGTGCATCTTCCGGTACTCCTCGGGCGAACCCAGGCCGTAGATGCAGGAGACCGAGGCCACGATCAACACATCGCGCCGGGTGAGCAGGGAGCGGGTGGCCGAGTGGCGCATCTTGTCAATGGCGTCGTTGATGGACGAATCCTTCTCGATATAGGTGTCCGAGGCGGGGATGTAGGCCTCGGGCTGGTAGTAGTCGTAGTAGGAGACAAAGTATTCCACCGCGTTGTGCGGAAAGAGCTCGCGGAACTCGGCAAAGAGCTGGGCTGCCAGGGTCTTGTTGGGCGCCAGGACCAGGGTCGGCCGCTGGACCCGGGCGATCACCTGGGCCATGGTGAATGTCTTGCCCGAGCCGGTCACGCCGAGCAGGACCTGGTGGCGCACACCCCGGTCAATACCACGGACCAGCTGGTCGATGGCCCGGGGCTGATCGCCCGAGGGCGTGAATTCGGAGACGAGCTGAAAAGAGATATCCATCGGATCACCAGTCACCGCCGGCTGTCGGCGCACCCCGGTGCAGGAGCACGCTGAAACAGAAAAAAACGATCATCCCGCCGGGCCGTCCGGCGATATACCGGCGGCGACGTTCCGGCCCGGTTCTCCTGCGACAGGGGCAACCGGCAGGGCAAAAACAGGGGAGCAGAAAGCGTCGGCTTCACCCTGGATCGGGCGATTTTCATACAGGTTCAAGACAGCATTTATAGACAGGTTTTCCACCATGGTCAAGGGGATGGTGCAGGGATTCGACGGCATCATCCCGCGGATGGTCAGAACGCCGGCGCAACCGGGGCGGCAAAAAATCAAGATCCTGTTTGATATATTTCCCATCATCTTGTTAGATGTGGTACAAGGTAAAAAATCCTTCCAGGAGAAGGGATTCCGGTCAGCGCCACCGGAGAGCGGCCCATGCCGCCGGACCGCCCCCGGCCCGGGGCGCAGAGGAGGCCGAACCCTGGTTGAACCTTGTCATTATCGTATGGATCCGCCTGGTTCCGGATCCGGTAGCCCCATGCATCTGCAAAAAACCGCCCAGGAATACCTCCGTTCACTTTTCCCTGCCATCGCGGCCCTTTTTCTTGTCCTTGTCCTGCTGCTTTGTTCCTGTTCCCGGGAAAAGGACCCGATCCCCATCGGCCTGGCCATCAACCTGAGCGGTGACGGCGGCCCGGCGGCCGAGCACATCCGGGACGGGGTCCGGCTCGGGGTGGAAACCGTCAACAGCCGGGGCGGCATCAACGGCCATCCCCTCGAACTGCTGGTCCGTGACGACAGGAACGATCCCGAGGATATCCTCGCCGTTGACCAGGACCTCATCAACCGCGGCGTGCCCGTGATCATGGGGCATTCCATTTCCCAGAACACCCTGGTTGCCTATCCCCTGGTAACCGGCCAGAATGTCCTCCTGTTCACCGCCTACACCGCCACCAGCGAGCTGAGCAACCGGGACGACCTGTTCTTCCGCACCTCCGTGGACACCTCCAGCTACGGCCGTGCCATGGCCGGCCTGTTCCGCGATGCCGGGATAGAGAGGGTCAGTGCCCTGCTCGACCTGGACAATGCCAGTTTCAGCGAGGACTACCTGAACCAGATCCGGAAGAACTACAACGGCACCATCCACAAGGTTTCCTTCCATGCCAGGAAGGAGGCTGACTGGAACCGGATCGCCGCCCGTCTTCTCCAGGGCGCTCCCCAGGCCGTGGTCATGCTCGCCAACTACCGGCAAACTGCCA
The DNA here is from genome assembly GCA_011051875.1 of Desulfobulbus sp. Lineage (GTDB taxonomy): Bacteria > Desulfobacterota > Desulfobulbia > Desulfobulbales > Desulfobulbaceae > DRKI01. Next base: position 8,597 of record DRKI01000201.1, on the reverse strand, counting down.
TCGTTGCCCAGAAACTGCGCCAGGCCGGGGCCACGATCCCATTCTACGCCACACTCTGGGACCAGAGCCCGTGCCTCATCCACATCGGCGGCAGTGCCGTGGAAGGCATCAGGATCCTGACCTTCATCGCCCCCGAATACGACAACGACCAGTACCACGAGTTTACCCGTCTTCTTGGCAGGCGCTACCTCCGGCACCCCACGGCCAAGTCCATGCGCGGCTACGAGATGGTCCAGATCCTGGCCAGGGCCATGCGGTCCGTGCCCTACCCGCCCTCGGCCGCTGCCATCAAGAAACAGTTGCTCTCCGACACCTACCCCACCCTTCTCGGCGAGGTCCGCTTCAACAGCTCCGGCGATGTGCAGCGTCCGCTGTACGTGGTCACGGTCAGGGACGGCCGTTTCGTCCAGGAGCAGATCCTGGAACCGGCCGAACAGCCATGAGCAGACCCGGAGCCACAGACCGTGCCGGCCGCAAGGCCGAAACCACCCCCCTGCCCCTGGCCCGGCGGGTCAACAGGATCCTGACCCTGTTCTTTCTCCTGGGGCTCGTGCTGGTATCGATCAAGGTCTCCCTGGTCGAGATGCGGCAGCTCAAGCTGAACCTGAGCCAGGCCATGTCCACCACCGCCAGCACCTGCTCCGCCATCATTGCCGACTATTTCACCAGCAACCAGAAGCTGATACAAGACTACCTGGATGATTCCACGGCCCGGAAGGAGGGGGCCATAGACCACCTCCTGAGCCGGCACCAGCATCAGGCCGCCATTGGCGAGGATCTCTTCTACGTCCTCGACCCGGAACAGAGGATCGTCCGCATCAGTGACGGCTACGAGTCGTTCCTCGGGCTCGACCTGGGCAACATGCCGGTGGTCAGAACCGGGGGCTCCATCTCAGCGGTCCACCAGTCCATCTTCACCGGGCAGAGCGTCATCACCATGCTCTTTTCCCTGGATAACGGCCAGACCCTGGCGGTCGAAAAAAACCTGGACGATGTCCGCTACCTGATCCGTCATTTCCGGATCCCCGGTCTCCGGGGCCAGGTCCTGTTCTTCATTCTCACTGACGACGGAACCGTGGTCTACCACCCTGACCGGTCCCTGGTCGAATCCCGGGCCCGGCTCGGCCTGTCCATGACCGACTGGACCGCGCCCGACAGTTTCGGCCTCCAGAATTTCCGCCTGGACCATACCCGCTACCTCGCCTACCGGCAGCACCTTGAGGTTCCGCCCACCTGGACCTTCTACGCCGCCATCCCCTATCCGGTCATCACCCGCTACATTCTGCAGATGGTCGCCATCCAGGCCGTCTCCATCTGCCTGACCCTGATGGCGATGATCCTCCTGCTCAACTGGCTCATCAACCGGTACCTGGCAAGACCGATCAGCGAACTGGCCGAGGCCCTGTCGGGGATCAATCCCTTTGTGGACGCCCGGCTCGCCCTGCCGTCCCACCTGTCCGCCGATACCAGGGAGCTGCATGAAATCGTCATGGCCATGGAATCGATGATGGCCCGGGTCCGGGAAGCAAAGGAAAAGCTCTCGGAAAGTGAGAGCCGGTTCCGAATGGTGAGCGAATTTTCCACGGAATGGATCTTCTGGCGTGCCACCGACGGCCGGATGATCTACACCTCTCCTTCCTGCGAGGAGATCACCGGCTACACGCCGGAGGAATTTCAGCGCAGGAAGGATCTCCTCGAATCCATCATCCTGCCCGAGGACCGCTCCGTCTGCAAGGGGCATTTCAGGGACCACCAGGATCCCCGGCCCCATCGTCCCATCGAGTACCGTATCCGGACCAGGGACGGCCGGGTCCGGTGGATCAGCCATGTCTGTCGCGGCATTTATGACCGGGACGGCACCTACCTGGGCAGGCGCGGCAGCAACCGGGACATCACGGTTCAGAAAGAGGCCGAACGGAAACTGGCCACGGAAAAAGAGCGTCTCAGTGTCACCCTGCGCTCCATCGGGGACGGGGTCATCACCACGGACATGGAGGGCAATGTCGTCCTGGTCAACCGGGTGGCGGAAGAACTCACCGGCTGGAGACTGGAAGAGGCGGCCGGACGACCGCTGCCAGAGATCTTCCGCCTGGTGCATCGTGATACCGGCGAGCCCCTGCCCTGCCCGGTCAGGACGATCCTGGCCGGGGAGCAGGCTGCGGAACGGGACGAGGAAGGGATCCTTACCAGCCGCAACGGCCGGAAATTCCTGATCGCCGACAGCGGCGCCCCCATCCGCGACCAGGACAGCAGGGTCATCGGCGTGGTCCTGGTATTCCGCGACATCACCGACCGGGAACGGCTGGAGAACGAGGCCATCAAGGCCCAGCGACTGGAATCCGTCGGTACCCTTGCCGGCGGCATTGCCCATGACTTCAACAACCTGCTCACCGCCATCCTGGGCAACATCTCCCTGCTGCGCCGCCACCTGGAGCAGACACCGGGGGTCCAGGAATACCTGCAGGCGGCCGAGCAGGCCTCGCTGCGGGCCAGGGACCTGACCAGCCAGCTCCTCACCTTCTCGCGGGGCGGGGCCCCGGTCAAGCAGCTGGTCGCCATGGACCGGCTGCTGCAGGAGGCGGCCGACCTGACCATGCACGGCTCCAATGTCCGCTACGAGCTGCGGATTGCCGAAGATCTCTGGTCGGCAGAGGTGGATGCGGGCCAGATCAGCCAGGTCATCGGCAACCTGCTGATCAATGCCGATCAGGCCATGCCCGAGGGCGGGATAATCTCCATCCTGGCCGACAACGTCACCCTGGCCAGCAACAACCTCCTGCTGCTGCCGCCGGGTTCCTATATCCGGATCCGGATCCGGGACCAGGGGACCGGCATCGCGCCGGAGTACCTGGACCGGATATTCGACCCCTATTTCACCACCAAGAACGAGGGAAACGGTCTGGGCCTGGCCAGCAGCTACTCCATTGTCCGCAACCACAGGGGGGTGATCTCGGTGGACTCCAGGCCGGGGGCAGGCAGCACCTTCACAATCCACCTGCCGGCATCGAGCAGGAAGCAACAGGAAAAGGAAGAGAGACCAATGATTACGGAAGAGGGACAGGGAAAGATCCTGGTGATGGACGACGAGGAGATGATCCGGACCCTGTGCACCAGCATCCTCACCTCGCTGGGATACGATGCCGTGGGCACGGCGGACGGGACCGAGGCCCTGCAGGTCTATCGGCAGGCCATGGAGGAGGGGGAGCCCTTTGCCGCCGTCATCCTCGACCTGACCGTACCCGGCGGCATGGGCGGCAAGGAGACGGCGCGCCGGCTCCTGGAACTGGACCCGGACGCCTGTCTCATCGTCTCCAGCGGCTATGCCAACGATACGGCCATGGCGGAATTCAGGGAATACGGCTTCAGCGCCATACTGGTAAAACCATACCAGGTCAGCGACATGGCCATGATACTTAAAAAGGTACTTTAAGTCTCGTTTTCCAGGCCTCAAAAATCCATGACAAAGCTGTATACCCCCTCCTCCAGGCGGCTCTGTACCTTGTAGCCCGAGTGGTTGAAGATCTTCTGCATCCGGTCGTTGTCGCGCAGGACCTCGGCCGTAAAGCCGGCAATACCGTTGCGCCGGGCGATGGCGACCAGGTGGCGGAACATGAAGGAGCCGATCCCCCGGCCCTGCCAGCCGTCCCGGACCACGAAGGCCACCTCGGCCCTGTTGTCGCGATCGTTGAGATAGTACCTGCCCACGGCGATGATCTCCTCGCCATGGGCCTCGGGCACCGTGCCGACGATGGCCACGTCCCGGCGGTGGTCGATGTAGACGAAATCATGGAGCTGGCGATGGGTGAACTTCTTCTGCCGGCTCATGAAACGGTAGTAAATGGTCTCCCGGGAGAGGTTGTAGAGCAAGTCGCGCATGTGGGGTTCGTCCGTGGGCCGGATGGAACGGAAGCTGACCTGGGTGCCGTCGTCGAGCAGGAAGGTGCTGCGCATGGACTCCTCGCCCGGGACCAGGAACCGGTTGCCCAGGCCGGCCAGGTCCGGCCGCAGGTAGCGGGCCTCCACCGCCTCGTGGAAGAGCTGTTCACGAAAGTCGGGATGGGCGATGGTGATCAGCGCCATGACCCGCTCCTGGATGGACTTGCCATGGAGAAAGGCGGTGCCGTACTCGGTGACCACGTAATGGACCGTGCCCCGGCTGATCACCACCCCGGAGCCGGGCCGGAGCGTGGTGACGATCCGGGAACGGCTGCCGTCCCTGCTCACCGAGGGCATGGTGATGATGGCGCGGCCGCCCTCGGAGCGGGCAGCGCCCCGGTTGAAGTCCACCTGGCCGCCGATGCCGGAGTAGAAGCGGCCGCCCACCGAGTCGGAACACACCTGACCGGTCAGGTCGATCTCGAGCGCCATGTTGATGGAGACCATCTTTTTCTGCCGTCCGATGACGTTGGAATCGTTGACATACTCGGTGGAACGGAACCGGAACAGGGGGTTGTCGTCCACCAGGTCGTAGAGCGTCCTGGTGCCCATGCAGAAACTGGTGGTGATCTTCCCCCGGTCGATGGTCTTTCTCGATCCGGTCACGGCGCCGGACTCCACCAGGCCGATGATGGAATCAGTGATCATCTCGGTATGGATGCCCAGGTCTTTCTTGTCGTGAAGAAAATCCATAACCGCCTGCGGGATCCTCCCCACCCCCGGCACCCGGCCGAGGCCGAACTCGAGAGTGGCGCCGTCGGGGATCAGCGCCGCCACCTCGCGGCCGATCCTGCGGCTGATCTCGTGCGCAGGGTGCGAGGCGCGCTCGATGACCGGGCAGTCCACCGGCACCAGGAGGTCGAGATCATAGACATCCATCAGCGAGTTGCCGTGCGTCCAGGGCATGTTCGGGTTGACCTGGGCAATGACCAGGGAGGCGTTCTCAGCCGCGCTGCGGACGATATCCACCGAGACCCCCAGACTGACCTTGCCACGGACGTCGGGCGGCGTGACCTGGATCAGGGCCACGTCCAGGGGCAGGCGGCCGGTATGGAACAGCCTGGGCACGTCCGACATCAGGATGGGGGTGTAGCTCCCCAGTCCCTCCTGGATCATGCCGCGGACATTGGAGCCGATGAAGAAGGAGTTGATGCTGAAACACTCGGCATACCGCTTATCGGCATAGGGGGCATCGCCCTTGGTGATGAGCTGGACGATCTCGACGTCGGCCAGCTCGCCGGCGCGGGCGGTCATGGCCCTGACCAGTTCCAGCGGCTCGCCGCAGCCGGTGCCGATGAAGACCCTCTGGCCCGGCCGCAGCCGCTCCAGGGCCCTGTTGGCCGTGGTGACCATGTCGGCGTACTTTTCCTGCCACCTGCTGTCGTATTCTACCATGTCAGGCCCCCTGTTTCCTGCCGGAGCCGGCCGGCGCCGCAGCCAGGGTCATCCTGGCATCGGCCACCACCGGGTCGCTGCCCGGCTCGCCGACGATCAGCGGGTTGATGTCCAGCTCGATGATCTGGGAGAAGTCCGTGGTCAGTTGGCTGATCCGCTGCAGACCGCCGGCAATGGCCGCGATATCGACCCCCTTGCGGCCCCGCTTTCCCTGGAGCATCTCCCAGGACCGGGTGGAGCGGAGCATCTGCATGGCCTCGTCCGCGGTGATGGGGGCAAGATGAAAGGTGACATCCTTCATGACCTCGACAAAGATACCGCCCAGGCCGAACATCAGCATGGGCCCGAACTGGGGATCGCGGGTCATGCCGATGATGACCTCCAGGCCACGCTCGGCCATGCGCTCCACGTAGATCCCCTCGATCCCGGCCCCGGGCGCATGCCTGCGGATGCGCAGCATCATCAGTTCGAAGGCGTCCTCGACCTCGCGCGCCGAACCGAGATGAAGACTGACGCCGCCGAGGTCGGTCTTGTGAATGATATCGGGCGAGACCACCTTCATGGCCACGGGAAAGCCGATGAACCGGGCGATCTCCACCGCCTCTTCCGGGCTGCCGGCCAGGTGGCCGTCGAGGACATGGAAACCGTAGGCCCGGAGGATATCCTTGGCCCTGACCTCGCCCACCTGCAGCCGGCCGGTCCGCTGGCCGCGGGAGATGATCCGCTCCACCCGCCGCCGGTTGACCGGGAACCGGGTCACCAGCCGGGGCGGCCGCCGCTGCCAGACACCGTACCGGTACATGGCCTTGAGCGCGGCCACGGCCCGTTCCGGTGACTCGTAATCGGGCAGCCCGGCCGCTGCCAGCTCCAGGCGGCCAGGCAGGACATCGCTGCCGCCCATGAAGGAGGCCAGGACCGGCTTGGAACCATCGACCCGTCCGGCGATGGCGCGGGCCGTCTCCGCCGGCCTGGTCATGGCCTGGGGGGTGAGCAGGACGATGATCGCATCCACGGACGGGTCCCCGAGGGCCGCCTGCAGGGCATCCACGTAGCGGGAAGGATCAGCGTCGCCGAGCACGTCCACCGGGTTGCCCACCGAGGCCGCGGCCGGCAGTTTGCCGCGCAGGGCGGTGGCGATGTTGCGATCCAGGACCGCCACCTCCATGCCGGCCTTCTCCACCGCGTCGGCGGCCATGGTTCCCGGACCACCGGCATTGGTGATGATCAGGATCCGCTTGCCGGTGGGCACGGGCTGCATGGAAAAGGCGGTGGCATAGTCGAACAGGGCGTCAAAGGTATCGGCCCGGCAGATGCCGGCCCGCTTGAAGGCGGCGCCATACGCCGTCTCCTGGCCGGCGAGGACCCCGGTATGGCTGGCGGCAGCGCGTCGGCCCGCGGCCGTGGTCCCGGACTTGAGGAGGACCACGGGCTTGCGGTTGCTGGCCTCCTCGGCCGCCTTGACAAAGGCGTCGCCGGAGCTGATGTCCTCCAGGTAACCGACAATGACCCTGGTTGCATCATCCATGGCCAGCTCCTGCAACAGGTCCACCTCGGTGATGTCAGCCTTGTTGCCGATGGAGACCAGCCTGGACAACCCGAGGTGGCGGGAGGCGGCCATGTCGAGCATGGCCGTGCACAGAGCCCCGGACTGGGAGAAGACCGCTATATTACCGGCCTCGGGCATTCGGGCGGCAAAGGAGGCATTGAGACCATTGGCCGTGTTGATCAGCCCCAGGCAGTTGGGTCCCAGGAGGCGGACACCGGCACGGTGACAGATCACGGCCAGCTCCTGTTCCCGCCGGCGTCCCTCCTCACCGGTCTCCTTGAAACCGGCGCTGATGACGATCATGGCGCCTGCGTGCAGGTCTGCCGCCTGGCGGGCCACATCGGCCACGCGGGCGGCGGGCACCGCCACCACCACCAGGTCGATCTCCCGGCCACAGGCCGCAAGATCCGGCCGGACCATGCGGCCAAACAGCTTGCCCCCGGCCGGGTTGACCGGAAAGATCTCACCGGCAAACCCGGCCTGCACCAGGTTGTGGAGGATATCGTACCCCACCTTACCCGGGGACCGGGAGGCCCCCACCACGGCAATGCTCTTTGGAAAAAACAGTTTGTCCAGCATGGGAACCTCACTAGGATGAACGGAGAACCGGCGGGCAGGCCGGGCAGGACCGCGGCTCTGCCGTGATTACGTTTTTCCTGCCGGCCGGTACAGGGCATATCCTGCCTCCCTGATCACCCTGTGCACCAGCTTCATGCCAAGGGAGCTGACCCGAAGATAGATCCTGCCCCTGCCCTGTCCGTCGCTGGTGCGGACAAGCTGCGTGAAACGGATACCGCTTCTCTCCAGCGCCGCCACCAGGCCGGCCATATCACCGCCATCTGCGCGGTCCTCCAGCGCCACCAGGGTCGATTCCTTCTCGGCCAGGCCGAACAGGCGGCTGTAGGCGTTCAGCAGGTCTGTCAGGGAAAAAATCCCGGCCAGCATGTCTCCGTCATCCACCACGGGCAATGCGCCGACCGACCGGCGCCGGAACAGGAGCAGGGCATCGTCCAGGGTGGAATCCGGATGCAGCCGGACCAGGCTGGTGGACATGATGGCACGCACCCGGGCGTCCTTGACCCTGTCCAGCACCAACTCCTGTTCAGGGGTGCTCAGCATGGAGGAAGGACAGGCGGAACGGAGATCCCGGTCCGTGACCATGCCCAGTAGCCGTCCTGATCCATCCACCACTGGCAGGTGACGGAAATCATGCTGCTCCAGGAGTTCCAGGGCAGCAACCACAGTCTGCTCCGGTCCGATGGTTACCGGTGACGGTGTCATGTGGGAGATGATAAACATGGCAGACCTCCTCTGAAAACGATACAAGACTGCCGGCATGCAGCGGAGGCGGCTTCTCTCAGCCGGCCGGGCCCCGGCCGGTGTGCGGCAGGTGACCTGCATCGCCGTCCGCGGGCAGGTCGTCCGGGCAGGCGGCCACGGACGCCGCCAGGTCGATGGCCGCCGGCCCGGTTCCGGCCGAGAGCATGGCGATTCAGCCATCCGCACCGCCTTGTGGTGTATCAGGCAGGCATAGTGGCAATGAAACACCGCAGGATTCGCAACTCCCGACAAAATGGAACCCACGCAAGTTAGGGATTCTCTTCCTGGCGGCCACGGGGTACAGTGGAGCCACGCCCCATCCATACCTGAACCGGAGAAGATCCATGCCCGAGACAGCAAGACGTATCACCTTGTACAAGTCAGCCATCTGACCGCGCTG
>DRKI01000200.1 GCA_011051875.1 Desulfobulbus sp. | reverse complement strand
AGGCGCAGAACTTGCAGAGGTTGGTGCAGACGTTGGAGTAATTGATGTGCTGGTTGTAGATAAAAAAGGCCTGGTTGCCGTTCTTGCGCTCGCGGACGATGTTGGCCAGGTAGCCCAGGGCCAGGATGTCCGGGCACTCGTAGAGGCGGCGCCCGTCCTCCAGGCTGAGACGTTCTTCGGCGCGGACCCTGGCGAGGATATCGCCGAGCCCGGCCTGTTCGATGTACGAATCCATGGGAAGCGAGGGGGTAGAGATAAAAAAGACACAGCCCCGTCACGGGACGGGGCTGATACAGGGGTCGTGTCAGTCGAGGAAATATCGCAGCTTTTCGCGCCGGCTTGAGTGCCGCAGCCGGTTGAGCGCCTTTTTCTCGATCTGGCGGATACGCTCGCGGGAGACGTTGAACCGTTTGCCGATCTCCTCCAGGGTGTACTCGGCCTTCTCGCCGATGCCGAACCTGAGACGGATGATCTTCTCCTCCCGGTCAGTGAGGGTGGAAAGCACCTCGGTGACCCGGCTGGACAGTTCCCGGTTCTGGACCGCATCGTAAGGAGACTCGGACTCCTGGTTCTCCAGGAAGTCGCCCAGGGTGGAATCGTCGTCGCCCACCGGGGTCTCCAGGGAGATGGGCTCACGCGAGGCCTCCAGGATGGCCAGGATCTTGTCCATGGGCAGATCCGTCATCTTGGAGATCTCCACCGGCGTCGGCTCGCGTCCCAGTTCCTTGAGCAGCGAGTAGAACGCCTTGAAGAACTGGCTGCGCAGCTCGAGAAAATGGACCGGCAGCCGGATGGTCCGGGTCTTGTCCAGGATGGCGCGGGTAATGGCCTGCCTGATCCACCAGGAGGCATAGGTGGAGAACTTGTTGCCCTTTTTGTAATCAAAGCGGAAGACCGCCCGCATCAGCCCCAGGTTGCCCTCCTGGATCAGGTCGGCCAGGGTGAGCCCCTGGTGCATGTAACGCTTGGCAATGGAAACCACAAGCCGGAGGTTGGCCCGGATCATGGAATCCTTTGCCACCTCGATGGAGCGGTTGTAGGCCTCGATCTTGGTATGCAGCTCGAACAGCTCCCGCTTCTCCGGGTACTTGCGCGTGGCCAGGCTGACGCAGTGGCGCATGTAGTTGAGCTGCTGTTTCTTGGGCTTAAGCGAGGGATCGCGGCGCTGCCAGAGGTCGATGCGCTCGATGAGCATCTTCATTTCCGTGGTGCCCGAGGTATCCTCGCGGATCGCCTTGACAATGGCGTCAAATCCCTCGCGGATGGTCTTGGAATACTTTGCCTCCTCCTGGGGCGTCAGCAGGTCGAACTGCCCCATCTCCCGCAGGTAGGTGGTGGTGGTCTCCTCGGAATCGTGCTCCTCGCTGTCCGGGAGCGGTTCGCTGACCGCCTCGTCTTCAACCTGTTTTTTTCCTGTCCATTCTTCACCGGACAGGGTCTTCTTTTTTCCCGACTTCTCCTGGGTGACGATTTCGATATTGTTCTCACCCAGAAAATCAAACAGCTCCTCAATCGCCCCGGGATCCTTGATCTCTTCGGGCAGCAACTCGTTAAGATGCTGAAACGTGATGCATCCTTCGCTTTTTCCAGCCTCAAGAAGGTCATTTTTGATACTTGTCAGCACCTGCCTTCTCCCTCCTGCAACAATGGTTTACATGCAAAAAAAGCACAACGCGCCTTTCATAACATAAAGAGGAAATTATTCTAATGCATCCTGCAAAAAAAAGCAAACACCGTGTTCGGCGGTCTTGGCTATCCACGCAAGGCCGTGGAATCACCCATCTGTTTCCAATTGAAAAAAAAATGAATCCCGTGTTTCATTGAGTCCTGCCAGGTCAGACCGACGGAACAGCCCTGAAAACCACCATGTGGTATAGCCCTCAACACAGGTCGATGTTGACTGGCTCTCGGTATCCCCGTCTGCCGCCGGGTATTTCCCGAACAGGCACTGCAGCCCCGGTCCGGCCGGAAGCGCGGTCGCCGGACCCGAAACAGAGGCACTTTGTAAATTATAAGGTCATTATGCAATGAAGTCTATACCAACATGGGGAAAAACCTAAGCAGATGATACCAATTCTCAGCAAAAGGGCCAGCGGAGTTCTCCTGCCGGTCTTTTCCCTTCCCTGTCCCTGGGGGATCGGCGACATCGGACCAGGGGCAATCTCGTTCATCGACTTTCTTGCCGCTGCCGGGCAATCCTACTGGCAGATCCTGCCACTCGGGCCTACCGCAAGGATCTTCGGCAACTCGCCCTACATGAGTCCCTCGGCCATGGCCGGCAACCCGCTGTTCATCAGTCCGGAACTGCTGGTCAGGGAAGGACTGCTCCGCAAAGAAGAACTGGCCGATGCCCGGTTTTCCGAATACGTGGTGGATTATGACCGGGTCATACCCTGGAAACAACATCTTCTCGGCCTTGCCTGGCAACGGTTCAGGACCGGCCGGGACAACCGGGAACAGCTTGCCGGCTTTGTCGACACGCAGCCCTGGGTCAGGGAACATGCCCTCTTCCTGGCCCTGAAGAAAAAGTTCGCCGACCAGGGCTGGTTCCGCTGGCCGCGGGAACTCCGGCAGCGGGAGCGAACCGCCCTGCGGCACGCCCTTGCCGAGCTTGCCGACGAGGTGGAATACGGCTGTTTCGAACAGTTCCTCTTCTGGAGGCAATGGCAGCAGCTCCTTGACCATGCCCGCAGCAGAGGCATCCGCCTCATCGGGGACCTGCCCATCTATGTGGCCATGGACAGTGTCGATGTCTGGGCCAACCAGGAGATCTTCCAGTTGTCACCATCAGGGCTGCCAAAGGCCGTGGCCGGGGTACCGCCCGATTATTTCAGCAGGACCGGGCAGCGCTGGGGCAACCCTCTCTACCGGTGGAACAGCCGCAAGACGGGAATCCGGGACAGGCTCTTTGCCTGGTGGGAGAAACGGCTGCAGACCATCTTCGGCCAGGTCGACCTGGTCCGGATCGATCACTTCCGCGGTTTTGAAGCCTACTGGTCCATACCGGCCCGGGAAAAGACCGCCGTCAGGGGAACATGGGTCCGGGGCCCGGGGAAAACCTTTTTCAGGACAATGGAAAAACGGCTGGGCCGGCTACCGATCATTGCCGAAGATCTCGGCATCATCACGGAAAAGGTGCGCAGGCTGCGTGACGACCTCGGCTACCCGGGGATGAATATCCTCCTCTTCGCCTTTGACGGCAACCCGGACAACAGTTACCTGCCGCATAACGTGGAAAAAAACAGCGTCATCTACACCGGCACCCACGACAACGACACCGCGGTCGGCTGGTACCTGAGCCCCAACGTCACGCCGCAGGCCAGGCGCCTTGCCAAGCGGTATGCCAACCGGTTTGATGACGAGGCATCAACCTTTCACCTCGACATGATGTACCTGGCCCACTGCTCGCCCTCCCGGCTCTCCATCCTCCCGCTCCAGGATGTTCTCGGTTTTGGCAACGACTGCCGCATCAACACCCCGGGCACCACCAGCGGCAACTGGAAATGGCGATGCGCGCAAAGGTTTCTCACCGACGAGGTGGGAACGCGCCTCAGGGAGAGTACACAGGCATTCGGCCGCCTCGGCCGGAAAACCCCGGCAAAAGAAAACACAACACCATGAACATAACAATCTTTCTCGGAAGTCCCCGCAAAAAGGGCAACACCGTTCTGCTTGCGGAAGCGATCATCGAAGGCATCCGGCAGGAAAACAGACACTGCAGGACCGAGCTGATCCACCTGCCACAGCTTGACATCCATCCCTGCATCGGTTGCGGTAGCTGCGAAAGGGAGGGCAACTGTATCTTCGAAGACGACATGCAGGCACTCTACGACAAGATCGGGAAGGCCCGGCGTATCGTCATCGCCTCGCCCATCTATTTCTATTCCGTCACCGCCCAGGCCAAACTTTTCATCGACCGCTGCCAGGCCCTGTGGAGCCGGAGATACATCCTGAAGCAGCGACATCCGGACCGCGACCGGCGCCGCGGCTACCTGGTCAGTGTCGCCGCCACAAAGGGTGAACGGCTCTTCGAAGGCGCCATTCTCACCAGCCGGTACGCTTTCGACGCCATGGACTGCAGCTACGAGGGAGAGCTGACCGTTCCCGGCGCTGACAGCAAGGGGGTGGTGAGCAAGCGGCCCGAGATCCTGGCCCGGGCCCGTCAATTTGGCCGCGCCATTGCCGCCCCCTGATTTTTTTCGTTCCCCGAGACTGAAAGCGACTTGACAAAGAGCACCATTTATTTTACAAAAGCCTGCACCACAAAGGCCCCATCGTCTAGCGGTCTAGGACGTCGGCCTCTCACGCCGAAAACAGGGGTTCGATTCCCCTTGGGGTCACCAGACTTAAAGCCTGTAATTTCAATCCGTT
>DRKI01000199.1 GCA_011051875.1 Desulfobulbus sp. | reverse complement strand
TGTCTATCTGCCCTTTGTCTCCACGGGCCAGGAATGGCTGCAGCCCCGGACCGGCATGGTGATCAACAAGCGGGTGCTCGGTTTCGGCCGCAGCCTGTAACCTGGCTACATCGAAAACCATGTATAATCATTTATCTGTTTGCTCTTGCAGGTGGGTGAACCGCTCAATTCAGGTGTAGCTGTTGACGGAGGCCCCGGTTCTGGTTTACCATGGGCCACCGTGGCCGGCGAGGACGATTGGCGATTGAGCTGAGCGCCGGCCGAGATGGCACAGGCGATGGGAGAGACAGGTGACGATCAGCGATGAGCGGTTCATGAATGAGGCCCTGGCCGAGGCGGAACGTGCCCTGGCGGCCGGTGAGTTTCCGGTGGGCTGCGTTCTGGTCCGGGATGGCCGCGTTCTGGCGCGGGGGCACCGTGAAAACTCCCATGGCACCCATTTCAACGAACTGGATCATGCCGAGGTGGTGACACTGCGGGACCTGCTGCGCAGGCAGCCGGACCTTGACTGCGCCACCCTCACCCTCTACTCCACCATGGAACCCTGCCTGATGTGCTATGCCACCATGCTGCTCTCGGGCATCCGTTCTTTTGTCTGGGCCTACGAGGATGTGATGGGCGGCGGTACCTCCCTGGAACTCGGACGGCTCAGGCCCCTCTATGCCGGCATGGAGGTGGATGTGCGGGGGAGGGTCCTGCGGGAGCGCAGCCTGCGCCTTTTTGCCCGGTTTTTCCGTACCCGGAGCTACTGGCAGGACAGCCTGCTGGCCCGCTATACCCTGGAACAGGCCGAGGATCTCCCATGAATACCCGTCTCCCGAGCGCGCGGACCGTCGGCTTTCAGGCCGGTGAGCGCAACGTCTTTCTGCACCTGCTCACGGCCTGCAATCTCTCCTGCCGCCACTGCTACATCAATCCGGCCCAGCACGGCACCGCGGCCCTGTCCCTGGAGACAACCCTTGCCTGGCTGCGCCTCTTTGCCCGGCCGGACGTGGAGAGCAACCTGATTCTGCTCGGCGGCGAGCCGACCATGCACCCGGACCTTGCCGCAATCATCCGCGCGGCCCGCACCATGCGCTTCGCCGTCACCGTGGACTCCAACGGCTACCTGTTCCACGATTTCCTGGACCGGGTCGGGCCGGACGAGCTCGATTTCCTGAGTTTCAGTCTCGACGGTCCCGACCCGGAGGTCAACGATCCCATCCGCGGCCGGGGCGTCTTTGCCACCTGTACAGCCAACCTGGAAAAGGCGGTGCGCCTGGGATTCCACACCAGCCTGATCTACACGGTCTCGGCGCTCAATATCGACCACCTGCACCGGATGCCGGAACTGCTGGCCGGGCTTGGCGTGGAGCGGTTCTTTATCCAGGTGATCGGCCTGCGGGGCAAACCCGCTGCCGGCGGCCCGGGCGAGGAGACCGGCTGGCAGGTGGATCCCGACCACTGGCTGGACGTGGTGCCGCGGGTGGCGGCCGAGGCCGCAGCCCTGGGAGTGCACGTCACCTATCCCAAGGTCTACCTTGATCCCGGCGAACCTTTCCAGTGTGCCGGCCTGGTGGCGGAGAATTTTTTTGTTTTTCCCAACGGCAGGGTCTACCGCTGTCCCCTGTGTGAGGATTATCCTGTCCACAGCCTGGTCATCGAGGGCAATACCCTGCGTCCCCGCCCCGGCCTCAACGAGGACCGCTTCTTTACCCTCACCATCCCGGAGGGCTGTGTGATGAACAAGCTGCTGCAGCCCGACACCATCCGTTACCGCGAGGACGGCACCCCCCTCCACCGCATCTCCTGCTGCCTCCTCAAACAGGAAATGCCACCCGCCACCTGAATTTTTTGTGTTTTTTGCAGAGAGTGTCTTGCCCCTTCTTTAGTTTGCCATGCAACGGAAAAAAGATATCGAGGAATTACAGAGGATCTATGTGCAGGCCGTGGCCCTGCATGAACAGGGAGAGCTCGACGAGGCCGCCCGCTGCTACAGCCGTGTCGTTGCGGAGCTGCCCGATGCCGACGTGGTCCACTACAACCTGGGCCTGGTCCACTTTGAACAGGACAGGCACGGCGAGGCAGCCGGGGCGTTCCGCCGGGCCGCGGAACTGCAGCCCCATGACCCGGACAACTGGTACAACCTGGGCCTTGCCCTGAAGCGGTGTGGCCGTTTTGCCGAGGCGGAACAGGCCTATCTTCACGCCCTGGAACTGAGCCCCGATGATCCCGACATCCTCTACAACCTGGGCTGCTGCCACAAGGACGGCGGCGAGGCGGAAAAGGCGGTGGCAGTCTACGAGGAGCTGCTGGAGCGGGACCCCGGCTATACCCCGGCCCTGAACAACCTGGCCTACCTGCACCACCTGCTGGGCCATCATGACCGGGCCCGCGACCTCTACCGGCGGCTGCTGGCGGCCCGGCCCGGCCACCCGGCGGCCAGTCACATGCTGGCCGCCCTGGAGGGCAGGGCGGTGGCAGAGCCTCCCGGGGACTATGTGCGCGATCTCTTTGACCAGTTCAGTGAATATTTCGAAGAAAAACTCCTGGAGAAGCTGGGCTACCGGGTGCCGTTTCTGCTGCATGAGCTGCTGGTTGAATTGACCGGTGATCCGGTTCGGTACGGCCGGGCCATCGATCTTGGCTGCGGCACCGGCCTTGTCGGCGAGACCTTTCGTTCCACCTGTGATCACCTGACCGGCATTGATCTTTCGCCGCGTATGATCGAGGTGGCGGCAGGCAAGCAGGTCTATGACCGGCTGGCGGTCAGCGATCTGGTCCCCTACCTGGAGCGGAGCAAGACGCCCTATGACCTGCTGGTGGCCGCGGATGTCCTGATCTATCTCGGTGACCTGGCTCCCCTGTTTGAGGCCGCATTCCGTGCTGCCGGGAAAGGGGCGTTTTTTGTTTTTTCAACAGAGCGGGGGGAAAGCGGCTGGGCGCTCCGGCCGACCGGGCGCTATGCCCATGGGCGGGACTATATCGCCGGGATGGCGGCCGCCACAGGCTGGCAGGTGGCGGCGGAGCGGGAATCCGGCCTGCGCCGGGAGGGCGGTGACTGGCTCGAGGGCGACCTCTGGGTGTTGCGGCGGAGCTGATCAGGCGTAAGCGGTCACAGGCACCCCGCCTCTGCACGGTCGTGCCGCTCCGCATACCGGGGGGATAGCGAATCGGCCCGCTTGTGCCAATGTACAGTTTTGAGGTTGTGCCAACAACGGCTTGGTACCCCTGTGATCAGGTACCTGCAACCGCGTACAGGGCTCTGTTGATTCTGGGGAATTGGATATCCCGTAATCGGTTACGATCAGGCGCCGGGGGCTGCCGGCTTGCTGTTGCCGGAAAAGACCCTGCCGGCGATGATCCCGGCCTCATAGAGACCGAACAGGGGCAGGCAGAGCAGTGCGGTCGCGGTGACATCGCCTGCGGCGAGGAGGAAGGAGAGCGCGACGATGACCATGTAGAAATACTTGCGTTTGCTCCTGAAGTGGTCCCGCTGCACCAGGCCCGTGCGCGAGGCCATGACCATGAGAAAGGGGATCTCAAAGGCAATGCCGAAGGCCATGACCATGCGTGCGACAAAGGTGAGGTAGAGGCCCAGTTTCGGCATCGGCTCCAGGCCCGGCCCGGCATAACCCATGAAGAAGTGGAGGGTGCGGGGCAGGACGACGAAGAAGGCGAACAGGGCGCCGCCGGCAAAGAGCATGGTCGCCCAGAAGACCACCTTGCGGGCGATCCGCTTTTCATGCTCCAGGAGTCCCGGTGCCACGAACATCCAGACCTGGTAGAGGAGAAAGGGGGAGGCGGCCAGGATTCCCACCAGCAGTGAGAGCTTGATATAGCTGATAAACGCCTCGGTGAGCCTGGTGTAGACCAGGTGGCCGAGCGGTGGGTAGGCGATGAAGAGCGGCCGCATGCAGAGAGCGGCGATCCGGTCAACAAACAGGTAGGCCACCACCGTGCAGATCCCGATGGCCAGGAAGCAGCGGATCAGCCGGGTGCGCAGCTCCCGGTGGTGGGGCGCAAAATGTTCGAGTGCTGCGATCATGCGGCCGGGGCGGGCGGACTGCCGGCGCCGTTCTTCTCCTGCCGGTCCGCATCGGTCGCACTGTCGTTTTTCCCGTCCGGGCCGGGTCCGTCAGGACCGGGCGGCACCTTGAGCCGGTCGGCCTCCCAGGGCCGTTCCTCCACCGGCTCCAGGTCGATGGCACCGTCCTCCCGGCCGGCCGGGGCCTGCGGAGCACGCCAGGTCCGGCTCTCGGTATCCAGCAGGTGTTCCTGGAGCGTACCGGCGGTTTTTTTCAGTTCGTCCTGCACCTCTCCCAACACATCGTCCTCTTCGGTCAGGCTCTGTTTCACCTGGTTCATGGTCCGTTTGAGTTCCACCATGCCCTTGGCCAGGGAACGGGCCAGGTCCGGCAGTTTGTCCGGGCCGACCACGATCAGGGCCACGGCCAGGATCACCAGCATTTCCGGAAGGCCAATTCCAAACATAGACACCTGCCATGGATAGAGGAAAACCCGGATCGAGCGATTTTCATTGTGCCCCGGGCCGCGAGTCTTGTCGTGTTACCATGCAGTATGCCTGCATGGTAACACCGCAGGGCGAGGCAGATCGGGGCAAGATGGAAATCCCGGCGGGTTTCACCCATCTGCCGCTGTGAAAAGAGAACCATTTGAAATCATGTGGTTTTCTCTTTTGCAGAGAGGTGAAGCGCTCAAGCCAGGGAGAAAAGTGACTGGACAGCATTGCCGCTGCCACGGAAACCTCCACAATGTACGGGATTTGCCCGGTGGTGTCAAGACGGCGGGCAACCCGGTCAGCGACTCCGCCGGCGGGGCTTTTTGCGCAGGCCGTCCAGGAGATGCCAGAGGCTGAGAATGGGATTGGTCAGTATCATGCGCGGGCCCACGGAGCGCATCACCTCCTGGATCTTTTCCCGCATGCCGGGCTTGTAGCAATGGACAGGGCACTTGCCGCAGGTGGTCTTGCCCTCCTGAAAGGGACACTTGGACAGCCGCAACAGGGCATAGTCCAGGAGCTTCCCGCATTCGTCGCACAACTCCGTCGTTCCCCCGTGGTGGTCATGGCAATAACGGCGGATCATCACTTCCACCGTGGCCGCTTCCCGCCGCATCCGCCGCGATCGTATCGTTGTCTCTTTCACTTGCTTCCTTCCGCCCGCTGGCCGCGCTCCCGCGAGGGTCCGGCGGCGCCGGCAGTCTCCCCGGATTCGAGATTGCCACCCCTGGTACCTTGCTTCCACTCCACCGATCCTGCCGGAATTCTACCCCATCCGCCTTGATCCGGGTCAATATTTTTTCTGTTTCCGTCAGACCCCACGCGTTACCGGCTGGTAACGCGTGGGGGTGTGGTTCTGTTACCATCCGGTAGCTGTCGTGGTCTTGTCTCATGTAACTGCAGGAATTTCCATGGGAAAAATCCTGGAACGCTGCTTGCAACCAGGATGGGTGAGACTGATCTGGCAAGGTTTCAAGCTCTGCAGAGGAGAGAGACGTGCAACCGGACTATACATCAAAGTACAACGCGCATCTTATCAGAATTATTGTTGTCCTGGTCGTGCTGGCCGTTGTCGGCATCGTGGTGCGGGCCATGGTGCTGCCCGAGTCGTTCGGCCTTTACGGGCACTACCGGGCTGATGCGATCCAGGACGAGATCAACCGGCCCATCCGCAACGGCACCAATGCCTCGTGCCTTGCCTGTCATCCCTATATCCGCCAGATGCACCTGGAGGGGGTGCACAGAACAGTTTCCTGTGAGTTCTGCCACGGGCCGGTGGCCGACCACGTCAGGGACGGCCAGGTCATCGCCCTGCTGCCCAAGAAACAGGGTGATGAGATCAGGACCCTCTGTCTGCGCTGCCACAACAGGATCATCCGGGCCCGGCCCAGGGAGTCGATCAAGATGATTTCCATGCCCCGGCACCTGGAGGAGAAGCACGTGCGCACCGATCATATCTGCAACCAGTGCCACAACGTCCATGCGCCGCTGATGTGGGTCAAGCAGGCCAGGGAGATCGTCGGTATCAGGGAGGACAAGTCATGATGGATATGGATGCATTGCAGCAAGAGATCAACCGGGACCGGCGCGCCTTTATCAAAAAGGTCCTGCGGGGAACCATTGCCGGCTCCCTTCTCCTGGTGATCCCGGCCGGAGCCATGGACCTGGCCGGTGTTCCGGAGCAGATCCCGGGCATGCGCGATGAGACCGGCCCCTTCATCACCGGAAAGAAATTCGCCTTTGTCGTCGATATCACCCGCTGTATCGGCTGCGGCTCCTGCTGTGTGGCCGATCGCAACGAGTACCAGGTGCCGGAAGGCAACTACCGCACCTGGGTGGAGCGCTACATCATAGACGATCATGACAACGTCTACGTGGATTCACCCAACGGCGGTCTGGACGGCTACCAGGAGCCGCGCACCGATATCCCTTACCCGGTGCGCGACACCTTTTTCGTGCCCAAGCTGTGCAACATGTGCGAGAAACCTTCCTGTGTCCAGGTCTGTCCGGTGGGCGCCACTTTCCAGACCGAGGACGGTTTCGTCCTCATCGACCAGAAGCGGTGCGTGGCCTGCGGGTACTGCGTCCAGGCCTGCCCCTACTCGGTGCGTTTCATCAATCCGAAGACAAAGACCGCTGACAAGTGCACCTGGTGCTACCACCGGGTCCGCAAGGGCCTGCTGCCGGCCTGTGTCAATGTCTGTCCGGTCCAGGCCAGGAAATTCGGTGACCTCAACGACCACGAGTCCGAGGTGTACAAGATCCTCCACCTGCCGCACGTGGTCTCTGTCCTCAAACCCGATATGGGGAACAAACCCTCGCTCCATTACGTCGGCCTGAGAAGGGAGGTGGTCTGATGAGTCCGGAACATGGCGCAGCCGTCGCCGAAGCATTGACACGGTATATCTTTCCCAACGATCTTCATGTCCACTGGAGCCTGATGATCGTGCTCTATCCGTATATCACCGGAATCGTGGCCGGGGCCTTTATCGTCTCCTCTCTCTACCACGTGTTCCACATCAGGGCGCTGAAGCCGATCTCCAGGTATTCCCTGATCTTTGCCCTGGCATTCCTCGCCTGTGCCACCATGCCGCTCCTCAACCATCTCGGCCACCCGGAGCGGGCCCTCAACATGATGCTCACCCCCAGCCCGACCTCGGCCATGGCCGGGTTCGGCTACATCTATTCGGCCTACGGCATCGTCCTGCTCATGGAGATCCTGTTTATTTACCGGCCCACCCTGGTGGCGCTGAAGGAAAAGGCGGGCGGCTTCATGCGCGGTCTCTACACCATCCTGACCATGGGCTCGGACAACCTCTCGCCGCGGGCCCTGGCCCTGGACCGCAAGGTGATCGCCTTCCTGGCCGGTATCGGCATCCCCATGGCCTGTACCCTGCACGGCTATGTCGGCTTCATATTCGGCGGTGTCAAGGCCAATCCCCTCTGGGCCACGCCGCTCATGCCGGTGATCTTTCTCCTCTCGGCCTGCGTCTCCGGTATCGCCGGGATCATTCTCTCCTATGTCCTGATCAGGAAGTTCACCGGCAAGCCGGTGGACATGGAATGTATCCGCACCTGCATCAAGTTCCTCTGGGGATTTTTCATTCTCGACTTTGTCTTCGAGATGCTGGAACTCTTCTCCCATGCCTACATGGCGACCCATCACTGGCACACCCTGCGTGAACTGCTGTGGGGACCGCTGTTCGGATCCTACTGGATCGCCCAGGTCGGCATCTTCTCCGTGATACCCTTTTTCATGCTCGGCTGGCTCTCCCTGGTCCGGCTCCGTGACACCACGGTCCGTTTCTGGGGCTCGGTGGCCTCCTTCATGATCCTGGTCCAGGTCCTGCTCATGCGGTGGAACGTGGTCATCGGGGGCCAGCTCATGAGCAAGAGCGAGCGCGGCGCCACCTATTACCATCCCGGCTGGTTTGAGAAGGAGGGCATCATTCCCTCCATCATCATCATGATCATGCCGCTTATCATTCTCTACATTCTCAGCAGGATATTTCCTCTCTGGCAGACGGATGAGGCCGCTGCCGGTGAAGAGACTCTCGGATAGGACGGTTTTCATGATTGCGGTACAACGAATTCGACGGAAAAGGAGGTATGCACTGAGAGAAAAGGAGGTGGGTCTGCACATAACAGGCGGATTTTTTTGATGGTTGCCGACAGGGCCCGTCAAGTGGAGGACAACACGTTCCATATCAGGAGGAAACTGTATGAAACATCTTAGGAAAACAGTCTGTATCATGATTGTGGGGCTTTTTGCTGCCGGATCGGCCCTGGCCACCACCGAGCAGTCGAAAGACACCCAGAACCAGAAGGTCAAGGAGATCAACGTCAAGTGCGTCAACTGCCATCTCAAGGAGAACAACTCTCTGGTCCAGCAGTGGCGCCATTCTCCCCATGCCGCGGCCGAGAAAGGCCAGGTCGGCTGCTACAACTGCCATGCGGCCGGCAAGGGCGACGAGCTGGGCTACGAGCACGAGGGCGCATTCATCAAGACCATCATCAGCCCCAATGACTGCAAGTACTGCCACGAGCGTGAAGTCAAGGAGATGGTCAACTCGCACCACGCCACGGCCGGCGAGATCATGGCCTCCCTGGATAACGTGGTGGGCGAGGTTATCTGCTCCATGGAGCCGACCAAGGCCGATGTGGTCAACGGCTGCTGGCAGTGCCACGGTTCAGTGGTCAAAATCAAGCGGGACAAGGACGGCAAGCCGCTCAAGAACGAGGCCAAGGCGGTAATGATCGATTACATGACCTGGCCCAACACCGGTATCGGCCGGATCAACCCCGACGGCTCCAAGGGGTCCTGCATGGCCTGCCATTCCAAGCACTCCTTCCGCGCCAGCGTGGCCCGGCAGCCTGAGAACTGCGGCAAGTGCCACCTCGGCCCGGATCATCCCCAGGCTGAGATCTATGCCGAGTCCAAGCACGGCATCGCCTACAACTCGGCCATCCGCGAGGCCGGCGCCAACGGCATGAATATCCTCAAGCAGGGCTCCTGGGTCCTGGGCAAGGACTACTACACCGCGCCCACCTGCGCTACCTGCCACATGGGTGCCTATGTCAAGCTCGACGGCGGTGTTGCCCCCAATACCCACAACGTCGGCGACCGGATCTCCTGGACCCTCCGACCCAAGGTCTCGGTCAAGCTGAACCGGGTGGTGTTCACCGACGGCACGGTGGCCGATATCCCGGGTGACATTCCGCCCCAGGTCGGACAGAAGGCCACCTACAAGACCTACGTGGTGAAGGATGGCAAGTTCAAGAAGGTGACTGCCCAGAAGCAGGTGGCCAAGGTCATCTCCTGGGAGGACCGCCGTCGGAACATGCAGGGCGTCTGCAAGTCCTGCCATGGCAAGCAGCAGGTGGAGAATTTCTACACCCAGTTCGATTCCCTGGTCGTCACCTATAACGAGAAGTTCGCCAAACCGACAAAGCGTCTCTACGGCATGGCCAAGAAGGACGGCCTGATCTCCGGGTCCACTTTCCATACCGAGCTGGGCTGGATCTGGTGGGAGATCTGGCACCACGAGGGACGCCGCGCCCGCCACGGCGCTGCCATGTCCGGGCCGGACTATACCCACTGGCACGGCATGTACGAGGTGGCCCACCACTTCTACTTCGGCTTCCTCCCCGAGCTGATGCGGCTCGCCAAGGAGCATGGCATGGAGGCCAAGTACAAGAAGGAGGTGGATGCGCTTCTGTCCAGGCCTGAGCACCAGTGGTACCGGCAGGGCTTTGACAAGGATGTGATGCAGGCCATCCGGGCAGAGCAGGCCGAGCGCTATGGCGACAAAAAGTAACAGCCAGGTCCGTTAATTCTTCCGGCCGGCCCCGGTCCGCGGGCCGGCCGGAACCATCAGTTCCGATCCCGGCAGGCTGCTGTAGCGGCGCCCTGCGGCTTGGCAGTGTGTCTGTTGACTTTTGCCCGGCTGTCAGGGCACGGTCTGGCCGCCGGATTTCCCTGTCCGGGCCGGAATATTCCGGAGTGACAATGATCAACCGCAAGAAAATTCAGGTAACGATTCTGCCGGCCCTGCTGATTATTCTGCTTTCCGCTGTCACCTGTCTGGCTGCGGACAGAAGCGCGTTTACCGCCCTGGCGGACAGGGTGCAGGCCCTGGGTCTCGGTATGCAGGGATATGTCCTTGGCCGTCCGCTCACCAGCCGGCAGAAGGCCATTGCCCTGGCCCATCCCGTTGCCGGGTCCTACAAGGGTACCTACCGGTTTCGCGATGGCGGGCTTGTCGTGGTGGCGGACACCGGGGATGACCGTGTCCTGGCCATGTACCAGCGCCGGGAAAACGTGGGTTTTGCCCAGCTCAAGAACATGGTCGCGCACCTGATGACCGCCTTTGCCGAGCCCACAACCATGGCCCATGACAAGATCCTCTACTGGGCCTTCAACGAGCAGGGACAGGTCTCGGAGGATGCCTTCAACAAGGCGAAAAAGGACCAAAAGACCAGGGAGCTCGGGATCCTGGCCACGGTCAAGCTCAATTCGACCATGGCGATCATGGCCGGTGGAGGGACACCCGATACCTTGGCGGCCAACGAGGAAACAGGCACCATCTACTTCATCATCACATCGGATCCCATGGTCCAGGCATTCATGGCCGGCCAAGGGTGATCTGTAACCGATCACGGGAACAATGATTCGCTGTGTGCACATCCTCCAAACCGTATGTTGGGACAGGTGGCCCATCCTGTGCCAACCTGCGGTGATGTCGCCTTCCCGTTTCCCGGCCGGTCGGCCCCTGTTGATACCTTTTCGCCTTTATCCCGCCTTTATTTGACTTTTCAATCCTTCTCGGCTATATTTTCCCGGTTTTGATCGGTCACATGGCTGTCCCGGTCGGCCCGGCGTGAACGTATGCGCGCTTGAACGCTCCCGCCCGGGCGGGCGGGGTTGTGTCCTGTCTGCCGAGTCGTTTGTGTTTCAGGCCGGTTTCAACGCGTGACTGGATGCGCGTGGTGGATCGTTCAGCCTGGCCGACGGAATGGAATACCCGCCATGGCTGGACCGGGATTTTGACGTCGCAGCCACAACCAACGATGAAAATAGCCTGGAGTGGCAGTACTCCGAGGGCGATTTTCAGATAAATAATACAGGAGTTTTTCATGGCCAGCGTGGTGGTGGTCGGCACCCAGTGGGGTGACGAGGGCAAGGGAAAGATCGTTGATCTGCTGACCCGGTATGCGGACTGCATTGTCCGTTTTCAGGGAGGCAACAATGCCGGACACACCCTGGTGGTCGACGGCAACAAGTTTGTTTTTCATATCATTCCTTCCGGCATCCTGTACGAGGACAAACGGTGCATGATCGGCAACGGAGTGATCATCGATCCCGGTGTGCTCCTGGAAGAGATCGGTGAGCTGGCCGGCCGCGGCCTGCCCGTGACACCGCAGCGGCTCGTTATCAGTGAAAATGCCCACCTGATCATGCCGTACCACAAGAGCCTCGACCTGGCCAGGGAGTCGGCCCTGTCCAAGGGCAAGAAGATCGGCACCACCGGTCGCGGCATCGGGCCCTGCTACATGGACAAGGTCGGCAGGGTTGGCATCAAGGCCGGCGACCTGCTCGACCCGGACCTCTTTGTCGACAAGTTGCAGGCCAATGTGGAGGAGAAGAATTTTTTCCTCACAAGGCAGTACCAGGCAGACCCGGTCTCCTTTGACGAGATCAGGCAGCTCTTCGAGGGCTTTGCCGACAAGCTGACCCCCTATATCGGCAATGTTTCCGTGGAGCTGGACTGCGCGCGCCGTGAGGGCAGGAACATCCTCTTTGAAGGCGCCCAGGGGACCCAGCTTGATATCGATCACGGCACCTATCCCTTTGTCACCTCCTCCAACACCATTGCCGGCAACGCCTGTATCGGCGCCGGTTTCGGCCCGGCCCACATCGATGAAGTGATCGGCATCCTCAAGGCCTATACCACGCGGGTGGGCGAGGGGCCGTTTCCCACCGAGCTGCCCGAGGGAGATGAAATCGGCGATGCCCTGCAGAAGAAGGGCGGGGAATTCGGCGCCACCACCGGCCGTCGCCGCCGCTGCGGCTGGCTCGACGGTGTGGTGGCCACCGATGCGGTGCGTCTCAACGGCCTGACCGGTCTGGCCATCACCAAGCTCGATGTCCTCTCCGGGCAGCCCACCCTCAAGATCGCCCGCAGCTACAAGGTGAACGGCCAGGAGTACGACTGCATGCCAGGCAATATCCGCAAGACGAGCCAGGCTGTACCGGTCTACGAGGAGATGTCCGGCTGGGAGGAGGAGATCAGCGGTATCCGTGCCTTTGAGGACCTGCCCGGCGCGGCCAGGGACTACGTCAGGCGCATCGAGGACATCACCGGTGTCGCCCCGGTCATCGTCTCCGTGGGGCCGGACCGTGAAGAGACCCTGCTGCTGCGCAACCCCTTTGCCGGCTGAGGACGGGTGGCCGCCAAGGCGTCATGGCAACCTTCTTTCTAACAGAGCAATTTTTCAGGAAATTCACAGGTGCCCCCCTTGTCTGCTCCGGCAGCAGGACATACAATACAAAACAGGGTATCATGAGGGGCAGGACAAGGTGGTCATTCGGCAGCAGGGCCACGGCTGACCGCCCCCGACAGGGTACATGATCGCAACCGGTGGCCCTGGCGTCTTTTCCGGGCGGATCCAGGGTGGAGTGACCGCCGGATTTCTCCGGCCATCGGTTTTTTTTCGAAAGAGTTATCGGAGAGCATGAAAATATGGCACGTATCACAGTAGAAGACTGTCTTGCCAGGATTGGTGACGACAACCGTTTTGCCCTGGTCCACCTGGCGGTCGAACGGATCCGGCAGCACCGCAACGGCGAACCCTTCCTGGTGGAAGGAAAGAACAAGGAGATCGTCATGACCCTGCGGGAGATTGCCGCCGGCAAGGTCAATTTCGATAATATCTTTGATCTGCCCGAGCAGAGAAGGGCACAGGAGGCCGAGGCGGCCGCAGAGACGGAATCCGACAACGGAGAAGAGGCGGCGTAGCCCGGCTTCAAATCATTTGCCATGAGTACCGTGACCAAGTGCTATTACGAAATACTCGGCGTTGCAAGGGATGCCAGCAGCGAGACCATCAAGAAGGCCTATCGCAAGCTGGCCATGAAGTATCATCCGGACCGCAATCCCGACGATCCCGAGGCCGAGACCCTCTTCAAGGAAGCTGCCGAGGCCTATGAGGTCCTGAGCGACGAGCGCAAGCGGCAGATCTACGATACCTATGGCCACGAGGGACTGAAGAACAACGGCTACAGCGGTCCTGCCAGCAGTGAGGATATCTTTTCCCATATCAATGACCTGTTCGGCGACCTGTTTGGTTTTGGCGGCCGCGGCCGGCGGCGCGATCCCAACGGGCCCATCCAGGGGGACGATCTGCGCTATGACATCGAGATCAGCTTCATGGAGGCCGTCCAGGGCGTCACCCGGGAGGTGGAGATCACCAAGCGCGAGACCTGCTGGACCTGTGAGGGTACCGGTGCCCGGCCCGGATACCGGCCCCGGACCTGTCCCACCTGCCATGGCCGGGGGCAGGTGATCCGGTCGCAGGGTTTTTTCCAGGTCAGTTCCACCTGCCCCCAGTGTCACGGGACCGGGCAAGTCATCTCTGATCCCTGCCTGGACTGTGACGGCACCGGCCTGGTCAACCGGAGCAAGACAGTGAGCATCAGGATTCCGGCCGGCGTGGACACCGGTTCCCGGATGCGGCTTGCCGGAGAAGGAGAGGGCGGTCGTCGCGGCGGTCGCGCCGGTGATCTCTACGTGGTCATCCATGTGCGGCCGCACGAGTTCTTTCAGCGTGACGGCCAGACTATTTTTCTCCGCTATCCCCTTTCCATGGTCCGGGCCGCGCTGGGATGCGAGGTGGATGTGCCCACCATCGACGGCAGCGCGAGACTGAAGATCCCTGCCGGGACCCAGTCCGGACAGCGCTTTACCCTGCCCGGCGAGGGAGTACCCAGCCTGCGCGGCGGCGGCCGTGGTGACATGATCGTCGAAATCCAGGTGCAGACACCCACGGACCTGACCAGGCGGCAGAAGGAACTGCTTCAGGAGTTCGAGGATCTGACCGATGACGGAGAGGAAGGATTCTTTTCCAGGCTCTTTCACGGTCATCTGGGCAAGCAGAAGAAGAAGGACGAGGGTCGGGACGGTCGCTGATGGCAACCGCATTCACCCATTTTGACGATGAGGGCAACGCCCGGATGGTGGATGTCAGCGGCAAGCCCGAAACTGTCCGCCAGGCGGCCGCGGCCGGCCGCGTCTCCATGTCGCCCCGGGCCTTTGCCATGGTCCGGAAAGGGACCGTGAAGAAAGGGGATGTGCTCGGCGTGGCCCGGATCGCCGCCATAATGGCCGCCAAAAAGGTGGACAGCCTGATCCCGCTCTGCCACCCCCTGGCCATCACCTCCATCGACGTGGAGTTCTCCTTTGCCGATGAATTCCATGCCATCGATATCAGGGCCACGGTTGGGATTACCGGCAGGACCGGTGTGGAGATGGAGGCGCTCACCGCTGTTTCCGTCGCCGCCCTGACCATCTATGATATGTGCAAGGCCGTGGACAAGGAGATGGTGATATCGGATATCCGTCTGCTCAGGAAGAGCGGCGGCAAGAGCGGTGATTTTGTCAGATCCGCCGGACCATAGACAGAAACCAGGTGATTGTATGGACGAAAAACAACTGCTGCAGTTGAAGGAACAACTCGAGCAGATGAAGTCTGATATCTACGCCGATGTGGAACAGACCCTGAGCGAGATGACCAACCAGAGCGGTAATATTCCCGATCCCAACGACCGGGCCAGCATGGAATCGGATCGGAGCTTCGAGTTGCGTCTGCGGGGCAGGGAGCGCAAGCTCATGGACAAGATCAACGAAGCCCTGATCCGGATCAAGGAGGGAACCTACGGCATCTGCGACGGCTGTGGCGAGGAGATCGGCGTCAAGCGGCTGCAGGCCAGGCCGGTGGCAAAGTTCTGCATCGACTGCAAGACCAGGCAGGAACAGCGGGAAAAGGAACAGGGACGGTAGGGCACCATGCCTGAATTACGGAAGGACCCGATTCTCGGTCGCTGGATTATCATTGCCAAGGAGCGGAGTAAGCGGCCAACGGATTTCGTCATTGAAGACACCAAGACCAGGGGCGGCTTCTGTCCCCTCTGTCCGGGCAACGAGAAGACCACCCCGGGCGAGGTCCTGGTGTATGGCCGTGAGCCAGGCATGCCGGCAAATTCCTCGAACTGGAGGCTGCGGGTGGTCCCCAACAAGTACCCGGCCCTGGTCATCGAGGGCGAGTTGGACAAGCAGGCCGAAGGACTCTACGACCGCATGAACGGGATCGGCGCGCACGAGGTCGTCATCGAGAGTCCCAATCACGACGACCGGTTCTCTGACCTGCCCCATGACCAGATGATCCTGACATTCCGTGCCTTTCGCGACAGAATCCGGGACCTGGCCAAGGACAGCCGGTTCCGCTATGTCATGGTCTTCAAGAACCACGGCCGTGCCGCAGGCGCGTCCCTGGAGCATTCCCATTCGCAACTGGTCGCCCTGCCCATCCTGCCCCGGATGGTGACCTCGGAACTGGACGGCAGTCTCAAGTATTTCAGGTACAAAGACCGTTGTGTCTTCTGCGACATTATCCACCAGGAGATCCAGCAGAATGTCCGCCTGGTCTGCGAGAATCCGCTCTTTGTCACCTTGGCGCCCTTTGCGCCGCGATCGCCCTTCGAGATGTGGATCATGCCGAGAAAACACAGTTCCTCCTATGTTGCCATAGATGAGGAAACCCTGGCCGGGCTCACCGATATCTTTTCGGAAAGTCTGCGGCGGCTTGATGCCTGCATACCCAATGTGCCGTACAACTTTGTCCTGCATACACAGCCCCTTGGGTCTGATCTTCTCGATCATTATCACTGGCATTTCGAGATTGTCCCGAAACTGACCAGTATCGCCGGTTTCGAGTGGGGTTCCGGATTCTACATCAACCCCATGCCCCCGGAGGAGGCGTGCCGGTACCTGCGTGAGGTCGAACTGTAGGGGCCGGCGGTCCTCTGCCGGAGAGCGCTGGACAACCTGCCGGGTTTTTTCCCGGCCCACGAGGTGAGGGGGAACAAATGGATAAAAAACGTATACTGCTGGTAGATGACGAGGACGGCATTCAGCTCCTGTACCGCGAGGAGTTCGAGGATGAGGGCTATGCGGTCGATTCAGCCTACAACGGCGAGGAGGCCCTGGAGAAGTTCAGGGAGCGGCAGCCGGACCTGGTGATTCTTGATATCAACATGCCCGGCATGAACGGTATCGAGGTCCTGCGGCAGATGAAGGAGATCAATCCAGATCTGCCGGTGATCCTCAGCTCCGCCTACCAGGAATACAAACAGGATTTCGGTACCTGGGCATCGGAAGAGTATATTGTCAAGTCTGCCAACCTGGATGAACTGAAGGCCGCTGTTCACAAGTACCTGGACTGAGTTTCCGGCCCTGCGACCCGCAATTCCCGCCATCGGCGCAAGTCCATCGGCGCTTGTGTCCCATCGGTCATGGCATGCCTGCCGGGCAACGGGGGGTTGGTCCCGCAGGGAGCCGGCGGACTGCGGGTTCCCCGGCCGGCATAGGGCGTCTTCCTGTCCGCCTGGCCGGGCAGCACTCCGCAGATATTCTCCTGACCGCCACCATCCGGCCCCGGGCCCGATATCCGGTCCGGCGGAAGCGATCTCCTGCCGCCACGGGGCGCCTGGACGTGCATGTTTTTTCGTACCCGGCAAGCGCAGTTACCATTGCCTTGCCATTCGATAACCGTCGATTCGTAACCGATCACAGGAAACAACCCCTTGTTTTCATATCCTCAAGACTGCAGGTTGGTACGGGTGCACCGTATCTGCGCAGGCATGCCGGTTCGCCCCAGGCCATCCATGCGGGGTCGGCGTGACCGTGCAGAGACGGGGTGTCTGTGACAACGTACCTCAATTCCGTTCCGCTCTATTTCTTGCCCTTGGTCCATGAAAGATATCCAGAGTCTGCGCGATGACCGGCGTATCAACATCAGAAAGGTCGGTGTCAAGACGATATCCTATCCCGTCACGGTGCTGGACAAGGAGCACAGGACGCAGCAGACCGTTGCCACTGTCAACATGTATGTCAACCTGCCGCACCGGTTCAAGGGGACCCATATGAGCCGGTTCGTTGATATCCTCAACCGTTTTCACGGCCGGTTCAACCTGCGCAGTTTCCACCTGATTCTGGAAGAGATGAAACAGCGGCTTGAGGCCGAGGCCGCGCACCTGGAGATCGGGTTCCCCTATTTTCTCCAGAAGGATGCCGGGACCGGCAGCATCGGCCTTGAACGCTACGAATGCAGGATGCACGGTTCTCTGCAGGAGAAGGACGATCTCGTCCTGGCCATCGAGGTGCCCATATCGCTTCCCCGCGACCCTGAGCACGGGGAGGGAATGCCCCGTTCCATGGGCAGGTGGGGCAATGTGCAGGTGTCGGTGCGGTTCAACCATTTCATCTGGATCGAGGACCTGATCGCCATCATCGAGGATGGGTTGGGACTCGGTTCCCGCCTGCCGGATTCGGTGGAGTCGGTCTGCTGCCGGCTTGGGGGGGTCCTGGCCGGAAATCCCGCCATCCGCTGGTACAACGTGATCGTGGAAAACCTGGCCGACGGCTATTCGACCTTTGCATCGCTGCAGGGACCGGAGCAGCAGGACGCATAACCGCGGCAGGCCCGCGGCGCGGTGGCGAATGATCCGTCGATAACTGAACAAGTGAAAAAAGGACCATGAGCGAACTACTTTTCGAAATCGGAACCGAAGAGATTCCGGCCGGTTATATCGGGCCGGCACTTCAGTTTCTGGCCACTGCCTCGGCAGCCCGTTTCGGGGAACTGGAACTTAGGTGCGGGCGAGTGACAACGGTGGGTACGCCAAGACGACTGACCCTGGCCGTGGAGGATCTGCAGGATAGGCAACCGGACCGGCGCCTGGAACATATC
Organism: Desulfobulbus sp.; assembly: GCA_011051875.1. Classification (GTDB taxonomy): domain Bacteria; phylum Desulfobacterota; class Desulfobulbia; order Desulfobulbales; family Desulfobulbaceae; genus DRKI01. The sequence continues at coordinate 5,953 of DRKI01000199.1, read as the reverse complement.
GGGCCGCCGAAAAAGGCCGGTTTCGACGCCGGCGGCAAGCCGACCAAGGCTGCCATCGGCTTTGCCCGTTCCCGGGGCGTGGATGTTTCGGACCTGCAGGTTGTGACAACGGACAAGGGCGAATACCTGATGGCGGTGGAAGAGGTCCGGGGCCGGGAAACCAGCGACCTGCTGCCCGGGATCCTGACCGGACTGATCCGGGAGATTCCCTTTCCCAAGTCCATGCGCTGGGCAGACTCCACCCTCGCCTTTGCCCGGCCCATCCAGTGGCTCCTGGTCCTTTATGGCGGCGAGGTGGTGGAGCTGGAGGTTGAGGATGTGAAGAGCGACGCCTCCACGCGCGGGCATCGTTTCATGGCACCGGCCAGCTTTCCGGTTACCGGCTTTGCCGACTACACGGCCAGGCTCGGCGAACGGTCGGTGATCGTTGATCCCCGGCAGCGACGGCAGATGGTGATCCGCGAGGTGGAGGAGGCGGTCCGGCGGCGGGCCGGCCAGTCCGGGGCCAGGCCGGTCCTGGACCAGGGATTGCTCGATACGGTCACCAACCTGGTGGAACTCCCTTCCGGGGTCTGCGGAACCTTTGACGAGAAATTCCTCGAGCTGCCCGATGAGGCCCTGATCACCTCCATGCGCGAACACCAGAAGTACTTTTCAGTGGTGGACGGCGAGGGCAGGCTGATGCCCCTTTTCGTCGCGGTCAACAATACCAGGATCGATGACATGGAGCTTGCGGCCAGCGGTCACGAACGGGTGCTCAGGGCCCGTCTCGAGGATGGCCTCTTCTTTTTTCGCGAGGACCGGAAGCGCCCCCTGGCCGACCGGCTGGACGACCTGGAGGGAATCGTCTTCCAGGCCCGGCTCGGCACCATGGCGGCCAAGAGCAGGCGGATCGCCGAGCTTGCCGCCGAACTCGCCGACTGGCTGGATCCCGAAATCAAGGACCTGGTTGTCCGTGCCGCGCTGCTGGCCAAGGCGGACCTGCTCACCGAGATGGTGGGCGAGTTCCCCTCCCTGCAGGGCATCATGGGCCGCGAGTATGCCCTGCTCGACGGAGAGCCGGAACCAGTGGCCCTGGCCATCTATGAACACTACCTGCCGGTACGGGCCGGTGACGTGCTGCCACAGACCCTGGCCGGCGCCATTGTCGGCCTTGCCGATCGTATGGACACCCTGGTTGGCTGTTTCGCCATCGGTGAGAAACCTACCGGTACCAAGGACTCCTTTGGCCTGCGCCGGCAGGCCATCGGTCTGATCAGCATCATCCGCGGTCTGAATATCTCCCTCTCCCTGCGGGACCTGATCAGGGCGGCTGCGACCGGTTACCAGGGCGTGGTGGAGGTGGGCGAGGAACTTGGCGAAGAGCTGCTCGACTTCATCCGGCTCCGGTTTGCCAACGAACTGATCTCGTCCGGAGTGGCCCAGGACGTGGTGGAGGCGGCCATTTCCGTGGATTTCGACGATATAACCGACTGCATGGCGCGGATCAGGGCCCTGGAAGAGATCAGGAGCCAGGAGACCTTCTCTGTTCTTGCCGGCTCCTTCAAACGGATCCGCAACATCGTCAAGGACAATGCCGAAACCGAGGTGGACCCGGGGCTGTTGCGGGAAGATGCGGAAAAAGCACTCCATGAGACCATGGAGCAGGTCCGGCGGCAGGCGGAGCCTCTGCTCCGGGCGCGCGACTATGGACACGCCCTGGAGATCATGCTGCAGATGAAGGAACCGGTGGACCGGTTCTTTGACCAGGTGATGGTTATGGACGATGATCCTGAGGTTCGCCGCAACCGGCTCAATCTTCTCACCGCCCTGGGCAGGCTGGTTCTGCGGGTGGGAGATATTTCACGGATGCACCGGGGATAGACCCCGGTCCCGGTGATCCGGAAAAACAAAGGCTGCCCCGCGGGGCAGCCTTTTCTTATGGCTCCGCCAGCCGGGAACCGTGCGGTTCGGTGCGTGCCGGCGGGGCAGGTGGAGAAAAGAGATTACTTCAGACCCTTCTTGTGGCAGACACCACACTTGGTCAGCTTCTTGTCGGCCTTCTTGTGGCAGCCCTTGCACTTCTTGTGGCCAACGTCCTTGAAGCTTGCCAGGCCCTTGGGCATGCCGGCATCCTTGTTGTGGCAGGTCTCGCACTTCTCGATCTTCATGCCCTCGGTGTAGGGAGCCTGCTTGCCGTCAGCACCCTTGCTGTGATGGCAGTCACCGCATTTCAGCCGTGCCTGGTGCTCTGCATGGGGGAAGAGAGCCGGTTTCTTGGCCTTGGCGGTCTTCAGAACCATCTCGGCCGGACCTTTGTCCTGCGCCATGGACAGCGCGGCCAGGCCGGTGGTGCAGAAAAATGCCAGAGCTACGCTACAGATCAGAGTCTTTTTCATCGTGGATCTCCTTTTTGCTACGTTTGGTAAACATCCTCGCCTATTGGACATGCTCGCTGAATGGTGGTTCAACAGCTTCTTCTATAACGCGTTCCATGGGCCTTGTCAAGATACAGCTCAGCACCGTCATGGCCGGTTGCTGTCTGTTCCGGTCAGTCAGTACCACTGCGGTGTGAGCGGTCACAGGGCATCCCGTCTGCACGTTCCCGAACAATCTCCCGGTATGCGGGGTGTCTGCTTGTGAAGTTCGACCACCCACAGCCGTGCCACCCGGCAACCCCTTGTAATTCCGGTGCTGATTCCGGGTGATCGGGTATCCCGTGGCGACGTTGCGGCGATCAGGAAGCACCGTAGCTGTGCAGTCCTGAAAGGAGGTAGTTGACCCCGAAATAGGTAAAGAAGACAGCGATGAATCCGATGATGGCCAGCCAGGCGATCCGCGAGCCGCTCCATCCCCTGGTGAACCTGGCATGGAGGGTGGAAGCATAGAGAAACCACGTGATGATCGACCAGGTCTCCTTGGGGTCCCAGCTCCAGTATGTCCCCCATGCCTCGTTGGCCCAGATGGCACCGGTGATGATACCGGCTGAGAGCCACATGAATCCAAAGACGATGGTCTTGTAGATCAGGTCGTCGATAACCTTCAGCTCCGGAAGGGATCCGGTCAGGGTCTCACGGGACAGGTTCCTGGTATTTGCCCGTTTCTTCAGCAGGTACATCATGCCCAATCCACCGGCGGCGGCAAAGGCGCCATAGCCGATGAAACAGGTGATGACGTGGGCAATGAGCCAGTTGGACTGGAGGGCCGGAATCAGGGGGCTGATCTCCTGGTTGATACCCTTGGCGAAAGAGGCGTAGGCCATGGCGACAAAAGCAAAGGGCATGACAAAGGCTCCCACCACCTTTGCCTTGAACTTGAACTCCATGAAGAGATAGAACAGCGTGGTGCACCAGGCAAAGAAGACAAGGGATTCGTACATGTTTGTCAGCGGAGCATGCCCGATACCGATCTGGTATGATTCGTGCCAGCGGAGCCCGAGCGCCGCGGTCTGGACCAGGACACCGAGGATGGCGAGAAGGCTGGCCACGGTTCCCAGATTTTTGTTCTTGAAGACAAAGAGAGCAAGGTAGAATGCCGAGGAGAGCAGGTATGCCAGGGTGGTGATTCCGAAAAGTTGCGAACTGTTCATAGCGTATCCGTCAGTAAAGTTGCTGTAAGGGTTCGGCGGTCCCGCCGCTGCCTGCGTTTGCTGCTGCCGTCGAGGCAGGCTCACGGAACCGCGGCCGCCTGCCGGGTCAACGGACGGTCGGCGCGAGGCAGGTGCGTCGTCCGTGGCCGGGATTTGATCCACAACCTGCTGGTTTGTCAGCCGTTCCGGAGCGATTCAACCAGGGACGAAAACCGTTTCTCGAAACCGAGCTTGTTCTTGTTGGCGCTGCCGGCCAGGAGCACGACCGTCTTGCCGTCCTCCTCCCGGAGAAATGCCCATACCTTCCGGTGGGACATGAAGAAGGCCACCAGCAGGCCCAGGAGCATCATTCCGCAGCCGATATAGACAAACCAGACTCCAGGGTCCTTGGTGACCTGCAGGCCGGTGGCGTAGAGCTGCTTGGTCATGAGGCTGAAGTTGCCGGACGGTCGCTCGATCACAGCCTCCCGGCCGGTATGGATCCAGAAGATCGAGGGTTTGTCCTTGTGGTCGGTAAACCAGATCTTGACCCGCCGCACCACCTCGCCGAAGGTCTCCCGGTTGATGATGCCGAACGAGGCGCCGAGGTCGGGCCATTTGATCTGTTTGCCGGCCGGGATGATCGAGGTCCTGGTCGCGCCCGTGGTCTCGTTCTTGAGGGTCACGATGAAATCGGGATAGGGCTGGTAGCTGGACTGGTAAAAGGTGACTCCCTTGTAGGTCAGGGGCTTGTTGACCTTGAGGTCGGTGGTGAGCACCTCCTTGCCATGGTCGATGACCGTGACCTTGGACAGGTATGTCTTGGGCATGCCGTTGGCATAGTACTCGATGGTGAAGAAGTCGCAGCGGATCGTGAAACCGAGGTCGATCTTCTCGCCGGTCTGAAAGGCCCATACATAGTCGGTCTCCCGGCTTTCCGGGATCATGATGCTACCCTTGAAGGCGATCTGCGGATTTTTCAGGATCTTCCTCGCCACGGCCGGGGAGCCGATGATGGCACCCAGCAGGATGACCAGGATCGAGGTGTGGACAATGTAGACGCCAAACCTGGTCCAGGCGCCCTTCTGGGCAAAGAGGAGGATACCTTCGGCCACGGATCTCCTGTCTGTTTTCCAGCCATGGCCGGCAAGATGGCCGGCGATATTCTCTGTTGCCTCGGGCAGGGACTGGTCCAGGACAATCTGTTTCCTGATGCCCATCTTGCGCAACCGGTCGACCGGGGTCGCCAGGTTGTCCTTGGTGACCAGCCGCCATGCCCGGGGGATACGTTCCAGGCTGCAGATGATCAGGTTCAGGCAGAAAAGGCCCAGCAGGCCGAGAAACCACCAGGAGTTATACATGTCAGGCACACCGAGACGCTGCATGAAGGCGGCCATGTTGGGGCCATACTGCCGGATGTAAAACTGGGCTGGTTCGTTCTGCGGCACAACGGTTCCAATGATGGATGTGCCGGCAAGGACAAAGAGGAGAAACAGGGCCAGTTTGACCGAGGCAAAAAAGGCCCAGACGGGATTTTTTTTCTTTTTTGTCATGAGTTGTCGGTAGAATAAAGGTGTAGGTTGCAGGGGATGGATTGACACCGTGTAGTATGAGCGATTGAGCTACCACGCGGCCATGGCCCTGTCAATACATTTAACCTGAATCCTGCGCCCATCCGTCCGGCAGCCGGTCCTCAATGCAGGCGGATCGTCAGCTGTCACAGGAGCCGCGCTTCGCCCGGTCACGTCTGCCCGCATGGAGGGGCCGGTGCGGACAGGTGTGCCTTCGCTGTCAGTCACGGTCAGCCCTGTACCGTCAGCGCCACGGTTGCATGGCGGGGCCCCCGGAACATGGCTGCATCGGAGACAGCCGGAACCCGGTGTCCTTCCCGGCTTGAACCGCAGGCCGTTTTGCGACGCAGAACCGGGGTGCCTGTGACGGCTTGCCCTGTGACGACTTGCCGGGGCTTGTCTTGTAACCGGTTACAGGTTGGAGACAATGCCGGGGTGACAGCACCCCCGCGAACGGTTTCCGTTTCTCCATGGCCCTGGCAAGGTGTGCGGCCACGGCAGGATGATGGATTCAGGCCATCTATATACTATGCAGGAACCTGAAAAACAACATTTCAGCGGCTCCTCGCAGGTCACCTTCCCCCGCGGGCAGCGTGTTCACCTGCCCCGGGCAGATCGTGCCCGCGCTGACCCGGCCGTTCACGGGCAGTGGTTTTTCTCTCCGGCGGGTTGGCAAGGAGTATTTTGCGTGAACGTGAATAATATTTAATATTAATAAGGGTTGGCGTAAATGACAACCCTAATCGAGTGAAACTGGTCACAGGACCAATAACCGGGGAATCCCATATCTTCACAACCGCTTCCAGGTCCTGTATTGATCCGGGGTAACCGGGTA
>DRKI01000198.1 GCA_011051875.1 Desulfobulbus sp. | reverse complement strand
TGCGGCATCCCCACCTGCCTCGCCTTTGCCATGAAAGTGGCTGCAGGTCAGGCCGAGATCGAGACCTGTCCCTATGTCAGCGACGAGGCAAAGGCCACCATCGGTGAGGCGTCGGCACCGCCGATCCGTACCATCAAGCTTGGGTCCGGTGACGCAGAATTCATCTCCGGTGGCGAGACCTGCCTCTTCCGGCACGAGAAACGGTTCGAGCATCCCACCGGGATCGCCCTCCTGGTCCGGAGCGACGAGGACGAGGCCGAAATCGATGGCAAGCTCAAACGGTTCAATGACCTGGAGTACGAACGCGTCGGCGTCATGATGCGGACCAACCTGATCGCCATCAAGGACGCCGGTGACTCCGCCGCCTTCACCGGACTGGTGAATAAGGTGCTCGAGGCCGCGCCCAAGGCCGCCATCATCCTCATGAGCGAAAATGTCGACAACATGAAGGCCGCTGCCGAGGCCTGCGGTGACCGTACACCGCTGCTCTACGGTGCCACGGCCGGGAATTCCGAGGCCATGGCCGCCTTGGCCAAGGAAGTGGGCGCGCCCCTGGGCGCCAAGGGAAAAAATATCGACGAGCTGGTCGATGTCACATCTTCCCTGCTTGATGCCGGCATCAAGGACATGATGATCGATACCGGCGCCCGCACCATCCGCGCCGCCTTCGAGGACAACGTGGTCGCCCGCCGGGCCGCGGTCAAGGAGAAGTACAAGCCACTGGGATTTCCGACCATCACCTTTCCCTGCGAGATGACCGACGATCCCATGATGGAGGCCATGATCGCCTCGGTCCTGATGGCCAAGTACGCCGGTATCGTCGTGCTCTCTGATATCCACGGTGAGCTGCTCTTTCCGCTCCTGCTCGAGCAGCTCAACATCTTTACCGATCCGCAGCGGCCCATGGTGGTCGAGGAGGACATCTATCCCATCAACGGGCCTGACGAGAACTCGCCGGTACTCATCACCTGCAACTTCTCGCTCACCTATTTCATCGTCTCCGGCGAGATCGAGGGCTCCAAGGTGCCGTCCTGGCTGCTGATCAAGGACACCGAAGGACTGTCGGTTCTGACCGCCTGGGCGGCGGGCAAGTTCGGTGCCGACCTGATCGCCATGTTTGTCAACAAGTCCGGTATCGCCGACAAGGTCAAGCACCGGGAGCTGATCATTCCCGGCTACCTTGCCACCATCAAGGGTGAGCTTGAAGAGGAGCTGCCCGATTGGACCATTACCATCGGACCGCGGGAGGCCGGTCACCTGCCTGCCTTCCTCAAGGAGTGGAAGCCGGCGGCCTGAGGCCAGGGCATGGTCAATTTGCCAGGGGATTCCTGTGAGCCGGTTCCAGGACAACCCTTCCTGCTCGCAAGAGCGCAACAGAGATGAAACCAGGGGTCGGGAGACGGCCGCGGTCGTCCCCGCCGCAGGCAGAATTCGCCGGGGCCCGGGCTCCTGACTTCTGGTTTCCGGTTTCAGATCAAGCCGATGTCAAATGTGAAGCTGACCATAGATGGCAACGAGATTATCGCTGACAAGGGACTGACCATCCTCGAGGTGGCCAAACGCTCCGGGATATCGATTCCGACCCTGTGTTACGTTCCCGGCACTGTCGCCGATCCTCCCTGCGAGATCTGCGTTGTCGAGATCCCCAACCATGGTGATTGCGGCCTTCGTTCTCAACTCAAGACCGAGGGGCTCTTCCGGGCCTGTGCCACACTGGCCCTGGACGGCATGGAGGTCCTCACCTCATCCGATGGAGTTATCGCCCACCGCCAGGAGCGGCTGGCCCTCATCTCCCAGAAACACTTCGGAGACTGCAAGGCGCCCTGCAACCTGACCTGTCCCGGCCAGATCAATGTCCAGGGCTATATCGCCCACATCGCCATGGGCCAGTACGAGGAGGCACTGCGGCTGATCATGGAGCGCAACCCGGTCCCCTTTTCCGTTGGCCGGGTCTGCCCCAGGTTCTGCGAAACCCGCTGCCGGAGGATCCTGGTCGACGAACCGGTCTCCATCAACCACCTGAAGCGGTTTGTCGCCGACTGGTGCATGAACCACGAGATCGACCTCAAGATCCCCAAGGAGCGGCCCACCGGCAAGCGGATCGCGGTCATCGGCGGCGGACCGGCCGGCCTGACCGCCGCCTTTTTCCTGACCAGGAAGGGGCACGACGTCACCATCTTCGAGGCCGCACCCCAGCTTGGCGGTGCCCTGCGCTACGGCTTTCCCGAGTACAAGATACCCAAGGAGGTACTGGACTACGAGATCAACACCATCCTCAAGATGGGGATCAATATCCGGGTCAGTCAGCGCTGGGGAACCGATTTCACCCTTCAGGATCTGCAGGACATGGGCTATGCCGCCACCTTCATTGGTATCGGCGCCGGCGTTGACCTGCCGCTGGACGTGCCCTGTACCGAAAAAGAGCACGTCTATACCGCCACAGCCTTTCTGCGCATGGTCAACCTGGGCAAGACTCCGGACATGGGGCGGCGCGCCGCGGTCATCGGCGGCAACAACATCGCCATGGAGGTGGCCCGCAGCCTGATCCGGCTGGGAGTTGAACAGGTCACGGTGATCTATCCCCGCTCCCGGGTGGAGATGCCCGCCAACCAGCGCAACATCAGGGAGGCTGAAAAGGAGGGGGTCCAGTTCCTTCTCATGGCCTCACCTGTTTCCATCTGCGGGGTTCCGGAGAAAAACTTCCGGCTCAAGCTGGACCTGATCAGGATGAAGCTTGGTGAGCCGGATAAGCGGGGCAAGCGGGACGTGATCCCGATTCCCGATTCCACCAATTCTCTCAGTATCGATACCGTGGTCACTTCGCTTGGCCAGAAGGCCGTGGCCGAACCCGTGGTCAAGGGTGGCGAGCTGGAGTCCAGGCTTGCCCTGACCCCGCGCGGCATGATCCAGGCCAACCCCAGGTCATCGCAGACCAGCGTCGAGGGCGTCTTTGCCGGCGGCGATGCGGCCACCGGGCCCAAGTCAGTGATCCAGGCCGTGGTTTCGGCGCGCCGGGCCGCGGACAACATCCACGCCTATGTCATGCAGCAGCCCAAGGAACCGGCCGAGAGCCGCTTCAATTTTACCCGCGGCCGTTCCTTCGACGATGTCTCGCTGCGCAACTTTGACGGTATCGGGGTCCAGCTCAGGGAGAAGATCCCCGAGCGGCCGCCCGAGACCGCAATCCAGGATTTTGACGAGGTCAAGCTCGGCTTCACCGAGAAGATGGCCCTGCGCGAGGCGGACCGCTGTCTCTCCTGCGGCTGCACCGCCTTTGACCGCTGCGACCTCAAGCGACTCGATATCGAGTACAACGTCAACATCAACAAGACCGGGATGGGAACGGTCCCGCACTATCCCATCGACAAGAGCCATCCGGCCATCACCGTGGACCGCAACAAGTGCATCTTCTGCCGGCGTTGTGAGCGGGTCTGCCAGTACGATGCCCTGGAGCTGAGCGCCCAGTCCATTGACGAGCATGGCCGGCCGGTGGGCCTGGAGATCGTGTTCAAGGATCATTGCGTCTCCTGCGGCAAATGCGTTGACAACTGCTCCACCGGCGCCCTGAACAAGAGAAACCGTATCGTGCCCATCCAGTCGGAAAAGGTGCGCGATATCAGGACCACCTGCCCCTACTGCGGCACCGGCTGCCAGATGATCCTCAAGGTCAAGGGCCAGACCGTGATGGAGGTCACCGCCGATCCCGAGGTCGGTCCAAACTTTGGCGATCTCTGTGTCAAAGGCCGGTTCGGGCACACCTTCATTCACCATCCCGACCGGCTCAAACGCCCCTTGATCAGGCGGCAGAAGGGCATGCCGCTGGAGCCGGTCAAGTGGGACGAGGCCCTGGACTTCATGGCCCAGTCCTTTGCCCGCATCCGGGGTGAGAAGGGGCCGGACGCCCTGGCCGGTCTGTCATCGGCGCGGTGTACCACGGAAGAGAACTATGCCTTCCAGAAGTTCTTCCGGGCCGGGATCGGGACCAACAATGTCGATCACTGCGCCCGATACTGACACAGCCCCACGGTGACCGGTCTGGTCACAGTACTCGGCTCCGGCGCAATGACCAACACCATCAACGGGATCCTCGATTCCGAAGTCATGCTGGTGATCGGCTCCAATACCACGGAGACCCATCCCATCATCGGTCTGCGCATGCTGGAAGCGGTGAAGAACGGGGCAAAACTCATTGTCGCCGACCCGCGGCGGATTCCTCTCTGCGACTCCGCGGAACTGTGGCTGCAGCAGCGGCCCGGAACCGACGGCGCCCTGATCAACGCCATGTGCCACGTCATCCTGCGTGACGGGCTGGAGAGCAGGAAATACATCGAGGAGCGGTGCGAGAACTTTGAGGCCTTCCGCGAGTCGGTGGCCGACTGCACGCCGGAATGGGCCGAAAAGATCACCAACGTGAGTGCGGCAGACATCGAGCGGGCGGCCCGCATCTTTGCCGGTGCCGAACGGGCCGGAATATACTATACCATGGGCATCACCCAGCACACTTCCGGCACGGACAATGTCTGCTCGCTGGCCAACCTGGCGCTGATCACCGGCAACCTGGGCAAGGCCGGGGCCGGTCTCAATCCGCTCCGTGGCCAGAACAATGTCCAGGGTGCAAGCGACATGGGGTGCAACCCGACCTTTTTCCCGGGCTATCAGCGCTGCGACAACGAGGAGGCGCGGCAGAAGTTCGCCGGCCTCTGGGGGGTCGAGCTCTCGGACCGGCCCGGGCTGGTGGCCACCGAGATGCCCGATGCCATCCTGGACGGCCGCATCGCGGGCATGTGGATCATGGGCGAGAACCCGATCCTCAGTGATCCCAACAGCGATCACGTGCGCAGGGCCCTGGAGAAGCTCGAGATACTGGTTGTCCAGGATATCTTCCTGACCGAGACCGCGGAACTGGCCGACGTTGTGCTGCCTGCGGCCTCCTTTGCCGAGAAGGAAGGGACATTTACCAACACCGAGCGCCGGGTTCAGCGGGTGCGGCGGGCCGTGCCCCCGCCGGGCGAGGCGCGGGACGACCTGTCCATCATCAACATGGTGGCCGCCCGCATGCTGGCCACCGGTCATGGCCACAGCGTCTCGACCGATCCGGTCTTCCATACCGTGCCGCCGCTGGCGCCCGAGGTTTTTGCCGAGATCACCACCTGCTGGCCGGCCATGGCGGGAATGAGCTACGAGCGCCTGGAGAAGGAGCCGCTCACCTGGCCCTGTCCGGCGCCCGATCACCCGGGAACGCCGATCCTGCACGTGGACGGATTCCCGCGGGGCAGGGCGCTGCTCTCCGCCATTACCTGGCAGGGGCCCGACGAGCTGCCGGATAGCGAATATCCCCTGGTGCTGACCACGGGCCGGGTCCTGTACCAGTACCATACCGGCACCATGACCAGGCGGTCCAGGGTGCTCGAGGATGCGGCGCCGGGGCCCTACGTGGAGATGAACCCCGATGACGCCGCTGCCGCCGGCATCCAGGATGGTGACCAGGTCCGCGCCTCGTCGCGCCGCGGTTCCATCGTGCTGCCGGTGCGGGTGACGGAACGGATCCAGCGGGGCCTGGTCTTCATTCCCTTCCACTACCGGGAGGCGGCGGCCAACCTGCTGACCAACGATGCCCTGGATCCGCACTGCAAGATTGCAGAGGCCAAGGTCTGTGCGGTAAAGATAGAGAAGCCGGTCACCGAACCGACACCGATCGAACTGTAGGTGACAAGGTGTTCCTGCCATGAAACGTTCCGCTTTCACGCCCCCGGGGCCCGGGAACGGAACCTGTTTTTTTGTCGTGGCCGAGCTGATCGGTCATGCTGGTTCGTAATCTAACTCTGGAGATTGTAATGGGAAAAGGAATGGAACATAGGGCCGGATCGGTGATGGTCGTTGGCGGCGGAATTGCCGGAGTGCAGGCTGCCCTTGACCTTACTGAACTTGGTTACTACGTCTACCTGGTGGAAAAGGCCGCGGTGGTCGGCGGGGTCATGGCCCAGCTTGACAAGACCTTTCCCACCAACGACTGCTCTCTCTGAATACTCGCGCCCAAGCTGGTAGAGGCCGGTCGGTCTCCAAACATAGAGATGCTCACCAATGCGGACCTGCTCGCATTGGATGGTAAACCAGGTGATTTCACGGCCAAGATCAGGCAGCGGCCGCGTTACATCGACGCCGATGCCTGCACGGCGTGCGGTCTGTGCACCCAGTACTGCCCGAAACATCATGTGGACCCCTACAACGAGGGGCTGGCCCTGACCCGTCCCATCCACATCGATTATGCCCAGGCCGTGCCCGCGACCTACTACATTGATCCGTCGTCCTGCCTGCACCTGCAGTACGATACCTGCCAGATCTGCGTTCCGGTCTGTCAGAGCCATGCCATCAACTTCAACCAGCAGCCCGAGGAGATCGAGCTCAAGGTCGGCGCGGTGGTCCTGTCGCCCGGCTTTGGCAGGATCGACCCGGCCACCCTGGAGAAGTTCGGGTACGGCAAGCACCCGGACGTGGTGACCAGTGTCGAGTTCGAGCGCATGACCACGGCATCCGGACCCTTCATGGGTGAAGTCAAGTGCTTTTCCGACGGCCGGCACCCGAAACGGATCGCCTTTATCCAGTGTGTCGGATCACGTGATCTCGGATGCGACAACGGCTACTGCTCCTCGGTGTGCTGCATGTACGCCATCAAGGAGGCCCTGGTGGCCAAGGAACATGATCCCGAGGTGGAGATCACCATCTACTACATGGATATCCGTACCCAGGGCAAGGAGTTTGACAAGGCCCGGCAGCGGGCCGAGGCCATGGGGATCCGGTTCGTGCGTGCCAAGGTGGCCGATGTGACGCCATGGGAAAACAGGCTCCAGCTCACCTATGCCACCCTGGACGGCAAGCACGAGTTTGTGCCCTTTGACATGGTGGTCCTTTCCGTGGGCCTGGAGTCACCCCGCGACGCCGAAGGCATTGCCGATACCACCGGCATCGAGCTCAACCACTACAAGTTCGCCAGGACAGACACCTTCAATCCCCTGGCCACCAACCGGGAGGGAATCGTGGTCGCCGGCGCCTTCCAGGGACCCAAGGACATCCCGGAGTCGGTCACCCAGGCCTCTGCCGCGGCCGGAATCGCCGCCGGCCTGCTCGAGGCGCAGCGGGGCCAGGGGATTGTCCATAAGACCTATCCCGAGGAGCAGGATATCGGCGACGAGGTACGGATCGGGGTCTTTGTCTGCCACTGCGGAATCAATATCGCCTCGGTGGTCGACGTGCACGAGGTCGAGGAGTCGGTGGCGGACATGGAGGGCGTGGTCTACCATACCGACTCCCTCTACTCCTGCTCCCAGGACGCCATCGAGACCCTGAAGAAGACCATCATCGAGCACCGGCTGAACAGGGTGGTCATCGCCGCCTGCTCGCCGCGCACCCATGAGCCGCTCTTCCAGGAGACCCTCAGGGATGCCGGCCTCAATCCGTGCCTGGTGGAGATGGTCAACATCAGGGACCAGTGTTCCTGGGTCCATGCGGCCGAGCCCCTGGCAGCGACCAGGAAATCCGAGGACCTGGTGCGCATGGCCGTGGCCAAGGCCCGGCGGATGCAGCCCCTGCCTGCCCAGACCGTGCCGGTCACCCCCCGCGCGCTCATCATCGGCGGCGGTATCGCCGGCATGACCGTGGCCCTGACCCTTGCCGAGCAGGGCTTCGAGTCCGTGCTCCTGGAAAAGGGCAAGAGCCTGGGCGGCAACCTCGGCCTGCTCAACCACACCCTGACCAGCAAGGAGACGGCAGGCCACCTGAAAAAGCTGGTGGACCGGGTCAAGAAGAACAAGAAGATCGATGTTATCACCGGTGCCGAGCTCGTGCAGATGTCCGGATTCATCGGTAACTTCTCCTCGGTGGTCTCCCGCGACGGCGGCAGGAAGGAGGAGACCGTGGATCACGGCGTGGTGGTTCTGGCCACCGGTGGCCACGAGCACCGGCCGGACGGCTACCTGCTGGGCAAGAACAAGAAGGTGCTGACCCAGCAGGAGCTGGAGAAGCGGCTGGCCGGCCGGGCCAAGAACAGGGCCCCGGACTCGGTGATCATGATCCAGTGCGCCGGCTCCCGCGGCGACGACCTCAACTACTGTTCCAAGGTCTGCTGCAACCATGCGGTGAAGAACGCGCTCCAGATCAAGGAGATCAACCCGGATGCGCAGGTCATCGTGCTCTATCGCGACATGCGGACCTACGGCTATGCCGAGGATGCCTACCGCGAGGCCCGTCTCAAGGGCGTCGTTTTCATCCCCTATGACCTGGAGCGCAAACCCGAGGTCTACGAGGCAGGCCGCAAGCTGCACGTGAAGTTCTTTGATTCGCTCCTCCAGGAAGAGGTCGACATGACGCCCGACCTGGTGGCGCTTTCCGTGGGTATCGTGCCCGATGGCACCGAGGAGCTGAGCAAGCTGCTCAAGGCGCCGCTCACGGACGACAAGTTCTTCCTCGAGGCCCATGTCAAGCTGCGGCCCGTGGAACTGCCGGTGGACGGTGTCTATGTCTGCGGCCTGGCGCATGCGCCCAAGCCGGTGGACGAGACCATTGCCCAGGCCCAGGCCGCGGCCGCCAAGGCGGCCATGCCCCTGGTCAAGGGGTCGGTATCGGTGGATCCCATCGTCTCCAGCGTCGACCCGGACAAGTGCATCGGCTGCGGTATCTGCGTCAGCCTGTGCCCCTTTGCCGCCATCGAGATGATCAAGGTGGACAAGAAACGCAAGGCGCGGACCATCTCCGCCTCCTGCAAGGCGTGCGGCATCTGCGCCAGCCACTGTCCGACCTTTGCCATCTCCATGGGTGGCTTCACCAATGAGCAGATAATCTCCCAGATCGAGGCCTTTGGCCAGGTCACGGAACAAGAAACCGCTGAGGTGTGAGAATGAGCGACGAATTCAACCCCAGGATCCTGGGATTCCTCTGTAACTGGTGCTGTTACGCGGCCGCTGACGCCGCCGGCGTGTCACGGTTCCAGTACCCGCCCAACCTGCGGACCATCCGGGTGATGTGCACCGGCCGCGTTGACCCGGTCTTTGTCCTGCGCGGCTTCCTGGAGGGGGCCGACGGTATCTTCACCGGCGGCTGACAGCTCGGTGAATGCCATTACCAGGTTGGTAATTACGACGCAATGGGAGCGGATGCCCTGATCCGCACAATACTGAAGGAAATCGGACTCAACGAGGAACGCTATGCCCTGCGCTGGGCATCGGCCGCCGAGGCGCCGCGCTTTGTGCAGCTGATAACCGACTTCACCATGAAGATGAAGGAACTCGGCCCCATCGGCGAGGCCGAGGGAATGAGCAGGGAGGAGATGACAAAGCGGCTGCAGCACGCCCTGGATGTCGTCTCCAGCCAGAAGGTCCGGATCAGCTATGGCAATGCGGCCAAGGCGGTGCGCAAGGACGGCATCTGGACCAGGGAGCACATCGACGAGGTGGTCACCACCAAGATGGCCAAGAGTCTGGAAAAGGCCTTTGCCTGATTTCCCTATCCGCCAGGGAAGACGACAACGCCCCGTTACCTGCACCAGGTAACGGGGCGTTGTTCATTTGCGGCCACCCGGTGTCCCCGGGATGCACGGTCAACGGAGGATAAGGATCGATGACTGCGACCTGGAGACCAGCTTCCCCACCAGGTCACGGGAAAAGATCTTGCTCAGCAGTGATTTCTTGCCCACCCAGAGGGCGACGATGCCCTCTCTGGTTGCGGTAACCACGTAATCCTCCAGGTTCTCCATGTCCACCATCTTGATCCAGGCGCTGATCTTGCGCTCGTTGTAGTACTTGAGCAGCTCCATCATCTTCTTCTCCACGTCCTCCTTGCCGATCAGTCCCTTCTGTCCCTTGAGACCGACGATCTTGAGACCTGCGTCATGGAGGGTGACCAGCTGGTTGATCAGCTCCAGCGACTGCTGGCTGACATTGGTCTGATCGAGGAAGCTGGAGATCTGGGACGCCTTCTTCTGCTCCTTTATGACCAGCACGGAGCAGTTGGCCTCCTTGGCCACTTTCTGCGGCAGGCCGAGCTCGTTTTCCCACTCACAGTCAAACCCCCGTGTGCAGCCCAGGATGAGCAGATCGCTCTCCTCGTCTTCGGCCTGGGCCAGGATCGACTTCAGGGCATCGCCGGCGCGCAGGCAGATGGTCAGCTTTTTTCTGCCCCGCGAGGAGGCCTGCCAGGTTCCCTTGCCGGTCTCCTTCAGGTCCGCACTGCTGATCGGTTCATAGAGGGTCTCTTCCCTGTTGACATGGGCGAGCAGCTCGTCCTGGTAGGACATCATGGCCTCCACCATCTTCCGGTCAGGACCGTTCTTGTCCTGCTGCACGCCGAGAAGGGTCAGGTCGGCCCAGGTGTTGGCCGCCAGCCTGGCAACGTCAGGAATGATGTCCCTGCTGTACGAATGGCTGTCCATTGCTGTCAAGATTCTCATAACCAAACTCCTATGGCTTCGTCCCCGGGGCAACGCCCGGTAGTACGCTCATTGTTGCTGTTTCGTATCCGGAGGCGGCGTTGCCGCGACCGTCCGGAACGGTGATCTTTTCCGCTTCTGCCGGGGCCCTGCCCGTAACTGTGCAGGGGAACCGGTTCGCTGTGGGCCCTCTGTGCGGGCAGGAGCGACCGTGCAGGGAGGGGGTTTGCCCCTGCTCAGTGACAGAGCAGGAGCGAGACCGGGGTGTTGGCCATTACCTCCATGCGCGGCGATTTTCTCGTAGGCAGGGTGGACGCGACAAAGGCGAAGTCCTTCAGATAGTCACCCACCACCTCGGGTGTGCCGCTGACCACGTGGCAGCCCTTGATCTGTTTCCCCCCCTCAAGCAGCGCCTTTTCGACAGCCTCCAGGTCCGATCCGCCCTCCTTCCGGTCAAGGAAAGAGATTTCGTTCTTTTCCTGGAACTTGTAGAAGACCATGTCCACCTCAACATCACGATTGTCTGTCAGGTGCAGGAATGAGCCAACCAGCAGATCATGATCCACCCCGTCACCACAGAGCAGGGCGACCCGGTTGTTCACCGCCAGGTTCTTGACCATCAGTATGGGGCAGGGGGCCTTGCTGTAGAGTTTCGAAGTGACCAGGTCAAAAAATTCAGCCGGGTTGGGTGTGGAGACGTTGCCCTCGATGTAGAGGTCATACTCACCCACCTTAAGTTCAAAAAGGATCTCCCGTTCCCTGTCGCCGACAACGATATTGGGCGCACCCTTGAAACGGAACTTGACCTTCTCCGTGCGCAGCAGCCGCTGCACCGCCTCTCTTCCGAGTTCCTTGATCCCCTTTTCCATGGTGCGCCGCACCCAGCCGGTGCCGGCCTGCTGCCTCTTGTCAGGCTCTTCAACATGGATGAGATAGATATCGGTCTCGATGAGATCCGGGATGCAGTCAGCATACCGGAGTGCTATACTCGATGCCAGGTTTTCATCCAGGCAGAGAAGTGCTTTCTTCATTTTTTTCCACCTCGCTCAAATGGATTGGTGTGGGGCAGTCCCTGTCAGCGGCTGAGGATTTTTTCCTCGGCCTTCTCGATGATCTCCGTGATCTCGCCCAGTTTGAAGGGTTTGGAGAGGAAATCGAACACTCCCTTCTTGAAGGATTCCTTGGCGGTCTCCATGGTGGCGAAACCGGTGATCACGATCACCTCGGTCTCGGGTGAGCGCTTTTTCACCTCGGTGAGGAACTCCATGCCGTCCACGCCTTCCATCTTCAGGTCTGTGATGACGATATCAAAGTTCCTCTCCTTGATCCGCTTGAGCGCTTTCAGGCTCTCTGTGAAGGTTTCCACGACATACCCTCTTTTTTCGAGGGACGGCTTCAGACGCTTGGAGACAATGGGCTCGTCATCAAGTATCAGGATACTGAGGGTTCTCTTCTCATTCATGACTGTCGTTCTCCAGAAGTTCTTGCAGTTTTTCGATATAGTAGGCGATCTGTTCATCGGTCACCATCTTGACATCAAGCTGCCTGGTGAAACCGATCAGAATGCCCAGAAGGTTGAGCCGGTCGAGCATACCCTGCTTGTCCATTTTTTTTATGCGTCCCTCAACAAGGTCCTCGTGCAGCTCAACATGAAAATCATGCCTGGCCAGAGCCTCGCCGATAAAGGCAGCCCTGCGGCTTCTCCTCGAGATGTCGGTGACACCGCCGGAAAAGCGGAAGTAGGCATAGTTGTCCTTGACATTGTCCACGACATAGGCATCGATCACCGTGAAGTGGTAGCCCAGCCGGAGACTGACATTGATATAGCAGTCGGAGATGACCGCCAGGTTCTGGCCCAGCTCGCGCGGTGACATGGTCTCCGCCGACATGGTGCGGGTGAGACTGGACATGAAACTGCCCAAGTCCACGGACATCGGCTCATTGTTCCAGGCTCCGGGATGGGCGATCCCATCGAGCAGGGCCCGCATGGGCGGTGAAATGATCTGTTCCGGGCCGATCTTCCTGCCCTTGCCCACCGCACCGGGCGACAGGCCGCCGCCCATGTCGATGATCACCATGTCCAGCGGGAATTTCCAGTCCAGCTTACCCGAGACAGCATCCATGTTGTGGGGGTGGTGATAGTTGTAATCGATGATCTCCTCCACCACCTTCTCATGGATGAAACGGATGATGTCGTGCAGGGTCCTGCAGCCCCGGGGGGTGAAATTGGGATCCTTGGGATCGAGCAGATAGAGGGGCTCAATCTTTTTCAGCACCCTGCGCAGCAGCCGGTACTCATAGGTTTCCTCGATGTCCTCCTCAGCCAGGTTGTAATGGTGCAGTTCCTTGACCAGTCCCTCGTAGACGATGTTTTCCTGGGCATCGATGGTCACCTCTTCGCCGGTTTCGAAGATCTCTGTCGCGTGTTCCAGGTTCATGATCGTGGGAACCCTGAATTCCCGGGCCACCGTGGCGAGATGCCCGGTCACGGCGCCGACGTCGGTGATGATACCGCTGACCTTCCTGATGGCCCTGGCCAGGCGCGGCGATGCGTACCTGGCCACCAGGATGGCCCCCTGCGGCACCTTGTCGAGATCCTCGTCATTCTCCAGGACAAACACCGCGCCGGAGGCGATACCCATCTGAGCCACCGTGCCGCGGCCCCGGGAGATGACAGGGTATTTCGCCAGGGCCTCGGCCAGCTCCCGGGCTACGGGCAGGCTCTTGCCGCGCATGGCCAGTTGCCTGGCCTGGAGAATGACGATCGTGCCGTTTTCATCGATGGCAAACTCGATATCCTGGGGTTTCTTGTAGAATTTTTCGATGCGGAGACCGATCTCGGCCAGTTCGCGAAGCTGCTCATCGGTGAGCGACGGAATGGTCTGTCTCTCCTTTGGCACATCCACCTCGGTCCGGTCGTCGCCGCCACCCGGCATGAGAGCGGTCTGCTTGCGAACCACCTTCAGCTCCAGGATCTGGTGCGGAGGCTTGCGGGCCACGGTGAAGTGATCAGTGAGGACGCGGCCGGAGACAATGGGCGCCCCGAGTCCCCAGGAGGAGCTGATCTCCATGGTCTCCTTCTCGGGATGTACCGGATGGTAGGTGTACAGCACACCGCTGACCTGCGCATTGATCACCTGCTGACAGGCGACCGCCATGGCGACTTCGCTCTCGCGCACGTCCTTGCTCTGACGATACTCCATGGCCCGTTCACTGTACACGCTGGCCACCACCTCGCGGTAGGCCTCCAGGACCCGGTAGCGGGAGACATTGATCCTGGACGCGTACTGGCCGGCGTATGAGAACTCACTGTCTTCGCCCACGGCACTGCTGCGCACGGCAAAATAGGGTTTTTTCTGCGGATGGACCTGTCTGATCGCATCCAGGTACTGTTCGATTTCCTTTCTGATGTCCGAAGGCAGCCGCGCAGCCAGGATCAGGGTCCTGATCTCCCTGGAGGCCTTGCCGAGGTCGGTCTCGCCGCGGTGCCAGCGGCCAATGATCTCTTCTATCTTGTCAGACAGCCCGTTCTCCTTGAGAAAGGCGAAGTAGGCTGCCGTGGTGATGGCGAATGACGGCGGGATCCGGATTCCGAGAAATTCCATGATCTCGGCCAGATGGGTATTTTTGCCACCAGCTGCATCACCCAGGTGTTTTTCTGCTATTTCACTGTAGTCAAGGACGTATTTCTCTGTGGGGCATATCAGCCGTCCGGCCAGAATCTCCTGGATGTCACTCTCGATGCTGTGAAAGATCTCATTGAGATCCTGGTATTTGCCCGGAGCAATAAGGTTCAGCTTGTAGATGAGTTGACGGACCAGGGAGGAGGTCTCTTCCTGGAATGTCTCGATATAGTGCCGGTCAAAGATATAATCGCCGCTCAGCTTGTCGTTGGCCTCGGCAATGAGATCGAGCGTCCGGTTGTTCAAGGCCAGGATATCCTGGAAGAGGGCAAAGATCTCCTTAAAGGAAACCCGGTGCTCCTGCTCTCGTTTCAGAATCCTGTTGACCCACCTGCGAAGCATTGTTGTTTCCTGTCTGTCATTGCTGTGAGAGCCGGGGCCATGGCCGGGCCATGGCCCCGAAATATCGGAAGGCCTCAGTGGGCGCCGCCCCCCTTGCCCTTGAAGATGACTCCCATCAGGAGTCCGGCAAGCACGGCGATGACAACCGCCATGATACCATAGAGCAGGGAGTGCTGGAAAGCGAGCTCGGAGAGCTTCTTGGGCAGCCCGATCTCGATCACCTTGAGCTTCAGGTTCTCCTGTCCCACCACCTTGCCGTCCTTGACCGCCATGATCTCGATATCATAGCTGCCTGGCTTCATCATCGGCGGGATGGGCAGGTTGGCCGAGATGGTCCGGTTGCCGTCCGGATCAGTCCCGTAGGTGATTGCCGAGGTGTCTTCGAGGAAGAGATGCTGCTGCTTCTTCAGCTTGACGAATTCACCATAGAGAAAATCCTTGTCCTCGGACTCGGGCAGGATGGTGACCTCGTTCTTGACCGAGGCGAAACCGATGGTCGAATCCGGGCTGTCCACCACGTCCTTGAGGTTCTCCGAAGTAAGGAGAATGAAGGTGCCGGGAACGTTTTCATAGGTGATATCCTTGATGTTCATCCAGAGCACGCCGCCGACCTTGCCCTTTTCCTTGGCATGGACATTCTCCCGCTGGCCGATAATCCGGATGACGGCCTCGGTGTCCGAGGGAATGACTCCTGCAACGGAAACCGTGGTACCGTTGTAGAAGGCGGAGATGTGTACCTCCGTGGGATCGAGAGTCGCAACGACCTCCGCGGCCCGGGCCGGCGTCATGCCGGCCAGCAGGACCAGTCCGAAGAGCGATATAAAAAAGAGTTGTATGGTTTTCATGGGTTGTTTCCCTCCTTAATGTCCGCCTTTGAGGGCGATCATGATTTCCGGCCGGGCCAGCAGTCCGTAGAGCATCTTGACGCAGACCAGAAGAACGAGACTTGCCAGCAGGATCTTGAGCTGATCACCTTTGAGCTTCTTGCTGATGGCCGTTCCGATCTGGGCGCCGAGGGTGGAGCCGGTGAGCAGCAGGACCGCCAGCACGAAGTCCACCGTATGGTTGGAATAGGACTGCATGATGGTGACGTTGACACAGGTGAACAGGATCTGGAACAGGCTGGTTCCGACGACCACGTGCATGGGCATCCGGAGCAGGTACACCATGACAGGAACCATGATGAAACCGCCACCAACGCCCATGATCGCCGCCAGGATGCCGACCAGGGTGCCGAAGATCAACGGCAGCAGCAGGGAAATGCGAATACCGGATTTATCGAAATTCGTCTGGAAGGGCAGGGCGCCCAGCATCTTGGCATAGGTCGATTCCTTCTGGGGAGCCTGGGATTCGGGCGCAGCCGTCTCGCCCCTGAGCCCCTTCAGGCTGTCGATGAACATATAGATTCCGACACCGCCCAGCATGAGGACATAGGTGATGTTGATGAGAAAATCGGCGTTGCCCATGGCCCGCAGCAGTTTGATCACCTGGACACCCAGGGTTCCGCCGAGGATACCGCCGATCAGCAGCAGGAATCCCATCTTGAAGTCAACATTGCCGAGCCGCCAGTGGGCAAGGGTGCCGGACGTCGAGGCGCCGACGATCTGGTTGGAATCGGTGGCGGCCGCAACCGTCGGCGGAATTCCGAACATCATGAGCAGCGGGGTCATCAGGAACCCGCCGCCGACGCCAAATATTCCGGATAAAAGGCCGACAAAGCCGCCTAGGCCAAAGATTATCAGTATGTTTACGCTGTTGCCTGCTATAGGCAAATACATGTGCATCATTTTACTTCTTCTAACCTCCTTCGGTTATCTGGATAAGAGCTGGAACTCAGCCAATCCTCCAGCCCTGCTGTGACATGCTTTCTCTCTGTCTGTTCTCTCCAGTACCTCTCACCTCCTTTCGCGATTCAGATAGATTTCCTCCTTCCATGTCCACACCTGCCACCCGGGATGAAGGACGCTGGACAATCCCGTCACCGGCAGGGCGGACACATACCCTTGGCTGCAGGCGGAAAAGCAACACCTATGCCAGGGGGGCGGAAAAGGGAGGTGCCAGATGCCTCTCTGGATATTAACCTGGTATTTCCAGGTGTTAGTCTATGTGCACAGGATGGGGCCAGCCCGTTTTCCAGGGCGTGCACATGTTTCATTTCCGTTCGCGTTTCAAAGTGAAACTAAAGGGAGTGACCATGGATAACATATTGATATAATAATAGATAATACGTATCTCCTCTTTGCGGTCGTTTCAGAATGAAACCATGCCGATTTCCAAAGAGAAACAGGAGGGATGGGACCGGACCAGGTGTGGCGGGTCACACTGTGGCAGAGCGGGGCAGGGCGGGATCAGGAAGTCTGTTCCTCGGGCAGCACGATGTTGTATTTTTTCATCCGGCGCCAGAGGGTTGTGCGGGGAATCTTGAGAATGGTGCTGGCCAGTTTCCTGTTGTAGCCGGTCCTGCGCAGCACCTTTTCGATGTGCTCCTTTTCCACCTCTTCCAGTGAAGGCAGGGAGGCCGTGCCGAGCAGGAGCTCGGCCGAGCGCTGGAAATCATCGGGCAGGTCGCGGATCTTGAGGACATCGTCCTCGGCCAGGGCCACGGACCGCTGGATGATGTTTTCCAGTTCCCGCACATTGCCGGGAAAATCATAGGCCATGAGCACATCCATGGCCTGGGGGGCGATGCTTTTCACCTTTTTGCCAAAGGCGACGTTGAATTTCTTGATGAAGTATGAGGCCAGCAGGGGAATATCCTCGGGCCGTTCCTTGAGACGCGGCAGCTGGATGCCGACCACGTTGAGACGGTAATAGAGATCCTCGCGGAAGCGGCCGCCGGCAATGGCCTCCTTGAGGTTGCGGTTGGTGGCGGCGATGATCCGGATATCGAGTTCCACCGGCCGGGTACCTCCCACCCGCAGAACCTCGCGCTCCTGGAGCACGTGCAGCAGCTTGACCTGCATGGAAAACGGCATCTCGCCGATCTCGTCGAGCAGGACCGTACCGCCGGCAGCGGTCTCGAACAGTCCCTGCTTGGTGGAGGTGGCGCCGGTGAACGCTCCTTTTTCGTGCCCGAACAGTTCGCTGGCGATGAGCTCCTCGGTAAAACCGCCGCAGTTGAAGTAGACAAAGGGATGGTCCTTGCGCGGGCTCAGCTCGTGGATCGCCCTGGCCACCACCTGTTTGCCGGTACCGGTGTCGGCCTCGAGCAGAACGTTGCAGTTGACAGTGGCCACCTTCTTGATCAGGGAAAAGATCTCCTGCATGGCCTTGCTGGCGCCGACGATGCCCGGGATCGGACCTGCCGTGTCCATGGCCCTGCGCAGACGCCGGTTTTCCTCCTTGATCTCGATCTTCTCCTTGGCCCGGCGGGCGAGCAGGGCGATGTCGTGCCGCTTGCACGGTTTGGTCAGGTAATGGAAGGCGCCTTTCTGGGTCGCCTCGATGGCCGAGTCGATGGAGGCATGGCCGGTGACGATGATCACCTCGGCCTCCTCGTGGACCTGCTTGATCTGCTGCAGGATGTCGAGTCCGGAGATATCGGGCAGCATGAGATCTGAGAAGACGATATCAAAGGGTGCCTCCTCCATCCTCTCGAGAAAGGGAACGCCGGCGGCAAAACTTTCCACCTCGAATCCCTCGCTGTCCAGCAGCCTGGACATCATGTTGCGGGCGGTCTCCTCGTCGTCGATGACCGCCATCCTGATCCGTGCCTTCATGCCTCGGTCTCGTCCTCTTTCCTGCCCACCGCAGGCAGGTAGATGGAAAAGGTGGTTCCCTGCTTGAGCTTGCTGCTCACCTCGATATATCCGCCGTGTTTCTGGACAATGCCGTAGATGATGGAAAGCCCCAGGCCGGTGCCGGCCCCCACCTCCTTGGTGGTGAAGAAGGGATCAAAGATCTTCTTGATCATATCCTGGGGGATCCCCTCGCCGGTGTCAGAGACATCGATCCGGACATATCCGGGCTCCTCGTAGCGGGCATCGATATAGATCAGGCCGCCGTCGGGCATGGCCTGGATGGCATTGACGAACAGGTTGAGAAAAACCTGCTGCAGCTTCTGAAAGTCTCCCAGGATGCGGGGCAGGTTGTCCGGTATCCAGGTATCGATATGGATATGGTTGAGACGGAGCTCGTTTTCGATGAGCTTGATGGTCCGCTTGATCAGGTCACGGACCCCGATCTCCTGCACCTGCGCCTCCTTGTCCCTGGAAAAGTCCAGGAGGTTGCGGACGATGGCACCGGCACGATCGGTCTGTACCAGGATATCCTGGAGGATCTCCTTGATCTCGTCCCGGGAAAGGAGGTCCAGGTCTTCCAGGAGCATATCCGCTGACAGCGAGATATTGTTGAGCGGATTGTTCAGCTCGTGGGCGATACCCGATGAAAAGGTGCCGATGGCTGCCAGCTTCTCTGCCTGGATCAGCTCGTGGGTCTTGGTATCCAGTTCCATGGCCATCTTGTTGAAACTCTGGATCAGTCCATGGATCTCATCCCGCGTCGATGTGGTGTCCTGGATGGGTGTGAAGTCGCCGCGCAGGATGTCCTGGGTCGCCTTCTGGACAAAGGCGATCCGGTTGAGCACGCTTCTGGTCTGGGAAAAGAGCCCCCAGATCATCAGGACCACCAGGGCGGCCGGCACGATGGTGAAGGTGTAGAGGATCGTCTTCAGGTTGATCTCCAGGCCGGCCTTTTTCTTCTCCAGGACAGCGGTGGCGTACTCCACCATTATCCTGCCGTACCTGTGCAGGCACTCGCCGGAGACGATGGATCCGCGCTCCGAGGACTTCATGCAGATACGGTAGTGTTGCATGGCCTCGATGAAGGTTCTGTAGTCCTCCGGCGAGGAGAGTTTCTTGAGCTGGGAATCGAGCCGCTCCACGGTCACGGTGATGCGGGCCAGGTACTTGTGGATCATCTCGATATTGTTTGTGCCGACGTCGAGCAGGAAATCCTTCTCGTAGCGGCGCAGCTCCAGCACATCCTCCACAAAGCCCTGGAACTGCTGCAGCGTGATGATCTTCTTCTCCAGGGACAGGAGCTGGCCGTAGTTGGATACGACCAGCACGATGATGAAGGCGAAGGTCGAGGCATTGAGCAGTTTCAGGCGCTCGGCGATGGTGCAGTCTGCACAGGGCAGTTTGATCATTGCATTCCTTGCAGCAGTTGAGATTCTCTTTGTCAGGGACAGATGGTCTGCATCTTAGGATAAAAAAAAGGTTTTGTCATCTTTGACGGCTTGCAAAAAAAACCGGGTGCGGACCGGCAGGATCGCGCAGACAACCTCCCCTGGGTAACCGGTCACGGCATATCCAATTACCCCGAATCAACACCGGGTTGCATGCGGTTGCAGGATGCCGCAGCCGTGCGTGATCGAACTTCACAATCATCCCCCCCCTGTATCGGGAGGTCCGAGCGCGCAGATGGGGTGCCCTGTGACCAGTTACGGACAGGGACGGGGTGCTGGTGAGCGTTTACGGGTTGCGGATATTTTCTGTAAGAAAAACAGGGAAGCTGGTCCATATTGATTTTTACTGTTGACTTTTGTCCAGCCCCTGCTTTTTTTATACCTTGTGTGTTCCCCCTAAACCTCAAGTGAGGATAAACTGTCTGCCCGGACATGACCCGACCCCGAAGCCTTTCTCGCCGGCGCACCGGTGGAAGGGCGGAAGAAGAGGCGTTTCCCGGTTCGGCAATATCACCACGCTCCGGCCAGATCAACAGGAACGTGCCGATAATGGTGACTAAACAGCTCCCCTGCAGTACGTTCCCTCTCCTCTGACCATGGCATCCCAGGCAACGACAAAAAAGCTTTCCGAGCTGTCGGCCACGGCCATCTGTGGCAATGATATCTCCTCGTCTGTTCTCTACGTCTCGGCCCTGTCGATCATCGCCGCCGGCCAGTATGCCTGGATCGCTCTGCTCATCGTCGCCCTGGTCCTCTACCTGTTCCGGAAGATCTACGGCGAGGTGGTGGGCGCCCTGCCGCTCAACGGTGGCGCCTACAACGCCCTTCTCAACACGACCAGCAAGTCCATGGCCTCCCTGGCCGCCTCCCTGACCCTGCTCTCCTACATGGCCACGGCGGTTATCTCGGCCTCTGAGGGAATGCACTATCTCCATTCCATCGTGCCCGGGCTGCCGGTTACCCTGGCCACGATCTGCCTGCTGGCCCTGTTCATGGGGCTCACCATCCTGGGTATCGGCGAATCCGCGTTTGTCGCGGTCCTGATCTTTCTCTTTCACCTCGCCTCCCTGATCCTGCTCGTTGGCGGGACCGTCTCGTACCTTCTCGACCACGGCCTGACGGTCTTCCTGGCCAACAGCCTGCAGCCGCCCCGCCACGGCTCGGTGGGCATGGCCGTGTTCTGGGGCTTCTGCGCCGCCATGCTCGGGATCTCCGGTTTTGAGAGTTCGGCCAATTTTGTCGAGGAACAGCAGCCCGGTGTCTTTCCCAGGACGCTGCGCAACATGTGGCTGGTGGTCTCTGTCTTCAACCCGCTCATGACCGTGCTGGCCCTCTGTGTCCTGCCCCTGGACCAGGTTGCCCGGCACGAGGCGGACCTCCTCTCCCACCTGGGCTTTGTGGCCGGGGGCTCCTGGATGGCCGCCCTGGTCTCCATCGATGCGACCCTGGTACTGTCGGGCGCGGTTCTGACCTCGTATGTCGGCGTGACCGGCCTGATCGAACGGATCACCCTGGACCGGATCCTGCCGCGCTTTCTGCTCAAGAAGAACCGGCGCGGCTCGTCCTACCGGATCATCATCATGTTTTTCCTGCTCTCGATCTCGATCCTCAGCATCACCAGGGGCCGGGTCGAGATCCTGGCCGGGGTCTATACCATCTCCTTTCTCTCGGTCATGGCCCTGTTTGCCGTTGGCAACATCATGCTCAAGGTGAAACGGAAAAAACTGCCCCGGCCGGAACGGGCCGGCAAGGGTGCAGTCATCCTTGCCCTGGCCGCCGTCCTCGTGGCCCTGTGGGGCAATATCATCAAGGAACCGCCCCCGGGCGAACCATCCAACCTGGAGGTCTTTGCCGAGTACTTCATCCCCACCATCATCGTCATCGGCATCATGCTCAAGCGCATCGCCCTGCTCGAGGGGCTGCTCCACTTCGTGGAGATGCTCTTTGTGCCCATCCTCAAACTGGTCACCCGGATCAACCAGTCCATCTATGCAACCATGGAACGGATCCAGTCCCAGGAGTTTGTCTTTTTCACCCGGGGCGACAACCTGGCCAACCTGAACAAGGTCCTGCTCTACATCAAGAACAACGAGCATACCCAGAAAATCAAAATCGTCCATGTCACCGAAGAGGAAGACTCCGAGGCGATCCGGAAACTTGAGCAGGACCTCGAGTTTCTGGACCGGGAATACCCGGAGATCAAGATCGAGTTTGTGCCGCTCAAGGGACGGTTCGGGCCGCAACTGATCCAGGAACTGTCACGGAAATGGGGGATTCCGACCAACTTCATGTTCATCGGTTCACCCGGGGACCGGTTTCCCTACCGGATCGAGGAGCTGGGCGGGGTACGGCTGATCATCTGAACAGGACACGATATGACGTTGCTTGAGGAAACCGGGTCCATCGACCTGGCCGGCCTGCACGAATTCGTCATGCGGCGGCTGCGGCCCGATGGAGGATTTGCCGCCACTCCCATGCAGCCGCATACGATCCAGGATACCTTTTTCGCCGTCGATATCCTGCGCTGCCTGGACGATTTCAGGCCGGATGACCTGGCCGCCACGGGCGATTATCTCCGCGACTATGCCCGTCAGCACCAGGCCCTTGCCGTCAGGACGGCCTTTCAGCTCCGGCGGCTGGCACACCACCTGGATCTCCCCCTGGAAGTACACTGGCGGAAGGGGTGGGGTGGCCGCCCACCCGACTATGAAGAACGATGGTACGAGGCCGTGCTGGACAACGGCAGAACCGTAGCTCCCGGCAGGTTCGCGCCACGGCGCCGGACCGTGAAGGAGCTCTGTCACTATCTCATGCTCCAGCGGCTCCTTTGCCCGGGCACGCCCGCAGCAGACGCGGACAGAATGATCCGGTGGCTGCGCCGGTGCCAGGCGCCGGACGGCGGATTCGGATTCTTCCCGGGCACCACATCCTATATCGAGAATTCGCACTACGCTCTCAGGGCCCTGGCCCTCCTGGGCGGCCGACCCGCCCGCCGGGACCGGGCCGCGGCCTTTCTCTTCTCCTGCCAGACCGCATCCGGCGGCTTTTCGAGAAACAGCAGGGCGGCCCCTTTTCTCGATTCCTCCTGGCATGCGGTTCAGGCGATCCGGTACCTCGAGGGGCGGGCCGATCCCTCCTGACCACACGCTCTCCCCAAAAAAAAGCCCCTGCCCGGGAAGGGGCAGGGGCGGGAACAGGGCCGTTGTCCTGTATTATTTCTTTTTCTTCGGCTTCTTGACAATGAAGGTCGTCACGTCAACGCCGGTATTGCCGTTGGATGGGTCATAGGCATAGACAACGGCCTTGTAGACGCCGGGCCCCGCATTGACCGTATAGTCTGCACCGAACTGGCTGGCCTTCTTGAGATAGTTGAGCGGTATCTCGGCCAGCTGCTTGCCATTCTTGATGATGCGGGCCGCCACCTGGTACCGGTCCGCATCCCAGACGCCGCCCTTGGTGATGGGGCAGCCGCACATCATGGTCACATTGGCCCGGATGGGGACGGTGGTGGTTGCCGCATCGAGCTTGATATGCGAGGGCGGGGCAAGAACATCAACCACGAATCCGGGCATCTCCAGGACCCAGCCGTTGCCGCCGGTCAGATCCTTGCCGGGCACGATCCACTGGGTGGCGGTGACCCGGTTGGCGCCCTGGCGCTGGGCAAGGGGACCGAACGCAGCGACCTCGATCCGGGTCGGCTCGTCGATATCCAGGGTGGTGGTGAAGCCGGCGTCCTGCTTGCGGGCATAGGTTTCAAAACGGGTGAGCGGCTGCTTCATCAGGACCTTGGTGTCACCGGTGGAACCCTGGGTGACGCCCTTGGCCAGCAGCTCGCCGGTATCGGCGTTCCTGATGGTGATCAGGATGCCGCCGAAACTTGTGCCGATGAACTTGGCATCCCTGGCCTTGACCCGGACCGTGACACTGGTCGGCACGGCCATGGCCTGGGCTGCAAGAAACAGCAGGGAGACAATACAGACAAACGAGATCTTACCTTTCATGCTACCACCTCCTGGTGCCGGTCCCGACCGGCCGGACCAGGCGGGCCGGCGGCCGGAACAATTAAAGGAAACAACAGGTCATCCAGGGCATTGGACGACAACACACTCTCTCGGATCGCAAGTTGTCACAGGAACCCCGTCTCCGCGCGGATGCGGAACTCTCCCATGGTCCCCGGCCCGTGCGGGAACCGGGAACCACCTGGGCATATGCACAAAATATGTATGCCCTATCTGTCGCCGTGTCAACCCTGATGTGCAATGATTTGTACTCTCAGCCCGGGGCACGGGACAGTTTCCCATGTACAAAACCTCCAGGTATGCTACTCTACCTGTAGGAGTATCCAAGGTTCCGTGAGAGGGAGGTTCGCAATGGCCAAGAGAATTCCCGCTGTCCTTTTCCCTGTTCTTCTTTTCCTTTGCCTCCTCTTCGTTGGCTGCAGTCCTGTCCATGTGCGCTATGATTTCGACCCTGCCGCAGATTTCTCCCACGTCAGGACCTATTCCTGGATGGACAGCACGGTGGCCGACGACCGACTCCGGGACAACCCGCTGCTCAGAAAACGGATCGTGGCTACCATTGACCGGTACCTGGAACAGCGGGGGTACCGCAGAACCGGCCAGGCCGAAGCTGATATCCTGATCACCATCTATGGTGTCAGCAAGGAGAAGGTGCGGCTCACCAACCGGCCGGCGACAGGGGGCTACTACTACGGGCCGGGCTATTATCCCTCCTGGGGCAGGGGATATGACCGGGTGGACGTGCACTACTATACCGAGGGTACCCTCGGCATCGACATCGTTGATCCCAAGCGGCACGAACTGATCTGGCGGGGGCTGGGCACCGGTATCCTCCGGCAGTCCGGGAACCGGCAAAAGATGCAGAAGGAGATTGACACCTATGTCACCGAGATCCTGAAGCATTTTCCGCCGGGCCATGAACAGGAAGGCAACTGACCCGGCAGAAAAGGCCGCCCGGGCTCTCCATCTCTTCTCTTTTCGTATCTCGTTTCAGGGCACATCCTTCTGCGGATCAGCACTGCAGCCCGGAGCAGGAAATCCCTTTCGCGGGATCAGGCAGGCCTTGCGGGGATGGGGTGGCCCTGACGGTGTACACCTTTTTTAGCGGAGTATCTGTCCATGACCAAGACATCGACACAGACCGGCAGTGACAAGGAACAGAAAAAGACCGGAACGGCCATTGCCAAGGGAAAGAAGAAAAAAGAATTCGACCTCTCCTCCCCGGAGTGGTACCTGAACCGCGAGCTGACCTGGCTCGAATTCAACCGCAGGGTCCTCAACGAGGCGCGTGATGAACGGACGCCGCTGCTCGAACGGGTCATGTTTCTGGCCATCATCGGTTCCAACCTGGACGAGTTCTTCATGAAGCGGATCGGCGGCCTCAAGCAGCAGGTGGGGGCGGGTCTCAAAAAGCTCTCCATCGACGGCCGCACGCCACAGCAGCAGATCGACGAGTGCCACGTGGTCGTGCGCGACCTGCTCCGGCAGCAGCAGGAGCTGGAGAGCCGAATGCTGGGCCTGCTGGCAGCCAGGGATATCCGCATCGTGCCCTACAAGGCCCTGACCAAGGGACAGCGGGAGGAAATGGACGTCTATTTCTACGACAACATCTACCCCCTGCTCACCCCCCAGGGCATGGACCCGGCCCACCCCTTTCCCTTTATCTCCAACCTGTCGCTCAACCTCCTGGTCGCCACCCGCTACAAGCACGACGACCACATCTTCCTCAACCGGATCAAGGTGCCCACCGGGGTCGGCATCCCGCGCTTCATCAGGGTGGGTCCGGGCCATCTCTATGTCCAGTTCGAGGACCTGATCGCCAACAACCTGGACACCATCTTCCCGGGCATGATCATCGAGAGCTGCGAACTGTTCCGGGTGACCCGCAACGCCATCACCGAGAAGACCCTGGACCAGGCCAACGACCTGCTGGCCATGATCGAGACCGCCCTGCGCGACCGCAAGTTCGCCGAGATCGTCCGGTTGGAGGTGGGCGCCTGCATGAGCGAGAACCACCGCGGCATGCTGGCGGCCGAGCTGGGCATCGACCGGGACCAGGACGTCTTTGCCGTGGACGGGATCATGGCCAAGCGGGACCTGTTCGAGATCGCGGCCATCGACCGGCCCGAGCTGCACTATCCCGTGCACCAGCCCTTTGACCACTACCGGCTGGCCGGTGATTCGCCCAACATCTTTCATATCATCCGGGAAGAGGGGGCCCTGCTGCTTCAGCATCCCTACGAATCCTTTGACTCCTCGGTGGAGCGGTTTTTGCGTGAGGCAAGCGTGGACCCCAAGGTCCTGGCCATCAAGATGACCCTGTACCGGACCTCGTCGGACTCCCGGATCATCCAGTACCTGCTCGACGCGGCCCATAACGGCAAGCAGGTGGCAGTGGTGGTCGAGCTCAAGGCCCGGTTCGACGAGTCGGCCAACATCCACTGGGCCGGCTACCTGGAGCAGGCCGGCGTCCACGTCACCTATGGCGTGGTCGGCCTCAAGACCCACTCCAAGGTCATCTTTGTTATCCGCCAGGACTATGACGGCCTGCGCCGCTACGCCCACATCGGCACCGGCAACTACCATGCCGGCACGGCCCGCATCTACAGCGATATCGGCCTGCTCACCTGCGATCCCCAGATCGGCCGCGACCTGACCGAACTGTTCAACTTCCTGACCATGGGGTATGCACCGGCGCGCAATTACAAAAAACTCCTGCCGTCGCCCAAGATCATGAAAAAGGGATTGCTGGAAAAGATCGAGCGGGAGATCAAGAACCATTCGGCCAAGAATCCCGGCCTGATCCAGTTCAAGACCAACGCCCTCGAGGATCGCGACATCACCGCCGCCTTGTACCAGGCCTCCATGGCCGGGGTCAAGGTGGACCTCATCGTCCGCGACACCTGCCGCCTGCGGCCGGGCATCGAGGGGCTGTCCGAGAACGTCCGGGTGATCTCCATCGTGGGCCGGTTCCTGGAACACAGCCGGATCTACTACTTCCGGAACTCGGGCAAGGAGGAATATTTCATCGGTTCGGCCGATATCATGAAACGCAACCTGGAGGAACGGGTCGAGGTGATCACCCCCATCGAGCCGCCCGAGCTGCAGGCCGCGCTGCGCGAGATCCTCGATGTCCAGCTCAACGACCGGCGCGCGGCCTGGGTCATGCAGCCCGACGGCACCTATATCCAGCGCCGGCCCAAGACACGGGCCGAGCAGCGCAGCTCGCAGGAGATCCTGATCGAACTGGCCGCCAAGCGGCTGGCCAGGGCCAAGCGGTTGTTCAAGAAGAAGATCAAGAAGATCGCCAAACGCAAGGTCAAGTAGCCCTGTTCCCGGCAGATGCCCGGCACCGGTCCCGGTGACCCGGCAGGACCGGCTGCGCCTCCTGCACGGTGAGGGTGGGAACGCCGAATTCCTCCTCCACCATGCCGGTGAGCAGCAGGGGGCGGCCGCTGTGCAGCAGGTGGCCGTAACGGCGGCAGGTTTCCGGAAAGAACGTGCATTCCACCTGGCCGGTCTCGTCCTCAAAGGTGAAGAATTCCATGGCGTCGCCCCTGGCCGTAGCCACCATCTTGCCGCAGACCGGCCAGCCGAGGAAACAGACCCTCCGGCCCACCTGGCCCGCCAGGCCGGAGGCCCGCAGGGAAGCGCCCGCCCGGCGCCGGTCGATGAGGGTGACCGGGTGGCGGCCACAGAGAAAGCCCAGGGCCCGGTACTCGTTGCGCAGCCGCTGGTACCGGTCTTCGGGCGGCAGCGCGGGCAGGCCGGGGAAGACGCCCTCCTGCCAGCAGCGGAGCTGCCAGAGGATCGCGGCCCGGCCGCCCTGTCCATCTCCCCCTCCCAGGCCGTCCAGGGCGCCGGCATGGATGAGCGAGCGGGCCTCCCGCTCATCGGGCCGCACCCGGTCCAGGAAGTCGCGGACCGAGGCAAAGGGGCGCTGCTGCTCCATGATCCGGGTCATAGTGGTGCGGGACAGGTGGCGCACGGCCATGAACCCCACCCGCAGGCGATCCTGCCGGCCCTGCCAGGAGATGCGGGCACGGTTGACATCGGGCGGCAGGATGCGCAGGCCCAGCCGCCTGGCCTCGGAGACATAGGCAAAGGTGGAGTAGTAGCCGCCCTGGTTGGAAAGCACCGCGGCCATGAACTCGGCCGGGAACCTGGTCTTGAGCCAGGCCGCCTGGAACGAGACCATGGCATAGCTTGCCGAGTGGGCCTTGCAGAACGAGTATCCCTCGAAACTCAGCATCATCTCCCAGATTTCCTGTATTTTTTCCTTCTTGATCCCCCGCGCGCCGGCCAGGTCTGCAAATCGCTGCCAGTGGTCGGCCAGTTTCCCGTGCCGCGCCTTTTTGGCCATGATCCTGCGCAGCCGGTCGGCCTCGCCATGGGAAAACCCGAGCCGGACCGCCACCCGGGCCACGTCCTCCTGAAAGACCATGATGCCATACTCCAGGATATCGGCCAGCAGCGGATGCAGGGGCTGCCAGGCCCCGCCGTGCAGACGGCGCAGGTATTCCCTGATCAGGGTATTGGCCGCCGGCCGGATGATGGACGAGTGGATCACCAGGTGTTCGAAGTCGCCCCGGCCCGCCCTTTTCTGCAGGAGACGCATGGCCGGGCTCTCGATGTAGAAACAGCCCATGGTGGCGCCGGCGGCCACGGTTTTCTGTGTGGCCGCATCGTCCTGGGGCCGCCACTCCTGTTCGCTGAACCGGATGCCGTTGTCCCGCATCTGGGCCAGGGTATCCCGGATCACGCCCAGGCTGCGGTTGCCGAGCAGGTCGATCTTGACCAGCCCGGCCGCCTCGGCCCCGTCCTTGTCCCACTGGATCAGGGGCATGCCCCCGGCTGAGCGCTGGACCGGCACATAGTCGGTCACCTCCCGGGGCGTGATCACCACGCCGCCGGGATGGACCGAGACGTGGCGCACCATGCCGGTGATCGCCCCGGCAAGGCGCAGGATCTCCGGCCAGGGAGCTGGCAGGCCGGGTGGGCATCCCGCTGCCGGACCAGGACCGCGCAACCGCAGGTTGCGCAGCCGGCCGAGCGTCCGCCGGATCTCGGCCCCGGGCATCCCGAAGACCCGGGCCGTCTCCCGGATCGCCATGCGTGGCTGCAGCCGCACCAGGCTGCAGACCATGGCCGCATGTGTCCCATACCGCGCCATGACCCCGGCCAGGACCAGGTCCCGCTCATCCCAGGCAAAATCGATGTCAATGTCCGGCGGATCGGGCCGGCCCGGGTTGAGAAACCGTTCAAAGTAGAGATTGTGGCGCAGGGGGCAGACATTGGTGATCCGCAGGCAGTAGGCCACCAGGGAGGAGGCGGCCGAGCCCCGGCCGCAGGTGCGGGACACGGGTGCGACAATGTCGTGCACCACCAGGAAGTAGGAGGAAAATCCCCTGGCCGCGATCACCTGCAACTCGTGTTCCAGCCGTGCCAGGACCTGCGGCGGCAGCGGCACGCCATAGCGGCTGCGGGCGCCGGCCAGGGCGCGCCGGCGCAGGAGACGATGGGCCCGGCCGGGCGGCAGGTCCCGGTAGGGCGGCAGGACCGTGCCGAAGTCGGGGCCGCGGAAGCCGCACTGTTCCAGGATGGCGTGGCTGCAGGCCAGGGTCTCCGGCCAGACAGCGAACCGCTCCCTGTAGACGGCAGGCGGGGCAAGAAAACTGTCAGCAGGGGCAACGGCCCCGGCCGGCAGCCGGGAAAGGGTGGTGCGGGCGGCCATGGCCCGCTGCAGCCGATGCAGGGGATAGTCGGCCGGTGCGGCGAAAAAGACATCAGGCAGGGCCACTGCCATCACCCCCAGGCGGCCGGCCGTCCTGCGCAGGCCCGAGGCGCGGCAACAGGGCCGGCCGACCAGGGCGGCGGCCACCTGTACTCCCTGTTCGTGCAGCCGCACGAGCAAGCCATCGCTGTCCGTCAGCAGGAACAGGCCCCGGCACTGCGTGTCATGGAGGTCCTGGATGGAAAGAGCTTTTCCATGGCTGGCAGTGAGCAGCCGGCAGAGATTGCGGTACCCGGCCTGGTCACGGACCAGGCAGAAGACCCGGTCCCGGCCGCAGACCAGCTCGGCCCCGACAAGGGGGGTGAGTCCCTCCCGTCGGCAGGCCTCGAGAAACGGCCACAGGCCGTGCAGGTTGTTGGTGTCGGTCAATCCCAGGGCCGGGTAGCCAAGCTGCCGTGCCCGGCGGCACAGGGTGGCGACATCTGCCGTGGCCCGGAGCAGGGAGTAGTGGGAGCGGCAGGTCAGGGGAATCATGGCCCGGCCGCGGGCTTCCGGCCGCAGGCCCGGATGACCTGCCGGCGCTCCATGCCGACCATGCTGGCCGGCCTGAGCATGGCCGTGCCAAACCGTTTATGTATTACATCAACGGCAACGCTTATCTGCATGGATTTTGTTTTTTTCTCTTCTTCGTCAAACAGGGAGAGCTGGCGAGCCATAACAAGGAGGCCACTGCACGAAAGAACAAGCCGCCGCAACCGGACCCGGCGGTGCCATCCCCGGTAAAGGGCGATGACAGCCAGGCGGTGCAGGGCATGGTTATCCGCCGCGCCCCTGGCCGCTGCCTGGCGTACCACTTCCATGCCGTCGCTGTATTCCAGGCACACGGCCAGCCGCCGGCAGCAGCGTCCCTGGCTGCGCAACCGGCGGCCGGCCCGCAGGACCAGGCCGTGCAGGGCAGCGAGCACGACCCGTTTCTGGTTGGTATCCGGGGAAAAGCAGTGGACAAACCGGAGTTCGGGCCGGGAAGGGCAGGGCCGGACCGGCCGCGGATCCACGGCCCGCAGGAGCCGGTGAATTTCCAGCGCCCTGGCCGGGCCGCAGGCCAGGGCC
>DRKI01000197.1 GCA_011051875.1 Desulfobulbus sp. | reverse complement strand
GGGAGAGCATCGGCCTTACAAGCCGAGGGTCACAGGTTCGAGCCCTGTTTCGCCCACCAGGATCTCAAGGGGTCGTAGTTCAGTTGGTTAGAATGCCGGCCTGTCACGCCGGAGGTCGCGAGTTCGAGTCTCGTCGGCCCCGCCAATTTTATCAGTGATTACAGGGTAGTGACAACCCTGTAATTGTTCGGGCAAAAGCCGCTTGGGGAGCTGACCGCTTCTCAGGCGGCTTTTTGTTTTTCAGCCGGCCGGAATTCATCGTGCCGGCCCTGTCGAAAGGAAAAAATCTGTTCATTCCCGGGTGTTAATGATCACCTAATGGAGCCACCCATGATCGGATTAATGAGGCCACTTTCAGGTGGTCATTTTTTTAGTCGAGAAGTACGTATTCCACTGATTCCGGCCACCCATTCCAGGCGAAACCGGCCAGGCATTCCACGGGATCCCGGCCAGTGATTCCAGGCGATTCTGGTCAGCGGTGACGGCACCGGTTTCTATTATTCGGCAAAAGTCGGCAATGACTTCTGCCTCAGAAAAAAAGGGAAAAACGGTGAA
This sequence comes from Desulfobulbus sp., assembly GCA_011051875.1. Taxonomy (GTDB): domain Bacteria; phylum Desulfobacterota; class Desulfobulbia; order Desulfobulbales; family Desulfobulbaceae; genus DRKI01. The sequence continues at coordinate 9,498 of DRKI01000197.1, read as the reverse complement.
TCCGCCTACTACCAGCAGATGTATGCTGCAGCCATTGTCCACCCTGACAAACGGGAGGTCATTCCCCTCTGTCCCGAGATGATCAGCAAGCAAGACGGCAGCAACAAGCAGGATTGTGAGCGGAATGCCGCGCAACGTTTCTGGCGGGAGTGCCGCCGCGAACACCCCCATCTTTCGGTCATCGTCACCAAAGACGCCCTGAGCAGCAACGCCCCACATATACGAGAACTCAAGGCGTTGAACCTGCGTTTCATTCTTGGTGTCAAGCCCGGTGACCATCAGTTTCTGTTCGAGCAGTCCGATGCCGCGGTGCAGGCGGGTCAGGCTACGGAGTTCATCATGGCTGATCCCGGGGATCCGAAGAAATATCACTGCTTCCGTTTCGTCAATGGTCTGCCCCTGAACAAGTCCAACCAGGACCTTCAGGTCAACCTGCTGGAGTATTGGCAGATTAACGACAAGGGCGAAGAAATGCGGTTTGCCTGGGTGACAGATCTGGAGATCACCAGGGAGAAATGGCCCCTGTCTTTCCCGTCCTGTTGGCCGACAGGGTGGTGCTGTCTGTCCCGATTCAGGGCCCGGGTTCCATGCGGGCCATGGATACCTCGGCATCACCCGCAAAACTCCCCGTTATCGCCGGTCCCAGGTCGTAGTACAGGAAGGTGGTGCAGACGCCGACGGCACCCATGACGAGGAAGATGACCAGGAGCTGGCGGAAAAGCTGGCGGTGGCCCATGACCAGAACCAGCAGCAGCTTGACAAAGGTGTTGGACATGGCGCCAAGCACCAGGTTGAAGCTCGCCCAGTCGAGGTTGATGATTCCGGCCTTGTTGGCGTTGCTCAGTGAAAAGGCGATGGCATCCGCATCGACGAGGCCGCTGATCACCGCCATCACCGGCAGCCAGCGGTTGCCGAGGTAGACCGTGGCCAGGCGGGTCAACATGAGAATGGTACTGAAAACGAGACCGAAGGTGATCGCGGACTTGAGGCAGAAGGGGTTTTCGAGCTGCATGGTGGTCCTTCCTGTCGTGAGTTCGCGGTTGGAGCGGATATACAGGAAAAAGGCCAGTATCATGCCGGTGCCGCCCATGGCCATGAGCGGTACCAGTGAGTTTCTCATCAGCGGCTGGTTGACGATAGCGATCTCGAGCAGGAGGCGGGGGAACATGATAGACGATGCCAGCAGGATGGCGACGGCAAACCCCTTGTTCAGGGCCGGCGTCTCCAGGCTGCGGCGGGCAAAGGCGACCGTGGTCACCGTGGATGAGGCCAGGCCGCCGATGAGCCCGGTCAGGCCGGTGCCGGCGCCCGGGCCCAGGACCTTGATCAGGACATAGCCCACCAGGGATATCAGGGAGACCAGGATTACTATCAGCCAGATCCGGTAGGGGTTGAGAGCCTCCAGCATGGTGGTGAGCCATGGATAATCCAGGCCCGGCGGCAGGTAGGAGGCCAGTGGCTGGCTGGGCAGCACTGGCAGGATGATGAAGGTGATGACCAGGAACTTGAGCGCTGCCTGGAGTTCAAAGGCATGTATCGATTCCGTGATGGTACGGATCGCCTTTTTCTGGGAAAGGATGGCCAGGGTGGTGATGGCCAGGGCAATGGCGATCTCGGAGGCCCCCAGCATGACAAGGACGCCGAGGAAAAAGGTGAAGATGGCAGAGACCTCGGTGGTGATGCCGGAATCGTGTTCGCGGTCTGTCCAGTAACCGGCCAGGAGCAGGGCCAGGGCGCCGGCGAATCCTGCCAGGATGAGCCAGGAGTTGTCAAACCGGTTGGCCACAAAAGCGCTTACCGCGCCGATCAGGGAAAAAAGAATAAAGTCCCTGGTGCCGGCGTGCGGATTTTCGGAGCCGGCCATGGCCCGTTCCAGGCCGATGGCAAAGCCGATCAGCCCGGCCAGGCCGAACTGCATGAAATTCTGGAGAAGAAGGTCCTGCATGGGCGCGTATTCCCTCCTGTTTGCCATGATCGTAAGCAGTCACAGGCCACCCCGCCTGCACGCGCTCGAACCGCCCGGTATACGGGGTGTCTGCCTGGAAGGTTCGTTCACGCACAGCTGTGGCACCCTGCCGCCGCTTACAGATTCTGTACTGATTCGGAGTGGTTGGATATCCCGTGATCGCTTGTGCCTGCCCTTACTGGTAAGCATTACAGGCGGGATGCGGCAAGTCAATGATTTTTGACCGTCCCCCGCCGCCCGGGCCCCGGCTGTTCCGGCTCGTCCGGCGGCATGGAGCGGTGTCCGGGCCAGTTCCTCATCCGGTCCGCCAGGAGCGAGAAGTCGTGCTGTATGGCTTCTGCCGCAGCCGGAAAGCGCATGGCGGCGGCAGGGTGGTAGGTAATGAAAAAGATCCTGCCATCCCGGCACCGGAAGACACCGTGGTAGTCACTGATCCGGAGAGAACGGTCCAGCAGGGCGCTGACCGCGGTGCGGCCGCAGAGCACGGTCACCTCCGGATCGATGAGTTCGATCTGTGGCCGGAGCCAGGCATTGATACAGGTCTGCAATTCAGCCCTGTGCGGGGTGCGGTTGCCGGGAGGACGACACTTGACACAACTGGTCAGAAAGAGATCCTGACGGCGGAACCCATGCGCTGCAAGCAGTCGGTCCAGGAATTTGCCGGCAGGGCCGATAAAGGGGCGTCCGGTCCGGTCTTCCCCGGCGCCGGGCGCCTCGCCGACCAGGACGATCCGCGCATCCGGCGGCCCCTCGCCGGCAACGGCATGGAGCCGGTGCCGGAACAGGCCGCATTGCCGGCATCGCCGGATCGCTCCTGCCAGTTCCCGCAGTCGTGCCTGGTGCTGACGGCGGGCATTGGCGTCCTCTCTCCTGTTCATGGTCCGTTCCCTGTGCGCGCGGCTGATCTTCCCGGTGCCATGGTCTTCCGGGCACCTGTTTTTTTTGCAAATCCGATGAAAATCGGGAAAAGGGAAAAAATCAAATGGAAAAACCGGAGAATATCCTTTATTGATAGGCCCGGGGCACCGGTCAGCCGGTTGCTGTCGCTGCAATATCATCCGTCCCGGTCTGTCGGCGGAGCAGGTATTCTTCCTGCTTCGGCAGCCGTGGCAAGCCCGAGGAAATTCCTGTGGAAAAGATACTGATCACCGGGGCGGCCGGATTCATCGGTCACGCCCTGTCCAAGCGCCTGCTGGAAGAGGGCCGGACCGTTGTCGGCCTGGACAATCTCAACGACTACTACGACCCGGAACTCAAGCGGTCGAGACTGGCCCAGCTCACCCCCTTTTCCCGGTTCACCCATGCCGGTTTCGACATGGCGGACCGTGACCGGGTGGCATCGCTGTTCGAGGAGCACCGTTTCGACGCCGTGGTTAACCTGGCCGCCCAGGCCGGGGTACGCTATTCGCTCGTGAATCCCCATTCCTACGTGGACACCAACCTGGTGGGTTTTGTCAATATCCTGGAAGGATGCCGTCATACCAAGGTCAAGCACCTGGTCTATGCCTCCTCCAGCTCGGTCTACGGCGCCAACACCAGGATGCCCTTCACCGTGCATCACAACGTCGATCATCCGGTCTCCCTCTATGCCGCCTCCAAGAAGGCGAACGAACTGATGGCGCATTCCTACAGCCATCTCTATGGCCTGCCCGCCACCGGCCTGCGGTTCTTCACCGTCTATGGGCCATGGGGCCGGCCCGACATGGCCCTGTTCCTTTTCACCAAGGCGATCCTGGAGGACCGGCCCATCGATGTGTTTAACAATGGCAACATGGAACGGGATTTCACCTATATCGACGATATCGTCGAGGGTGTTGCCCGCGTGATCGACCACGTGGCCCGGCCCAACCCGGACTGGAGCGGCGATGATCCGGACCCGGCAACCAGCTACTGTCCCTGGCGGATCTACAACATCGGCAACAATGCCAAGGAAAAGCTGATGCGCTACATCGAGGTGCTGGAGGAGTGTTTGGGCAGGAAGGCGAAGAAGAACTTTCTTCCCATGCAGGCGGGTGATGTGCCGGCGACCTATGCCAACGTGGATGACCTGGTGCGGGAGATCGGCTTCAAGCCAAACACACCCATCGAGGTCGGCATCCGCAACTTTGTCGACTGGTACCGGGAGTATTACGGGGTCTGACCGGTGCGGGCACCCGCGGCGGACGCACGGTGAAACAAAAAAAGGTGGCGGATCCCCCCCCCACCTTTTTTTGTTTCTGTTTCTTATGATTTTCTGGTTCCCACGCTCTGGCGTGGGGACCGGCTTTTGCCGCTCCGGCGGCTGCGGCTGGACGCTGGAGCGTCCGATTTCGTTCCCACGCAGGAGCGTGGGAACGAGGGAGGATTCCCGCCACCTTTTTTTGGTTCCGTTTCTTAGGATCTCACTTCTTCTGCTTGAGCACCTCCAGGGCACCGTTGATGATGCCCGCCGTGTCGATGCCGGCGTTCTTCCAGAGGATTTGCTGGGTGGCATGTTCGATGAACGTATTGCCGTAGCCCAGCAGGCGGACCGGGATATTGATGTGGAGCTCGGTCAGCATCTGCAGGACCGCGCTGCCGAACCCTCCCTTCTTGACATTATCCTCGATGGTGACCATGGCACCGGTTCGCTCGGCCAGGGTGCCGATCAGCTCATTGTCGAGCGGCTTGATGTAGCGGGGATTGATCACCGCCGCCTTGATGCCCAGCTTGGCAAGCCCCTCGGCCGCGGCCAGGGCCGGATAGACCCTGTTGCCCACGGGCAGGAGCAGGAGATCGTCCCCCTCCCTTAGCAGTTCACCCTTGCCGATGGGCAGTTGCTCCAGCCCGGCATCCAGGGCCACGCCTTCACCTGTGCCGCGCGGGTAGCGGACCGCCACCGGGTGGCCGTGGTTGACGGCGGTATAGAGCATGTGCTGCAGCTCGTTTTCGTCCTTGGGGGCCATCACGGTCAGGTTGGGGATGAAGCGGAGGAAGGAGAGGTCAAAGACGCCGTGATGGGTCGGCCCGTCGTCACCGACCACGCCGGCCCGGTCCAGGGCCATGGTTACCGGCAGGTCGGGCAGGCAGACATCGTGGATGATCTGGTCCAGGGCCCGCTGCATGAAGGTGGAGTAGACCGCGACCACGGGCCGCATCCCTTCCATGGCCAGGCCGGCGGCAAAGGTGACCGCGTGCTGTTCGGCAATGCCCACGTCGAAGAACCGGTCCGGGAAACGCTTGCTGAACTTGACCAGGCCGGTGCCGGCGGGCATAGCAGCGGTGATGGCGGTGACCCGGTCGTCACGTTCCGCCAGCCGGCATATCGTGTCGCCGAAGATCGAGGTGTAGGATGGTCCGGCCGGGCTCTTCTTCGGCTTGCCGGTGGCGATATCGAAGGGACCGACCCCGTGGTAGTCGCCCGGGTTGGTCTCGGCCGGCTCGTAGCCCTTGCCCTTGGTGGTCAGGACGTGGACCAGGACCGGCCCGTGGCTGTGGTCACGGACATTCTGCAGGGTCTCGATCAGGTCTTCGAGCTCATGGCCGCGGATGGGGCCGATGTATTCGAATTTCAGGGCCTCGAACAGCATGCCGGGCGTGAAGAATCCCTTGAGGCTCTCCTCGCTCTTGCGCAGCACGGTGAGGATGTTCTCGCCCACCGACGACAGGGAACGGAGCCGTTCCTCCACGTGTTCCTTCATCCGCCGCATGGTCCGGCCGGTCAGTTTCTTGCTCAGGAAACTGGACAGGGCGCCGACGTTGGGCGAGATGGACATCTCGTTGTCGTTGAGAATGACGATCAGGTTCTTGTCCATGTCCCCGGCCTGGTTCAGGCCCTCGAAGGCCAGGCCGGCGGTCATGGAGCCGTCGCCGATGATGGCGATCACCTTGGCGTCGTCCTTCTTGAGATCCTTGGCCGTTGCCAGGCCCAGGCCGTAGGAGATGGATGTGGAGCTGTGGCCCGTCTCCACCACGTCATACTCGCTCTCCGAGCGTTTGGGGAAGCCGCTGATCCCCTGGTACTGGCGCAGGGTGTGGAAGCGGTCCCGGCGGCCGGTGAGCAGCTTGTGGGCATAGGCCTGGTGGCCCACGTCCCAGACCAGCTTGTCCCGGGGAGTGTCAAAGACATAGTGCAGGGCAATGGTCAGCTCCACCACTCCCAGGCAGGGTGCCAGGTGGCCGCCGGTCTCGGCGACCGTGGAGATGATCTTTTCCCTGATCTCGGCGGCCAGGGTCTCAAGCTGTTCCGGGTCGAGTTTCCGCAGATCCTCGGGCGAGTCGATCTGCTGGAGCAGGTTGACCGGCCGGTCCGCGGGTGCATTCATCATGAGCATGGTTATCTTTTTCTCTCCACGATGTAGGTGGCAAGGGCGCGCAGCGGTTCTGCGCTGTCCCCGAAGGATTCCAGGGCGCCGATGGCCGTGGCGACCGCCTCCCTGGCCATGGTGCGTGATTTTTCAAGGCCGAACAGGGCAGGGTAGGTGGCCTTGCCGGCATCTGCGTCGCTGCCGGCGGTCTTGCCGAGCTGTTCGGTGGTGGATTCAACGTTGAGCAGGTCATCGACGATCTGGAAGGCCAGGCCGATGGCGTTGCCGTAGGTGGTCAGGTCGGCAAGCTGGTCCCTGTCCGCGCCGGCGGCGATCCCTCCCGCCTCGACAGCAGCCGTGATCAGGGCGCCGGTCTTGCTGCGGTGGATGGTCCGGAGCAGCTCGTAGGGGATCTCCCGGCCCTCGTTGGCCATGTCCAGGCTCTGGCCGCCCACCATGCCCAGGGGACCGGCGGCCCTGGCAATGGTGTGGCAGATCCGCAGCCGCACGTCGGCGGGCAGGTCCGAGACGGCGGGGTCGCTGAGGAGCTCGAAGGCATAGGTCAGCAGGCCGTCGCCGGCCAGGATGGCCTCGGCCTCGCCGAATACCTTGTGGTTGGTCGGCTTGCCGCGGCGCAGGTCGTCGTTGTCCATGGCCGGCAGATCGTCGTGGATCAGCGAGTAGGTATGGATACATTCCATGGCGCAGGCCACGGGCATGACCTGCTTGTCCGGGGAGCTGTCACCGGCCACGGCGCGGGCGGCCGCCAGGCAGAGAATGGGCCGCACCCGTTTGCCGCCGACAAAGAGGCTGTAGCGCATGGCCTCGATAAGGCGGGCAAAGTCGTCCTCGGCCGGCAGCATGAACCGGGCAAGGTGTTCCTCGACCAGTCTGCGCTGCTCTTCAAGATAGGGTTTGATCTCCACGGTCTTTCTCGTCAAAAGGGACTGTTTCCAGGTGACCGCTCTTTTCGAGCAGCACGTCGACCCGGCTGCGCGCCTCTTCGAGCCGGCTGCTGCAGAACCGGACCAGCTCGATACCTTCCTCGAACTTTTTCAGACTCTTTTCCAGGCTTAGCTCACCCTCTTCGAGTTCGGCGGTGATCTGCTCCAGGCGGGAGAGGGCGCTTTCAAATGTTTTTTTTGGCATGGCTTTGGCCGTAACCGGTCACAGGATCATAGAACTCGTTGTTTTCACATCTTCCAGGCTGTACGCTGGCACAGGTGCCCCGTCCCTGCCCGGGCGTGCCGGTTCGCCACGGGACCTCTATGCGGGCCGGCGCGGCCGGGCAGAGACGCGGTGCCTGTGCCAGTAATATCCTCGCCTCCTTGCCCGATGCCGCTTGCAGAGCCGGAAATTCGGGTTTACAATGCAGGGGCAACGGTTCACTGTACAAAAGGAATCTTTTATAATAAACATTCCCTGCAATGCTTTCAACTCCTGTTTCATAATGACCGGCCGGATCGATAATTTTGCTTCCTGGCTGCTGGTGGAGAAGGGATACTCCAGGCATACTGTCGACTCGTATGTGCGTGATGTCATGGAGTTTTGTCGTTCAGCGGGCGAGCCGGCCGATCTGTCCGGGCTCACGGCCGACCAGGTGCGTGCCTTTGTCGCCTCGCTCTATGGCGTCAATTCCGCCGCCTCCGTGGCACGCAAGCTCTCCGCCCTGCGGACGTTTTTCCGTTACCTGTCCCGGGAAAAGGTCCTGGATCACGATCCCCTGGCCGGTATTGCCAATCCCCGGCTGGCACGCTATATTCCAACCTTTCTCTCCGTGGACGAGGTCTTTGCCCTCCTGGAGGAGCCGACACCGGGCCGGGATACCTTTGCCCTGCGGGACCGGGCCCTGATGGAGCTGATGTACTCCACCGGCATGCGCGTCTCGGAGCTGGTGTCCCGCAACATGGATGACCTTGATTTTAGCGAAGGCATGGTTAGAGTGAGGGGCAAGGGCAACAGGGAGCGGATCGTTCCCTTCGGCCGCGCGGCCGCCGCTGCCCTGGAGGCCTACTTCCCGCAGCGGCAGCAGTTGATCCGGGACCGGGTGAGCCGCGGCCATGTCGCCGAGCGCAGTGCCCTGTTCCTGAACAGCCGCGGCAGCCGGCTCACGGCGCGCAGTGTCGAACGGCTGGTCCGAACATACGGCGAGCGGGCAGGAATAGCCACCGTGGTGACACCGCACGCGCTGCGTCACTCCTTTGCCACCCATCTGCTGGAGATGGGGGCAGACCTGCGCGTGGTGCAGGAGCTGCTCGGCCATGTGAGCCTGTCCACGACACAGAAGTACACCCATGTCAACATGGACCACCTGAACCGGGTCTACGACAGAGCCCATCCGCAGGCGCGGGCGGACAAGCGCTGACCTCCGTGGCGCCGCCCGCCGGCTGCCGTGCCGATGGGATCTCCCGTGTCCTGCCGCGGACCTGTGAGGGGTCTTTTTTCTTTTCCTGATGCGGAGCTCCAATGAAAAAAACACGATCAACAACCATCCTGGCCATACGCCACAGGGGCGATGTGGTCGTTGCCGGTGACGGCCAGGTCAGTCTCGGCGCCACGGTGATCAAGCACCAGGCCCGCAAGGTGCGGCGTCTTTACCATGACAAGGTGATCACCGGTTTCGCCGGATCCACCGCCGACGCCTTTACCCTCTACGACAAGCTGGAGCAGAAACTCGAGCAGTACAACGGCAACCTGATGCGCGCTGCCGTCGAGCTGGCCAAGGACTGGCGCACCGACAAGATCCTGCGCCGGCTGGAGGCCATGCTCATCGCCGTGGACAGGAAGGATTTCCTGCTCCTTTCCGGAACCGGCGATGTCATCGAGGCCGATGACGGCATCCTGGCCATCGGCTCCGGCGGGCCCTATGCCCAGGCCGCGGCCAAGGCCCTGGTCGGCCATACCGACCTGGACGCCGAGGCCATTGCCCGGACCGCCATGGAGATCGCCGCCTCCATCTGTGTCTACACCAATCACCATGTAATCATCGAAAAGATATGAAAGCAATCAACTCGCTGACGCCCCGGCAGACCGTGGCCGAGCTGGACCGTTACATCATCGGCCAGGGGGATGCCAAGCGTTCCGTGGCCATCGCCCTGCGCAACCGCTGGCGGCGGCAGCAGGTGGAACCGCCCCTGCGCGAGGAGATCGCGCCCAAGAACATCATCATGATCGGTCCCACCGGGGTCGGCAAGACCGAGATCGCCCGGCGGCTGGCCCACCTGGCCCAGTCGCCCTTTCTCAAGGTCGAGGCATCCAAGTTCACCG
>DRKI01000196.1 GCA_011051875.1 Desulfobulbus sp. | reverse complement strand
GCTCGTCGAACGCTGGCAGCAGCGGTATGGCCGGGCCGTGGCCGAGGCCATCTGCCGGACAAACAACCGGCCGCCGCCGCTTACCCTGCGGGTCAACACCCGCCGCATCGGCCGGCCGCAGCTCCTGGCCAGCCTGCAGGAGGCCGGCTGCCGGGCCGAACCCGGGCGGGTGGCCCCGGCTGCCATTGTTGTACACGGCCGGACCGGACCGGTAACAGAACTGCCGGGCTACGGGGAGGGACTGTTCCTGGTCCAGGACGAGGCGGCACAGCTGGCCTGCCTCCTGGCGGGAGAGCTGCGCCAGGGCAGCCGCTGCCTGGACGGTTGCGCAGGCCTGGGCGGCAAGACCGCCTCCCTGCTCCTTGCCGCGGAAGACGGGGTGCTGATAACGGCCGTGGAACCGGAGAAACGCCGCTTTCGCCTCCTGGCGGACAACATGGCCCGACTGGGGCTCTCCGGCCGGGTACGGCCCTTTGCCGGCTCCCTGGCCGGCTTTGCCGCCACCTCGCCCGGACTCTTTGACCTGATCTTCATCGATGCGCCCTGTTCCGGTACCGGGGTCATCCGGCGGCACCCCGATATCCGCTGGAACCGGCGGCCCGGGGACCCGGACCGCTACCATGAGCAGCAGCTCGGCCTGCTGACCACCGCGGCCGGCCTGCTGGCCGCAGGCGGCATCCTGGTCTATGCCACCTGCTCCCTGGAGCCGGAGGAAAACAGGCAGGTGATCGAAGAGTTCCTGGCCGGGAGCCCGGATTTCTCGGTTGATCCCTGTGCAGCCCTGCTGCCGGAGGCGGCCGCCGGGCTGGTTGATGACCACGGCTTTCTCCACCCCCTTCCCGCCGACACCATGGACGGTTTTTTCGCCGCCCGGCTGATTCGCGATCCCGGCTTGTAGTTTGGCTCCCAATTGGGTAGAGTCTGCAGACATGCATGGGGACGGGACACGGATCCGCCCCCCGTCACACAGGCACCGCCCAATCAGGAGAGGACAATGGCTGAGATACGATCCACCATGGACCTGGTCATGGAACGGGCCGCCCGCATGGGCAAGGCCTCCAGCGAAGAACTGGCCAGGGAAGAGGCCCGGAAAAAGGGCATGCACCTGGCCGCGGAATATCTCGATAACGGCTCCGGTTCCCCGACCGAAATCCTGGCCGCCCAGCCGCCGCAGGAACAGATGACCATCCGCAGCGGTATGCTCGAGGCCCTGCTGCGCAACATCATCCTCCCCCGTGACGACATGGCCCGGCAACGCTCGGAAAAGGCGGTCCGCGGCATCCTGGAACTGGGCGGCGGCGCCGGGGACCTGGAGGCGATCTGCCGGGAGATGCAGCATATCACCGGCCAGTATGGCCAGCATCGGCGGCAGTTGCGCCAGCAGCTCGAGGAGCAGGTCCGCATGCAGTATGAACAGCTCCTGGCCCAGCAGCCGGAGCTGAGCCGGGAGAATATCCGCATCGACCCCACCCGGCAGCCCAAGTTCCAGGAAGAATGGAGCCGGGTCAAGGCTGAGCTCGACAGCCAGTACAACCAGGCCCTGGAACAGCACAAGGACCTGCTGCGGCAGCGGCTGCTGTCGGCCTGAGCCCATGCCACGGCGCGATATGACAGCCCGGCGCCTTGCCCGGCTCCAGGCCGGGATCCGGCGCCGGGGCCTGGACGGCTTCCTGGTCACCCGGCCCGACAACCGCCGCTATCTCAGCGGCTACACCGCCCTGGACCACGGGATAGAAGAGACATCCGGCGTCCTCCTCGTGCCGGCCCGGTCCACGCCCCTGCTCCTGACCGACTCCCGCTTCATCCTCCAGGCCCGGGAAGAGGCGGCGGGCTTGCGGGTGGAACAGTACCGGCAGGGGGTGATCCCGCTCATGGAAAGGCTGTTGCCCGAGCTGGGCATCAGCAGACTGGGCTTTGAAAGCGACTACATCCTCCATGCCACCGTGCTCCGGATGGAGAAGATGGCCCGGCGCACCGGGTGCACGCTGGTGCCCGTCACCGGGCTGGTGGAACGGATGCGGGTCATCAAGAGTGCAGAGGAGATCGCCCTGATCAGAAAATCGGTCCGGCTCAACGAGCAGGTCTTCCGCCTGGTGCACAGTACCATCGAGCCGGGTATGACCGAACGGGAGGTCGCCCTCGCCATCGAGCTGACCATGCGCGAACTCGGCGCCGAACGGCCGGGTTTCGACACCATTGTCGCCTTTGGTGACAACGGGGCCAGGCCCCATGCGGTGCCCACGGACCGGGTGCTGAACACCGGCGATATCGTGCTCATCGACATGGGCCTGGTCCTGGACGGCTACTGCTCCGACATGACCAGGACCTTTGTCGCCGGCCGGCCGGGCCGGACCTTTCTCGAACGGCTGCGGGTGGTGCGCCGGGCCCAGCGCGCGGCCACCGCCGCTGTCCGGGCCGGCGCCATCTGCCGGGACGTGGACCGGGTCGCCCGCCGGATCATCGCCGAGGCCGGCTATGGCGATCTCTTCGGCCATGCCCTGGGCCACGGGGTGGGGCTGGCCGTGCACGAGGAGCCCCGTCTCTCGCCGCGCAGCCGCAGGAAACTGCGGCCCGGCATGGTGGTCACCGTGGAGCCGGGCATCTACCTGCCCGGCTGGGGCGGCATCCGCCTGGAAAACATGATCGTGGTCCGGGAGGATGGCTGCGAGGTCCTCAACGAGGACACCACCGGCCTGGACCTGTGAGCATTTCGTCGCCGGCCGCCGACCGTGACGGCAGCGGCCGGGCAGTCCCAAGCCGGTGCCTGCGCACCGGCTGCCCGGTCGGTCGAACCAATATTGCCTTTTTTTCCTGAGGAGTACCCATGCGACAGTACGTGATCGACGAGATAAACTTTCTCGAACGGGACAATATCGAAAGCTACCTCAAACGGACCCTCAAGCCGGCCGGCCTGGAAGGGGTTTTTTTCCTCGAAGTGCCGCCCGACCTGCTGGGGCCCGAGCAGCAGGGCCACGAACAGTGCGGGCCCTTCTATTTCTCCGTGATCCTGGAGCCCACCCAGGTCCGGTTCGAGTTCCTGGTCCGCAGCTCGCACAACATGCACTGTTCCTGCATCGCCCGGGCCACCCCGGCCCAGCGCCAGTTCGTGCTGGACTTTGCCGACCGGATGCTGGAAGAAGAGATGATCAGCGCCTGACAGATCATGACCGGCCAAGCCATGTTCCGACCGCATTCCGGTCAGCGCCGGGTCCCGGCTGCCGCAACCGGCGGCCTGCCGCTTCCGGAGCCCGACCTGCCGCGGATCGTCACGGTCGGTGACTCCCATTCCCAGCGCTGTTTCGAGGATCACCCCCTCATTGCCGACTCCACCCGCCTGGCCGGCTGCAACAGGATGGACGGAAGGACGGCCTACAATGTCATCCGCCATGACCGGCGCATCCGCAAGATCCTGGCCCCCCTGGCCGACCGCCACCTGATCTTTGTCTTCGGCGAGGTGGACGTCCGCATCCACATCAAGTACCAGGCCCGCAAGCGGGGAGTGACCGCCGGTACCCTGATCCGGGAGACCGCGGAGCGCTATATCGGCTACGTGGCCGGGCTGCGGGCGGAAGGCTACCGGATCCATGTCTTCAACGTCGTGCCCACCGGCGACTTCAGCACCCCCGAGGCCCTGCGCTGGCGCAGCAGGCTGGCCTACCCCTTCCTGGCCAGCCGGGCGGAACGGACCCGGTACACCGAGGAGATGAATCGCTGCCTTGCCGCCTGCTGCCGGGAACGCGCCATCCCCTTCATCGACATCTACCGCCACCTGGTGGACGAATCGGGCCTGCGCAGAGACGAGCTGGTCTATGATTTCTCCCACCTGAACAGCCGGACCGCGGACCTGGTCATGGCCCACCACGATTTCGAGGTAAACGGTCACTGGGCACCCCATCCGCACGCGACCGGACCTCCCGCGATACGGGGTGTATAACTGTGCAGTCCGATCACGCACAGCCGTGACACCCTGCCGCCGCCTGGCCCACGCCCGGCCGGTGTCTCGCCCCTTCTGCCATGACAGGAGAGTCATAATGAAACTGCCCCTCTACCAGGTCGATGCCTTCACGGACCGGCCCTTTACCGGCAATCCGGCCGCAGTCTGTCCCCTGGACGCCTGGCTGCCCGATGACCTGATGCAGAAGATCGCTGCAGAGAACAATCTCTCTGAGACCGCTTTTTTCGTCCGGCAGGGGAAGGAGTACCGGATCCGCTGGTTCACGCCCGCCGTGGAAATTGATCTCTGTGGTCACGCGACCCTGGCCAGCGGCTGGGTCCTGTACCATGCCCTGGGATACCGGGGGGAGGCGATCCGTTTTCTTTCCGCCAGCGGCCCCCTCACAGTGCGAGAGAAGGGCGACCGGCTGGAGCTGGACTTCCCGGCCTCACCGCCCCGAAGCTGTCCGGCCCCGGAACTCCTGGCCCGGGGCCTGGGCAGGGAGCCCCTGGAGGTGCTGCGCTCGGACGACTACCTGGTCCTGCTCGCCGACCAGGAGCAGGTGCGGACACTTGCGCCGGATTTCCGCATCCTGGCGCGGCTGGACTGCCGGGGCATCATCGTCACCGCGCCGGGGACGGAAGCCGATTTTGTCAGCCGCTTCTTTGCCCCCGGGCTGGGAATCGATGAAGATCCGGTCACCGGCTCGGCCCACTGCACCCTGACACCGTTCTGGGCAAAACGTCTGGGCAGGAACGTGCTGAAGGCGCGGCAGCTCTCCAGCCGCGGCGGCGAGTTGGAATGCGAACTGCACCGGGAACGGGTCCTGATCAGGGGAATGGCGGTGCTCTACCTGGCGGGGACCATCCGCATCTGACAGCCCGGGGCCCCGCAGCCACACCGCCTTCCGTGCCCGCTGCCGGATCAGACCGGCTGATAGCCGCACCTGGAATGCGTTTTCACGGTGGCGGCCCCGGCCGTTCAGCCATCATCCGCCGGCCCCTGTTTCTGCTCTCCTGGCAGCGCCCCGGCAACGGCGGCGGCAAGGCCGGCCCGGTCGAGGGGCTTCATCAGGAAATCGCGGATACCGATCCGGCGCGCCTCTTCCGCCGACACGCGGGGACTGTAGCCGGTACAGAGCAGGATCGGAAGGTCTGGCCGGAGGGCCAGCATCTTTTTCGCCAGTTCGGTCCCGGCCATGCGGGGCATGGTCTGGTCGGTCAGGACCAGGTCGAACCGGTCCGGATCGGCCCGGAACATCTTCCAGGCACTGCCAGGCCCGGAGACGACCGTAACCCGGTAACCGAGGCTCTCCAGCATCCGCCCGGTGGTTTCGGCCACCATGCTGTCGTCGTCCACCAGCAGGATCCGTTCGCCGTGCCCGCCGGGGATGTCGCGCTCCCCCCTCTCGTCAGCCGCCTCACCACAGTCCCGGGCCACCGGCAGATAGACCGCAAAGGCCGTACCCCGGCCGATCCTGCTCTCCACCCGGATGTGGCCGTCATACTGTTCAACGATTCCATGGACCACGGCCAGGCCGAGGCCGGTCCCTTCGCCCTTGTCCCTGGTGGTGAAATAAGGTTCAAAGATCCTGGCCAGGACCGCCCGCTCCATGCCCGGCCCCGAATCCCGCACCGTGAGCAGGACATACTCTCCCGGGGGCGGATCATCCCGGCCCCGGTCATCGGCACGGATCAGGACCGGCTCCAGCCGTATCTCCAGGAGACCGCCCGTCATCTGCATGGCCTGGTAGGCGTTGGTGCAAAGATTCATCACCACCTGGTGTACCTGGGTCGCATCACAGCATACCGGCCCGCAGGAGGGGTCGATTTCGGCCTGCAGCTCGATGGAGGCGGGGATGGTTGAGCGGAGAAAGCGGACAGCCTCCTTGACCACCGGCTGCAGCAGGGTCGGACGCCGTTCCCGGTCATGGCTTCGCCCGATATTGAGGATCTGGCGTACCAGTTCCCTGGCCCGGGAGGCCCCGTCCAGTATCCGTTCGATATCCGGCCGCAGCGGGCTGTCCGCCGGTGCCTGGAGCAGGGCCATCTCGGCATAACCGATGATGGGGGAGAGGATGTTGTTGAAATCGTGGGCAATGCCGCCGGCGAGCGTGGCGATGGCCTCCATCTTCTGCAGGTGGCGGACCCGCTCTTCCGCAGCCCTGATCTCACTGACATTGCGAAAGATTCCCTGAATAACCCGCCGCCCGCCCAGGAAGAAGGTATTGGCACTGACCTGAACCGGGATCTGTTTGCCGCGGCTGTTGATAACATAAATATCCTTGGCAAGGATCTGCCCCCGTGCCACATGCTGCTGGAACAGGTTTCGATAGTACCCGGAATCCTCGGCTGGATGCAGATCAGACTGGTGCAGGCCGATGATCTCCTGGAGAGGCCTGGCCAGCAGTTTTTCCGCAGCCCTGTTGGCGTCGAGTATGATGCCGGATTCGGCATCGGCCAGGATGATGGCATCATGCGCTGTCTCGACCAGTTTGCGGTACTTGGTCTCCGAGGCCTGCAGCGCAAGCGAAGCCTCCCGGTGAGCGATCCGGGTACGCAGGGCGCCAAGACCGAAGGCCAGGTCATCGGCCAGCTCCCTGAGCAGCCTGGTCTCCTCCTCGTCAAAGGCGTCCGGCTCCGGCGAATAGATGTTCAGGGCTCCCAGGCAATGGCCCTCGGTGACCAGGGGCAGGGCGATGGAAGATTTATAGCGCCGTTTCACGGCCTCTTCCCGCCAGGGTGCGAACCGCGGATCAGCCATGATGTTGCGGCAGGAAACAGGCCGCTGCTCACGGATGGCGGTACCGGTGGGTCCCTGGCCGCTGGCACTGTCGGACCAGGTTATATCGATACGATCCAGGTAGCTGTCTTCAAAACCGTAATGGGCCACCGGGCGGACACTCCTGCGCGCATCATCCATGGCATAGCCTACCCACGCCATACGGTAGCCCCCTTCCTCCACCAGGATCCGGCACAGGTCCCGGACCAGGCCAATCTCGCTCCGTGCCCGGACCAGCAACTGGTTGCACTCACTGAGCGTCATCAGGGCCCTGTTCTTCTTTTTCAACTCCTTTTCGGTCTTTTTCAGGGCCCCGATGTCACGCGCAACAAGGAGAAACCGTGCACTATCCCCCTCTCCGTCCGGCAGCCGGGACAGGGAGACAAGGAAAACAGAGTCCAGCAAAGGAATCTCCAGGTCAACGTTTCCATCGGGACCGGCCTCCCGGGTCAGGACCTGGTGGATACACCCCTTGCTCCGGTCCTGTCCGCACTGAAGAATCTCGAAACAGCGCCGGCCGATCAGTTCCGGTTCAGAAAGTCCTGTCCGCTTCCGGACAGCCGCGTTGACCGCCACAACCCGCCGCTCCACATCCAGAACCAGGGCCAGATCCCTCAGGGCATTGAAAACACGCTTCCACTCCATCTCATATCCTTTCGCTGACCCGGTCCGGAGGGCCGGTGCCAACCATCCGGTGTCGCGCAGCCATCATGCCGATCATACCGGGATTCCCGAAAAGCCTTGCCCGGCAATGGATTTGGCCCACTTCGGCCGGCAAACCTATCGCCTTGACTTATCAAACAATTCTCATACACCAAGTATACAGGCCATGGGGCAGGAAAGCAACAGGACTGTGTATTGGCAGACTGCGCCGGCCGGGGGCTGGAAGAAAAAATGATCAGCGCACGGTCCGGACACTTGCGTCCCGCATACCTCTTGCCACAGGCCCCGGGCCAACCACCAAGAGAGATAGACCATGGTCCGTCAAAGCCCGTCCCCACGGACGGACATGACAATACGGATTCGACATATGCCGACAACACCGACCTGACCCGGCAGGAAGTTCACCACCCATCTCCTCATACGTACATACTTTTCCGAAGTCAGCGGACAAAAATTTCTTGCACCACCAGCGGATCTCAATTAAAAATGATAATTGCTAAGCATGCAATTCATCGAACCTGTCACGACAGACAACCATTTTTCCCCGGCTCTTCCGCATTCGAGGCCTGTCAGGGTGGCCTCGGAGTCTGTTCTTTCTGTTTTTCTTCCGTGTTGTTCCGGCCGAGTATGGCCTTGACAGCATCAACCACTCAACAATGGAGGTGAAATCCATGGAACAGCTGGTCAACCTGGTAATGGAAAAGACAGGATTACCCGAGGAGGCCGCCACCCAAGCGGTGGATATCGTCCTTTCCTTTATCAAGGAAAAATTGCCCGAACCGCTTGCCGGCCAGGTGGAGGGCCTGCTGGGCGACGGAGGAGAAGAAGGCGGTATCGGTGGTGCCCTCAAGGGGATGCTGGGCGGATAGCGGAGAGACTGTTTCGAGGGCGGTCTGCCTGGCGTAGCCGGACAGCGGTCTCCGGACGGTCAACTTCTCCGGAGAAAGGCCGCAAGACCGGCCGCCATGCGGGAACAACCCCATGCGGCTGTCTTTGCCAAGCAAGTCACCATACCAACAGCAAAGGAGTATTTCCCATGCAGCTTCGACACTATTTCGCACTCTTCACGGCTATCATCGCTGTTGTCTTTCTGCTCTCCAGCCAACCAGTACCTGCCAAGTCCGCCACAGACACCCCGGCCAGGACAACAAAAAAGGTCGCTACAAGCAGCAGCAATTCACAGTCCGGCTCAAAGACCGCCGGCAAGATCAACATCAACACCGCCAGTGCAAAGACACTGACCCAGCTTGCCGGTATCGGGCCGAAAACGGCCAACAATATCGTCGCCTACCGGAAAAAGCACGGCAAGTTCAAGAAGATCGACGACTTGCTCCAGGTGAAGGGAATCGGAGAAAAGACCCTGAAAAAGATAAAATCCCGGGTCAGGCTGTAAGCAGGCCTGTCCGCAGGGACGATGACGACCGCAACAGGCGGATACCAGGGCTGCCGGGAACCGGTCCCCGGGAGCCCTGGCGCTTTGTGACAGCCATACCGGGAATGGAGGAGATCACATGGGAATGATCCAGGAATTCAAGGCATTCGCCGCCAAGGGGAACGTGGTCGACATGGCCGTTGGTATCCTCATCGGCGCGGCATTTGGCAAGATCGTCTCTTCCTTTGTCGGCGACGTCATCATGCCGCCCATCGGCTTGCTCCTTGGCGGGGTTGATTTCAGCAACCTTGCCATTACGCTCAAGCAGGCCTCCGGCGATGTGCCTCCGGTGGTGCTCGGGTATGGCAAGTTCATCCAGACCGTCATCGATTTTCTCATCATCTCCTTTGCCATCTTCATCGGCATCAAGGCGATCAACACCCTGAAAAAAGAGGAGGAGAAAAAGCCGGCCCCGGCAGAAAGCCGGGACCGGCACAGACGTCGGGCTCAGTTCCTCACCGCGATGTAGCGGGCCGATCCCTTGACCCTGGCGATAACATACCTGGGATAGAAGCCGACTATCCTGGCCGTGGTATCCGGATGATATGCCTGGCTGCCCGGATCCTGCCGCCAGATTGCCGGCCAGCCGGCACCGGAACCGGACACCGGCAGGTAGACGAAGAGCGACTCCTCATTTTCCTCGTTAAAACCGATCCGGACGACGTAGGCGCTGACATCGGTGCCGTCGGCCAGCCGGATATCCTGCGGAAACTGGACAATGCCCATCTCCCTGATCCCGGGTTTCAGCTCCTCGGGAATATAGAAATGGCGCTTGTCGTTCCACGGACCGGTGACGATCTGGCGAACATAGGTCGTCTCCCGCTCTTCAGGGGTCAGGAGGTTCCTGTTCACGCCCTTGATCTCGCCGCCTTTTACGGTTCCTTCCGCAACCAGGTAAAAGAGTTCCTCGGCATGATGTCTGCTGAGTTCCAGGACCTCGTCGGCCCTGGCGCCAAGAAAGGAAACACCATTGGCCTGCTGCGGCTCGATGAAATCCACCTCGCCGTCAACGATGAAGAACCCGTTCGGGTTGGCGGGAACCATTTTGCCCTGGTCCCTGTCATAGCGGAGCGCCCGGTTCTCGTCACGGAACCAGGGCGGCGCCCAGGGCAGGTACCCGATGAGCCGGTCCGTAATCCGGTGGGCACCGGGATCCCGGGCCAGATCGCCGTGACAGTCATTGCAGGATTTCGACCCCAGGGCCTTGGCAGCCGGCTGTACACCATGGGTATCGGAGAAATAGTGGGCCGCCATGAAGATCATGGGTTTGGGATCGCTCTCCCCCTCGGCCTTGAGCACCGTGGTCAGCGCATCCTGCATGGCCCGCACGTCCTCGTCCCACCAGATATCGGGGTACATGTCTCCCGTATGATCAAAGATCACATATCCTGAATCCTTAAGCACGATCCTGCCCACATCCGGATTCTGGGCCCACGAGGAGTCGTTGGGCGGAATGGCCGCCAAGGTGTCCCGATCCACGGCACCGTACCGTACCGGTATCTTGTACTCCCTGATGGCAGCGACAATCTCCCGCAGGTAGAGGACCTTGGCGCCTCCATAGGGCAGGGTGCTCATGTCATGGTCCGGTTGCGGATTGGCGTCCACCCAGGTCATGATGGTGATCGGATTGCCGATGACCACCTGGGGATAGCCGTTCCTGCCATTGGCATAGTACAGGGGCGGAAAAACCTCGTTATCCGTCTCCTCGGTATACTGTAACGGCAGGCCGCGACCGATCTCCTCGTTGAGCCGGTACTGGAAGAAATACTTCCAGAAATCAAACCTTGGGTTGGTGGGCATTCCATTGACGAGCCGGCCCGTGTCCGAGGAGCCGTTCATCTGGAAATAATCCACCATCTGGCTGATGTAATCCATGGGCACCGTACCCTGACCATCAGCGTCCACGTGATTTGCCAGCATGTTGAAATGGGGGATGCCATAGCCGGGCGAAGTTCCATAGACCGGGCTCAGGGCGTACTCCGGTGGGAAAGTCAACAGCTTGGCATCATCGCTGACCACGTCATATCCCATCCTGTTGTCAAAGTTCGTGTAATATCCCAGGGTATCGTCAAAGGCGCGGAATCGCCAGGTCCGGCGGTAGGGAACGTGGCAGACCTCGCAGGCGATATTCTCGATGTGGCGGGCAGTGGTGTCGCCGAACTTCTGACGGTGCCTGGCCATGGGATTGACCGCCTCCGGATCCTGACCCGCCAGGTGACAAGACTCGCAGGTCTTCGGGCGGGGATTGTTGTCCAGGTCGTTGCGGACCATGTGCCCCGTATCCGTTCCCTTGAGAAAGTTGTGCATGCTTTCCAGGTCATCAACGTCCTTGCCCCTGAAGCGAAAACCGGCATGCTTGAGGTGGCAGGACCCGCATCCCATTTTCTTTTTCGAGAGGTGGACGTCGTAGCCGATGGCCTCCTCGTTGTCAGTGATATTGACAAACACGCCGTTCTTGACCCAGTCGGCATCCAGGCCGAGACCGTAGGTCCGGGCATGATCCCACTCCGAATTCCCGGTATCGCGGGTCATGACATGGCACTGGCCGCAGACCGAGACCCACTTGGGCGAGTTCACGTCCCGATGGCTTCCCCCGAACATATTGCGGTGGATGGAACGCCGCAGGTCTTCGACGTTGTAATAGGTCTTTGCCTGCCACTCATCTCCATCCCTGACCAGCTGGACATAGGTCAGGGGGGCTCCGTCCTGGTTGGGATCCAGTCCCATGAGGTTGGCCGTTGGCATGACCGAGAAGAAAGAGGGAAGATAGTCGTGCAGAACCGACCCGACCTCGTCCCGATCAATGATCCCTGCCTGCAGATCAGACATCACTTTTGTGGTGTCGATCATGCCGGTATCCGGGTCAACATAGGTGTCATCACCCTGGCTGGCCAGCTTTTCGCCATACTCGGTCGCTTTCCAGGGAAGCCCGACCTGGCCCATGTACGGGATCCCCTGGCCCTCGACCAGCGGCGCCCGAACATAGTCGCGGACCGAGGCATTGGGATTGTCCCAGTCCGTATAGAACCGGCCCGGCTCATAGGCCCGCAAGGGAACAGGAACCGGCAGCAGTCGGCCCTGGTTGTCCATGATCCGGTAGGCGTAGATGAACTCGTTGAACAGGAAATCCCGCAACTCGTCCATACCGTCACTCTCTTCCAGGACACCCTGGTCCTGCAAATAATCGAGAAAATCGGCAAAGAGATCGTCGAGACCGTCCGCCGCGGCCTCGAGACGGGCCATCTCATCCTCGGGCCCCGCCGGATCAGCTGTATAGGCGGCCCGGATCCGGCCGTCGTCATCCCAGATCTTGGCCACGTTGGTTCCATAGATCGCGTAGGGAAGCTCGATTCCCTCCGCATTGATCCGGTCCAGGCCGTCCGACCACATCTGCATGAGCTCTCCCAGCACCTGCTGGGGCAGGTTCCGCAGAGGCAGCAGGCCCGTCGGCCTGCTCATCCGCTGCAGGTCGTTGGTATAGGGCAGGGCCGATTCATTCTCGAGCCCCACCTTGAGCGGCATCCCGAGGGAAACCCTGGTCACCTCGCCATTGTCCCGCTCGGCAAAGATCAGCATCCTGGGACGGAAGGGCTTGGCCTTCAGACCGTCCGCGGCACGCAGGACAATAGGGCTCTCCGGATCGATGTGGCATCCGAGACAGTCCGCCTCCATGACCCCGGACTTGGACCAGTCATGCCGCTTCGGATCACCGATCGAGGCAATGGTCTCTTCTATGGTCTGGTCGCTGAGAAGAGCGCCGGTGATGTCATTGGAAGTATAGGTATAGAAATCCCGGTCATAGGTATGAGTCGGGGAAAGGGAAGGATCATCATAGGGAATGACCGTGCCGTCTTCCTGCACGATTCCCTCGGCCGGGCCGCCGCCGAGATGACAGGAATAGCAGACCGCCATCTGGTCGGGTTTGCCCAGGTCAAAAAAATATGGTTTCCCCTCGGTGGTGAAAGGATCTGCCACGGTGCCGCGAGCCTTCTTGGCCGCCAACTGGCGGTATGAAGGCGGTCACCATGCACCATACTCACCTGGACTGATGATGTAGGCATAGGCATTGGCAAGATACTTGTACAGGGTTCCGTCCTTGTGCTCGTCACTCCAGTGATCGCTGATATTCTCTCCTCTTGGTCCCGTGCCTTCCCTGAAATGGAAGGCCCTGGTCACTGCCTCGTAGTCATGGCACCGACCGCAGGTCTGCTTCGGACTGTAGGGCGGGCCGGCCATGTAGAGCGAGCCGTTGGCCGCAGTGATGGTGTCGGTGGGATCGAGCTGCTCCAGAATGGGCACGCCGTTTCTGTCCCGCAGAACAGCTCCGCCCGGACCTCCCATCCCCGGATCCATGGCTCCCCATGCTGTTGCCGCCACGGCCATGGGCAGGCCGGTGCCAGCAATTACCACCAACATGATTCTGTGACTTTTTCCAAACATATGCACCTCTCCTCTTCCGGCCGGAACACTGTTCTCCATTGTCCCTTCATCCGGATTGTCTTCCGTGGCGTGCATAAGAGTCAAACCGCCTCTCTGCGTGCTTCTCCCACGTGCTGTGCAACCGGGATCCGCGGACCTGTCCGCTGACTTCCACCTCTGTATGCCTCACCTCCTATTCATCTCCTGAGTTTCTGATCCCGGAAAAATACAAGATGCTGCTGATCCGGGGGACTCCACCTGCATCGATTCTGCCTGGCGACCAGCGGTTTTCAGCTGAATAGTCGCACCAGTCCCCCGTTGCTTCAAATAGTTACTCCCTGCTGTACCTATCTTTTTCAATCTCAGATATACTACATTGTGCCACACCGGTAAACAGAAAGAATCACTCCCCATGATGTGTTTCATAAATTGTACTGATTTGAAAATTCCGGGTGCGCGGAAAAACAACAGGCCGGAATTACCACGCCGTGGCTGCAGTGCACCGCCGGTCCGGGAAGGAAAAAACAACTTGCCGGAGTTCAGTGACTATCAGAAAACAGGGCAAAAACACTCCTGTTTCGGGAAGGGATGGAGCAGGGAGAAAACCGGGGAGACGGCAACCATGGACCGGGCTTCAATCTGCGTCAGGATGGGGTCCCGGGCCGGTCAACATGAAAAATTCTGATATCGGAAAAACCACCTGTTCACGGGCGGTAAAGATGTGAAACCAACACGTTAGGAGACCCGAAAACCGAACTGGCGACAGGTGACCAGGAGCAGGGGAATCAGCCCTCCATGCGGGGCTGGAACTTGGCCTCGAACATCGCCCTGGAGCGGGCCTGCTTCTCCTTCACCCGGGAGGCGATCTCCTGGTAGTGGTCAAGCAGCAGGGTGGCGATCCTCTTGTCGATGCCGTTCTTGCCGGCCTGGGAGCGGATGATCTTCTCGATCTGCTCCCGGCCCAGGCCCTCGCGGTAGGGCCTGTCCTCGGCCACGGCCGTGAACAGGTCGGCCACGGTCATGATCCGGGCGCCGATGTCGAGGCTGTCGGCACCGATGTGGAAGGGATAGCCCGAGCCGTCCAGCCGCTCGTGGTGGAAGGCCGCCCAGCGGGCGACCTGGTCCAGGCCGCCGATGGTGTTGAGCACCGAGTAGGTGAAGTAGGTGTGCTGCCTGATCACCGCGAACTCGTCCCTGCTCAGGCTGCCCGGTTTCTCCAGGATCGCGTTGGGCACGGCCAGCTTGCCCAGGTCAT
>DRKI01000195.1 GCA_011051875.1 Desulfobulbus sp. | reverse complement strand
GGAGATGCCCCTGGCCGAGATGTTTGGCTACTCCACGACCCTCAGGTCCCTGACCCAGGGCAAGGCCGAGTTCACCATGGAGTTCGCCACCTACAAGCAGGTGCCCAAGAGCATTGCCGATGAACTGGTCAAGGCCTACGAGGAACAGAAGAAGGAAAACTGATTGCCGCGACTCCCGGAGCCGGGAATTGTCACCCGGCCGGATAGATGGTATTGTTGATACGCGGGAGCGGCGCTCGAGCCCGGGCGTCGGACCGGGGAGGCCGGCTGGTTTGAGATGGATATCCATGCCCGGGGTAGATGAACCTGCCCGGGGTACAACAACCAAGGAAGATCGGAACCACACCCGTGACCGCCGTGACGCGCGGCCGGCGGAATCAGGGTATGTCGTCTGTATACCGGTTTTCTGACACGCAGATAGGGGTGGAGCTATGGGATATGAACCACTTGTAACGCAGAACCCGTTGCGGGTTCTGAATATAGGAAGGAACAACAGGCAGATGGGCCTGGTGATGGCCAGGGCCGGCCTGGGAAAGACTGCGTTGCTGGTCCAGATCGCCCTGGATTCGATCCTGCGCGGCAACCGGGTCATCCATGTCAGTATCGGTGAGTCCATCGACAAGGCCCGTGTCTGGTACGATGATATCCTGGGGTTCATTCTCCAGGAACACAGCGTCGACCGGCCGCATGAACTGATCGAGATGGTGAAGCGGCATCGGATGATCATGACCTTCAAGGAGTCCTCGTTCAGCCGCGCCAGGCTCGAGGAACGGCTCAACGACTTGGTGTTGCAGGATATCTTCAAGCCAGACTGCCTGGTTGTGGACGGCTTTGATTTCGAGACCACCGACCGCGCCAGCATGGAGGATCTCAAGGACCTGGTGGATTCGATGAGCCTGCAGGCCTGGTTCTCGGCCATCTGTCACCGTGCGGACCGCCGGGTCTCTCCAACCGGCGTGCCCGCCCCCTGCCACGAGGTGGACGACCTCTTTGATACCGTCATCCTGCTCAAACCAGGCAAGGACAACATCAAGCTGGAGATCATCCGGAACAACAGTGAACAGGATGACTCCGGCGTGAGCCTCAACCTTGACCCCACCACGATGATGGTCAAGGAGGGCTGACGGATTCTTCCATACGGGGCCGGGTGATCCGGCCGGGCCCCTTCACGTGTTCCATGCGATTCCGACCCTGCATAGATCTGCACGACGGCAAGGTGAAGCAGATCGTCGGCTCGACCCTCCAGGACGGCGATGCCACCGGCCTGCAAACAAATTTTTCCTCCGAACACCCCCCCTCGCACTATGCCCGCATGTACCTGCGGGATGGCCTTGCCGGCGGCCACGTGATCATGCTCGGGCCGGGGAATGAAGAGGCCGCCGCAGAGGCGCTTCGCGGGTGGCCGGGGGGATTGCAGATCGGCGGCGGTATCACTGCGGACAATGCCGTTCTCTGGCTTGAACGTGGTGCGTCGCACGTGATTGTCACCTCGCACGTATTCCACGACGGTGTGCTCGACGAAGAGCGGTTGCAGAAGCTCTGCCGCCTGGTTGGCCGCCGCAGGCTGGTTCTCGATCTCAGTTGCCGCTGGCGGGAAGACGGCTATTACGTGGTTACGGACCGGTGGCAGCGGTTCACCTCGCTGCGGATCTGTGCCGAGGTGCTGGAGAGGCTGGCCGCCTTCTGCGACGAGTTCCTGGTCCATGCGGTGGATGTCGAGGGAAAGTGCATGGGGGTCGATGAGCGGCTCATCGCCCTGCTTGCCGACAACGTATCCCTGCCCACCACCTATGCGGGCGGCGTGGCCTCCATGGCGGACCTGGAGCTGATCCGGGATGCCGGCCGCGGCCGCCTTGATGTCACCGTCGGCTCGGCCCTGGATATCTTCGGGGGCACGGGGCTGCGCTACCGGGACGTGGTGGCCTTTGCCGGCGTCCGCCCAGATCCGTCGTCCGGCCTGTGACCGCTGATTTTCCCCTGACCGGCGAGGAAAAGGTTATGCCCCAGGACGACGTTTCCGGCCGTGGGCCGGCGAGCGAGCTGGCCGAGATCAAGCTCTTTGTACCTGAAGATCTCTATCGCGCCTTTCAGCGCTGTGTCTGGATCCTGGTCAATGAGACCGGCCGTGACCGGCTCGATATCATGCACGAGGTTGTCCACGATTTCCTGGTCAAGCATGGCTGCTGACCTGGAATCCGCAAAGTCCGCGACCTGATGTGATGGTTTCGTCCGTCTGGAACACTGTAGGTGGAACTCCCTTATAATCTTCGAATTTTTCCATTTGCCGGCGGGTGAAACGTTCAATTCGGGAGCAGGCTCCTTGACCAGCGGACCTCCTTCATTTAAGATGACACGACGGGCCAGGTCAGGCGTGACCGGATCTGCCCGGTGGCACGGCCGGACTTTCTGGCGGCCGGACCCCTGTCCGGCCACCCCTGTTGCGGGCCGTCTCTCCTCAATTCTTGCATCAGTCATCCGCCCATGAACGACCGGGAAGCCAGGTTGCGGAAGATCCGCAACTTTGTCAGGAAAATGCCGAGTCTCTCCACCACCGTCAGCAAGGTGCTGGAGATCTGCAGTCGTCCCGACACGGCGCCCAATGATCTCAACCGGGTTATCTCGCTGGATCCCGTCCTCACCGGCCAGGTCCTCAAGCTGATCAACTCCGCCTACTACTCGCTGGTCAACAAGGTCACCTCCCTCACCCGGGCCATCATCATGCTTGGCCTGAACACGGTCAAGAACCTGGCCCTGTCCACGGCCATTATCCGTTGCGTCGACCGGACACGCAAGTCCAAGGTGCTCCCCATCCGCAAGTTCTGGGCCCATTCCATCGGTGTCGGGGTCATGGCCAAGCTGCTGGCAGCGGAGCAGGGGGTACCCCTGGGTGAACGGGAGGAATACTTTGTCGCAGGCCTGCTCCATGATCTCGGCAAGATCCCGTTCGGGGACGAGTATATCGAGGTCCTGGCCCTGGCCAGGCAGGAACAGCTGGCCCTGGTCACGGCGGAACAGCGTGTCCTGGAGATCGACCACGAGGAGGTCGGCCTGATGATCGCCGAGAAGTGGAAGCTCAACGAGGCGATCACCGACGCCATTTCCCATCATCACACTCCGGAACAGGCTGCCCCGGAAAATCAGCAGCTTGTCGCCACCATTGCCCTGGCTGACTCCTATGTCTGCCTCTTTGACATCGGTTTTGCCGGCAACCGGTTCCCGGACGAGGATCGCCTGCTGCAGGCCCTGGAGCTGAGCGGTCTGTCCTGGGAGATGGTGTCGGCTCTCACCGGGGCCGTAGAGGAAGAGATCCGCAAGGCAGAGATCTTTTTGCAGGTATGAACCTTCCGCGTGAAGGGCAAGAACAGGACCATTCATGATACAGGTACGATTCTGGGGGGTCCGCGGCTCCATCCCGTGTCCAGGCCCCAAGACCATGAAATACGGCGGCAATACCGCCTGCATCGAGCTGCGTTTTCCCGAGGTCAACCGGCACATCATCATTGATGCCGGCTCCGGGATCCGGGAGCTGGCCAACCACATGCTGGCCCATGATCTGCCCAACGGTCCCATTTCCACCGAGATCTATCTCTCCCATACCCACTGGGATCACATCATGGGGTTTCCCTTTTTCATCCCGGCCTATATTCCCGGCACCTCCATCAAGGTCTTCGGACCGGTCACCTACGAAGACGATCCCCTGGAGGAGGTTGTGGGCGGGCAGATGAAGTACCGCTACTTTCCCGTCAACATGGGTGAGCTCGCCGCCTCCATCGAGTATGTCCGGCTCAAGGAGGATCCGCACATCGATCTCGGGGACGGCATCGTCCTGTCGACCACGATCATCAATCATCCCATCACCGCGCTGGGATACCGTTTCACTTTCCGGGGATCGGTCTTTTGCACCGCCTATGACACGGAGCCCTTCCGGAATCTCTTCATCACCGATCCCGATGATCCCTCCTATGATGAGCTCATGGCCCACGAGGGCGAGCTTGCTGCCCGGGAACAGAACCAGGTGCTGGAGTCCTTTTTTTCAGGTGCCGACCTGCTGGTCCACGATGCCCAGTACACCCGGGCCGAGTATGAGGATGGCAAGATCGGCTGGGGTCACAGCCCCATCGAGGATGCCATTGCCGCCGCCCGCAGGGCCGGGGTCAGGCGGCTGGCCCTGTTCCACCATGACCCGGAGCGAAGCGATGACCAGCTGGATCAAATGGGCGAGCAGTACTGTGGCGCCGATGACTCCATTGAGATTTTCTTTGCCAGGGAGGGGATGGAGATTGTCATCTGAACCCGGCACAGGCCCGGCGCACGGACACCAAGCGTAACCGATCACGGGTTATGCAATTACCCTGAACCAATACAGAACCTGTGACCGCTAGTCACCAACCGGGGATCACACCATGACGCCATCACGACTTGACTGCCGGGGCCTTGCCTGCCCCGAACCTGTGCTCCGGACCAAGGAGCGCCTGGAGGGGGGGGTGACCGACCTCGAGGTGCTTGTTGACAACGAGGCCTCCATGAAGAACGTGACCCGCTATGCCCGCAGCCGAGGCTGTGAGGTTGCGGTTTCACCACTGGCCGATGGCTGTTTCAGTCTCAGGATATCGGGGCAGGCCCGGCCTGTGTCAGAAGGGCCCGATGCCGCGGAGTATACCTGCGGGATACCGGCGGACAGCGGCCTGGTCTATGTGATCTCCTCGGATTCCATGGGCCGTGGCAGTGACGAGCTGGGCTGGGCTCTGCTCCAGACCTACGTCCAGACCATCCGGGAGGTCGAGCCGCTGCCGACCCGGATCCTGCTCTACAATGGCGGCGTGAAGCTGGTGACCGAGGATTCCGGGGCCCTGGAGGCCCTGCAGGAGTTGCAGGAGCGCGGCGTCGAGATCCTGGCCTGCGGCACCTGTCTCGATTTCTTCGGCCTCCGCTCCGCCATCAGGGTGGGCGAGATCACCAATATGTATGACATTATGCATTCCATGGCCAGCGCCTCGCGGATCGTCAGTCCCTTTTAGAGGTCACCCTCGTTACGGGGGCAGCCGAAATTCCCGCCGGGTTTCGGTCATCCGCAACACTTCAAAGAGAACTCTCTGGCATCATATATTTTTTGTTTGCAGGCGGGTGAACCCTCCATGGAGGCTCTTGTCAGTCCTTGGTGGTATGACAGACAAAACAGCCGGTTCCGCTGGCGGCTCCGGCATTGCCCGCGATCATGGTGGTGTAGTCCCAGCGGAGCATGGAAGGATAGTCGGATGCATGGGCCACGTGGCAGGAAAGGCACATCACCGCATCGCTGCCCGGCGTCACCGAGCTGCTTGATGCCGCCGGCACCGTTGTCCTGGCCACCGGCGCCTGCAGGTTGTACACCGTGTAGCCGGAATATTCGCCCGTGGCCGGCAGGGCCAGGTCGGTGGGGTGGCGGATGAAGGGCGACGCCGACGCGCTGCCGACACCGTCCGAGGTTGCCGTGCCCAGGGTATGGAAATTGCCGTGGCAGGTCGCGCAGAACTGGCTCATGGTCCCGTCCGGCGGCTGGACCCCGCCGCTGCCGTGACAGCTCAGTTCGCCTGCTCCGCCGCAACCGAGACGAACCGGTGCCAGGAGCCCGTAGTACTCGTTATGGTTGGCCGCCGAACCGTTTTCCTGCCAGTCCGCGCTTTCAAATCCCTTTACCCCCATCAGAAACCGGTAGCTGTTTGCCGGCTCCGTTGCCAGGTCCAGCTGGCCGTCCACGTTGTTGTGGTGGGCGCCGCTGATCCCTTCGGGATAGGATGACCCGGCGTACCTGTACCCGTGGCAGCCATTGGTGCCGGCACATGTCAGGTTGTCGGTGTTCACGTTGCCGCCGGTGTCGTGAAAGAATTGTCTGATGCCCCCGGGCGGAGCATAGAGAACGGCGTCGGTCCCGGTCAGGTCGCGGATGTTGTGCCCCTTGTTGTCCGCGGCTCCGCTTCCCTTGAGCCCGGTGATATAGCCAAAGTTGCCTCCGGCCAGGTCGGTGGCTCCGCTGTGCATGACCTGGGGCAGGGTATCGGTCCCCAGGGAGACAGTGGGGCTGGTGCCGCTTTGGGCATGGCAGCCGAAGCAGCCGCCTCTGGTCAGGTTGTCGTTGGGGATGGCGGAACCGTCAAAGGTCATGGCCGCATTGTTCTGGCTGTTGTGCATGGTATGGCAGTCGGAACAGATCCCCCGGATGGCAGGCCGGGCAACGCCGGGCCCCAGGAGGAGGAGGCAGAGCGCCCATCCTGCCGCATGGTTCAGGGAGATTGAGCAGTGTTTAGACATCGGCATCTCGACTGGTTGGGGAAGACGTTGCCCGGCCTGCCCGTGTCCCACCGCCTGCAGGGAATGCACGGTTTCCCGGGAACGGACCAGGCAAGGGAACGGCCGGCTCCGCCCTTCCGGAACATGGGTCAGCGGCTTGCCGGCTTACAGGTTCGGGGCGCTCCGCCACAGGAACTTTCCTTGTCCATTACTTCACTATAACTGTATCAACATGGTTCTTCAATCGCTTTTCCCGGCCTGCGGACCATGCGCCGGTCGGCACACCGCCCGTGCCTGGATGCTTCCGAGGACAGGAGGGTTGCCGCTTCCCGCCGGATGTTGTGGAACCCGGACGGAGCGGGCGGCGTGGTGTTACGATTTTCTAAAAGATATTACTTTTTGCTTGACCAGGCAAGCTTTTTATTGTAGAAACGGTTGCGGTACCAACGTGGGGGTTTACCGATCCACGAATGGGGAAAGAGATATGATTATAAGGGCTTTTCTTTTCATGCAGGTGGAGGAAACACTCAGTTCAGGAGATAATCTCATCTGCTGAAAAGATTACCGGATTGGGGCCTGGGGCGGTTGGCAATGGCTGCCGGAATAACCCCCGGAGTGTCCAGTGAAATTTCGGCGCAAAGCCGGGACCAGGTAAGATAGATATTGTGTTTTTTCAGGTTCAACAGTATATTTTCAGACAGGATTGGCACTGTTGTCCATTTATCCAGTCATGGTATGATGCGATAATTGCACCTTTGACCATGCTCCAATGTTGCTGCCGGTCATGCCGCAGGAAACCAGCATTCCTTGCGCTTGTTTCTTTCAGAATGTGGGCCAATGGAGGTTGAATATGGGAATTCGTCTCAGTCTTGCCGGAACTGTTCTCGCATCTCTGGTCTGCCTGGGGATATGTATCCTGCCTATGCCGGGCGTGGCCAAGGTGACGGGTCAGTGCGCCCAGTGCCATACCATGCACAACAGCCAGGGCGGTGACCCCATGGCTGTTGATATCGCCGGCAACCCGCAGAGCACACCCAACGAGACCCTGCTCCGGTACGGGTGTGTGGCCTGCCATACCGGCACCAATGACGGGACCAACAATATTCCCTATGTCAACAGCACCACCGCCCCCACCTACGGCACTGACGGCACCACCGGCAATACCCTGGCCGGTGGCAATTTCTACTGGGTCGCCGCCGCCGGCGGTGCCAGTGACGCCATGGGACATAACGTGGCCAGCGATTCCCTGGCCACCCAGGACGCCACCCTGGGCAATACACCGCCGGGCGGAACCGGCCCCCTGGCCAGCCAGCTCACATGTGCCGGCACCACCGGCTGCCATGGGGACCGGTCCCAGGACAGCGACTTCGGCGCCATGTCCGGCACCCATCATGCCGACGACACGATCATTGACGGTACCAGCGTGGCCAGGAGCTACCGCTTCCTCAACGGTGTGCTCGGTCTGGAGGACCCGGACTGGGAGTATCTGCCCACGGCCACGGCGCACAACCAGTACCGCGGTTTTGACCGGACCTCAGACACCGAGCTGGCCGCGGGTTCCATCAGCAACCTGTGCGCCCAGTGCCATAACGACTTTCATAACGGATCCGGCAACGTGGGGGGCACGGCCCCGGCGGCGAATCCCTTCTCCAGCCCCTGGGTCCGCCATCCCACCGATTTTGACATGGGCAACACCGCTGCCGGCTCAGAATACCGCAACTACGGCGGTGCCGGCGTCAATGCCTATGTTGTCTCGGCGCCGGTGGCCAGTGTCGACGTCTCTACGGTCCTGTCAACGGTCACCTTCAATGACGATACCATCGTGACCTGCATCTCCTGTCACCGTGCCCACGGCACGCCCTACCCGGATCTGCTGCGCTGGGATTATTCCTTGATTTCGGCAGGCGGCGGTGGATCCGGCGGCTGCTTCGAGTGCCATACTACAAAGAATTGACAGTGTTCCCGCTTCCGGGTAAGAACAGAGAACCGGCAACCGCCGCCTGCTTCCCGTCCAGGACGGCTGCGGCCGATTCGTGAATGGCGGTTGAGCCGCAACCCTTGAACCAGGTCCTTCCCTCGCTGTCACCGTGCCCGGAAAAAGACAACGCCATACCGTGGCCTTTCTCTTCTGTCGGGTGCTTTTCTCCTGTCTCATTCTGGTGGCCACGGCCGGACGGGCCGAGATCGTGGGCCTGGATGCCTCGTGGCAGGTCAACGAGATCGGCAGGGACAGCGAGGATGATACCCTCAGCTCCTTTCACCAGCGGTATCATCTCCAGTGGAATCCCCGTATAACCCGCGCCATCTTTCTTGATACCAATATGGACTATTCCCGGAACTGGACCAGCGGATCCGGATACCGGGAGATCATCTCACCCATGGTCGACCTCCAGGTCCGCAACGATATCTTCACGGCCGAGTTCAACGGCCTGGTCACCAAGACCAATAACGAAGAGACCAGAAACCAGGACAGCCACAGCTGGGAAGCCGTGCTCAGCTCGAACTGGGACTACCTCTACTGGCCGGCCCTTTCCTTGCTCTTCGGCGGCAACCGGATAACGGACAGTGAACAGGTGCATGTCACGGACAACGACAGGACCTGGTCCGAGTTCGTCGCCCAGTGGGCGGCCCACGATGTCGAGCTCTATTACAGTTATTACCTCCAGGACCGGACAGATTATGCGGAACAGAGCAGTACCGACGAACGGACCCACTTCGGCCGCATCGACTACACCCGCGCTTTTTTCGGCAACCGGGTCCAGTTCGGTCTTTCGCAGCAGGTCACCCGCTCGACCACGGAGTTCAATGCCCGTGTCGGCGAGGGTGGCGCAGCCAAGGTCACGGTCGGCCTGTCCCGGGCCATGGCGGGCATAAACAACACGCCCGAACGCGGTAGCGTGCCGGCCAACCCGGCCCTCATCGACGGCAACCGGCAGGACAGCGCCTATGTCATCGGCCTGCACGAGGTGGCGAACATCGCGGTCAAGACCGATTTTCAGACCGTTGACCTGCTCTACGTTTATACGACCGTGCTCGATCCTCTCCTGGTTGGTGACGCCACCGCCCTGCGCTGGGACCTCTACTCGTCCGATGACGGTATCGAGTGGCGCCGGGAGGCTGTAAATCCCGCCACCAGCTACAACCGCGACGAGAACCGCTACGAGGTGAGCGTGGGCGGCCTGCAGAGTATCTATCTCAAGCTGGTGGTCACCGGCTGGCCGCCGGCCCTCAGCATCCCCATCACCGAGATCGTCGCCTACCGCCTGCAGAGCGGTTCCGGCGGCCGGGTGAACGACTACCAGCACTACACCAAGTATGTCACCGACCTGAACCTGCGCTACGATCCGACCCGCAACACCCGCCTAACCTATTCCCTGGTCTGGGACAACAGCGACTACAATACAGGCAATGACCGCCACCGTCTCTTCCAGACCGGCAGCATCAGGTGGCTCTACAACCGCTATTTCATCCCCACCTTCACCATCAACGATACCACGACCACCAACTCCGAGCTCACCGATACCATCCAGCGTTCCTACGCCCTGGTCATCCAGTCCACCCCGGTACCGACCCTGGAGTCGAGCCTGGGAATCACCAGGAACGAGAACTACGAGGATGCCAGGCTGATCAATACCAACCACACCATCAACTTTCTCAATACCGCCACCCTCTATCCCAACCTGGACACCACCCTGGATCTGAGCGTGATTTTCAACAACAACAGGGAGTACGATACCA
The DNA here is from genome assembly GCA_011051875.1 of Desulfobulbus sp. Classification (GTDB taxonomy): domain Bacteria; phylum Desulfobacterota; class Desulfobulbia; order Desulfobulbales; family Desulfobulbaceae; genus DRKI01. The sequence goes on along the minus strand of DRKI01000195.1, from coordinate 21,525 downwards.
CGAACCAGGCCGTGTCCGTGCGCTGGACACTGACCGGCCGTCTCCGCTCCACCCTGATCGCCGACCTGATCGCCGAGTACGGCACCAATACCCTGGATTTCGCGGAGATGATCAACAGCGAGGATACCGGTGGTCGCACCACCCTCAACATCAACTGGCGACCGTCGGACCTGGTTTCGATCCTGGTCAATGGTTCGCAGGGGTATGGAGAGAAGTGGATCAACTACCGCTCTTTTCTCCTTGATGCCAAGTTTTCCGTGGTCCGGACCGCCAAGACCCAGGTGATCCTCGGTTACCGGGCCAATGCCACCCATGATGAAACGATTCAGAATTTCAGCTACAACTGGAGCTGGAACATAAGCAGCTACTTGACGCTGCAGTCCATTGCTAGTTACATGTTGACCGAGGAAGAGAACATCTGGGCGGTCAATGCCCGCCTGACGGCCAGGTTCTGAGGTGTGTTCCCGTGCGCCTGCCGGGCCCGAAGGCCGAGGAGAGAGAGAAGAACGATGAAGAGCACAAAACCAGCCGGCCGCAACCGGTACTGCTGCGGCCGGGCCCGGCCCGGGGCCGGCAGGAGGGCATGGGTCGGGGCGTGGCCCGTTCTCCTGCTCCTCCTGCTCCTGCAGGCATGCGCAGGCACCGACATCGCGTCCCGGACCTATGTCCGCAAAGACGTCGATCTGGCCTATGTGACCAGGGTGGCGGTCCTGCCCTTTGCCAACAATACCAAGGACGACTTTGCCGCCCAGCGTATCCGGGACATCACCGCCACCCAGCTCCTGGCCATGGGGATCTTCGACGTGGTGGACCGGGGCGTCGTGGACAGCGCCCTGCGCGAGATGGCCATAGACAAGGACACGCCCCTGGATGTGCCGGTGGTCAAGCGCCTTGGCAAGCGGCTCGGGGTCCAGGCCTTTGTCCTGGGCACCGTCAACAGTATCGGCGAGAACCGCCGGGGATCATTCACCTATCCCGAGGTCTCACTGACCCTGGAGCTCCTGGACAGCGACTCGGCCCAGGTCCTGTGGCGGTGCAGCGAGACCCTGAGCGGCTATTCGCTGGCCGACCGGCTCTTTGGCCTGGCTCCCCTGGACGCGTTCCAGATCACGGTGGATCTGCTGCAGCGGATGTTGGCCACCATACCGAAATAGCAGGGATGATGGCAGACCGTGCCGCCCGCCGCCCGCCCTGGCCGATAGCATCCGTCATGAACCGGCTGTGCCTGATCACCCCTGTTCTGTGCCTGTTCCTGGCAGCTGCAGCGGCTCCGGCCGCAACCGTGGCCGTGCTGCCCCTGCTGGACGTGACCGTGAGCAGAAACGGTGTCAACCATACCCTGACCGGCTTCGTGCGCAGGGAGGTGGAGCAACGGGGCTTTACCCTTGTCCCGGCCGGCAGGATCATGGAGTTCCTGGTCCGCCACCGTATCCGTACCCTGGGCAGGCTGGACAGTCACCTGGTGGAGGCGGCCGGCCGGGAGCTGCAGGCCGATCTCCTGCTCCAGGGAACGGTCTGCCAGTTGCAGGAAGGCGCGGCCCCGGCCATCAGCCTCAGCCTGGAACTGATCCGGACCGCCGATGCGGCCACGGTCTGGGCCAACACGGATGCCCTGTCCGCCTCGGACCTGACAAGCCTGCTTGGCCTGGAGGATCCGGAGAATCTCAGCGACCTGTACGGGGTCTTCTTTCCCAGGCTGCTTGCGACCATGCCGACCAGGGTGCTGCCGGCGGCAGGGGAGCATGCGGTGCTCGATATCGACTCGGTCATCCTCCTGCCCCGCCATGCCAGGCCGGGTGACGAGATATCGTGCCGGGTGAGGATCCGGGGCATGGAGGGGCGGATCGGCAACCTGCCGCGTCTCACGGCCTGGGTGGGGGACCGGGGCCATCCCCTGGAACTGGACCGGGAGGGATATTATCTGGCGGCCCGCTGGTCCGCTGCCGATGAACCCGGTGAGTACACGGTGAGCCTGGCCGGGAGGTGGCCTTCGGGCCGGACGGAACGGGCAGTGATCGGTTCCTACGTCGTGGACGACCATGCCCCGGACCTGCAGCTGCACCTGGTGGGCAGGGAGTTGGACGGCCGGCTTTTTTTCAGTGACCGCCTGCTGATCATCCCCACCCTGACCGACCCGGAGCCGGTGAGTCGCTGGGAGGTCCTGGTCATTGACCGGGACGACGAGGTCATTGTCCGCCAGGGCGCGGCCCAGGAGTTGCCCCGCCGCCTGACCTGGCGGGGGCAGACAACCCTGGGCACCCTTGCCCCGGACGGCGAATACACCGTGGTGTTCAGGGTCTGGGACCGGACCGGGCTCTCGTCCTCGGCAGCGCAGGATGTCTCCTTCCGGCGTACGCCGCCGGATGTCGCCATTGACCTGGAGCGGAAGGAGAAGGCGGTGACCGTGAAACTGGACCGGAACAGCGGCATGCCCCTGGCCTACTGGTGGATGAAGGTCTTTGCCCCGGATGGCCGCCTGCTCAGGCTTGCCGAAGGCGTCCACCTGCCGGCCGACTTCACCGTGGAGCTGCCGGAGGGTGCGAAGGAAACGCCCCTGGCGGCATTGCTGGTGGCCGCCGATGTGCTGGGCAACAGGACCCGGGAGAAGATCGGGGACCTGCGCAGCGCTGCCGCCGGCGGTGAGGAAGGGGAGATGACGCTGGAAAAGGAATGGCTGGAGGAATTTTAGGTCGTGGATCGGTTCTGCCGCGTCTGGGCGGTGCTCCTTGTCCTGCTGCTTGCCGGTTGCGCCCGCCAGGTACCGACCCTGTACCGGTTCGCGGACCTGCCTGCCCGCGGGAGCTGCCGGATTGCGCTGCTGCCGCTGGTGGACAAGGGAAGCTACCCCCGCGGCGCAACGATCCTCTCCAAGGTCCTGCGGTCGGAACTGGTCAGCAGCGGTCATTTCCGGGTGGTGCAGGAGGGCGATATCCTGGATCTCTACCGCCAGCTGCTGCTCTATCCCAACCGCCAGCCGAACCAGGAGCAGCTCCGGATTATCGGCGGCAGACTGGGAATCGGTCTCTTTGTCGGAGGCGATATCCTGGAGATGCGGCAGGGGCAGGCGAAGGGCGGGATTGCCCCGGATACCGACCTGACCATGATCCTGAGGATCTATGACGGCGGCACCGGTCGCCTGCTCTGGTCCACCTACCACAGGCGGCAGGGCAGCCATTACCAGAAGGTGCTCCACTTTGGCCGGATCAACACCGTCACCGGTCTTGCCCGGCAGATGGCCCGCGAGGTGATCGGGCTCTGGCTCGAGGAGGGAATGGAACCATGCGCCCGATAACCCCGGCATGGATCCTGTTCCTGGTCCTGGCCGCGATCCTCCCGGCCTCCTGCCCGGCCGGGACGGCGGACGACGAGGTTCTGGTCACCATCGACCACACTGCCTATACCACTGCCGATTTCCGGGTCTGGTGGGAAAACTGGCGTAGTGACGAGAACATGGCCATGCCGCAGACGCCAAAGCCGTTCGTGGACTGGCTCCTTTTGTTCCGGGAGGCGGAACGGATGAAGCTCTACCAGGATCCGGCCTACAGGAAAAAGGTCCTTACCTTTCTCAAGGCCAGGACCCTGATGCTGCTCAAGGAGGAGGAGATCGACTCCAGGATCGTCATCCCGGAGCAGGAACTGAAGGCGCGGTACCGGGAGGAGTATACACCCCGCTACCGGGTGAACATCCTGTTTTTTCCCTCCAGGGCCGCAGCCGAGCGGCTGCTCGCCCGGATCGGCCCGGGGCCGGTGGATGTGCAGCACCTCCAGGCCCTGGCCGACGGGGAGGATCCACCCTTTTCCATCCAGGGCGGCTGGTATCGCCCCGGCAGTATCGACCCGCAGTGGCGGCGGATCCTCGCCGGGCTGCCGGAGGGTGGCCTGAGCCGTCCGGCGGCCTGGAGAAAGAACGTGGTGGTGCTCCACTGCCAGGAGATCAGGCCGGGCGATGCCATGGATTTTGCGAATATGCGGGAGCAGGTGCGCCGGGTGCTGTGGAAGGAACAGGAACAGAAGCTGACCATCGCCCTTTTGCAGAAACTGCGGCAAAAATATCATGTGCAGGTGGACGGGAAACGGCTGCAGGAGCTGGATATCTCCCGCGCGGACGGGGACTTTTCCGACCAGCCGGTGATCACCACCGATCGCGGCCTGGTCACGGAAAAAGAGTTCATGGCCCAGGTCCGGCGTCTGCAGCGGTTCAGACGTCGCAACGGGTTCAGGGAGGGTGACAGCGAGGTGTTCAAACAGCAGGTCGCAAACGGGATCATCGACCAGACCCTGACCTCCTGGGAGGCGTTGTCCCGCCGGTACGAGAAACGGCCGCCCTTTGCCGATACCTATACCTACTATTGCCGGCACCGGCTGATCCGGAGCCTGGAGGAGCGGGTCTTCCGGGACCCGGCGCCGGTCCCGGCGGAAGAGGTCCGGCGTTACTACCAGGAGCACCGGCAGGAGTTCACCCGCCCGGAGATCATCCGGATGGCCATTGTCGATGGCAGTGCGGAACAGATGAACGGGTTGTGGACCGAGGTCGCCATGGGCGGCGATTTCCTGGAACTCGCCCGCCGTTATCTCGGCCACGCGCCCCCGGTGCGCGATGTCCCGGTGGACCATCTGCAGCCGCAGGTCAGGGAAGTGGCGGCACGCCTGGCCAGGGGCGAGTTGAGCCCGGTCTTCGAGGTGGAGGGCCACGTGTCCCTGCTCCTGCTTGTGGACAGGAAGCCGGCACGGCTGCGTCCCCTTGCCGAGGTCGAACAACAGATCGTCCGGCGGCTGCGACAGCAGCGGGAGGCAGGGGCGAGAAAGGATTTCCTGGCCAGGCTGCGGGGCCGGTCATCCATCGAGATCAACAGGGTGGCGTGGCGCCGGCTGCGGGAGAGCGGCGCTGGTGACGGCACGACCGTGAGCAGGGAGCAGACCAGCCGATGACGACGAAAAAAAATATCCGGCCTGCCGTGATGGGGCTTGCTGCGGTGCTGATTGCCGTCCTGGCGGCCTCCTGCGTGCAGAACGGCAAGAAGATCGAACGGGCGCCGGCCAGGACTTGCCTGGACTGTCATCCGGAGATGGGGAAAAAGTTCCGCCAGGGGTATGTCCATGCACCGGTGAAGCAGGGACGCTGTGACCAGTGTCACCTGCCGCATGGACTCATCGGCGGTCTCTTTCTCCGCGAGAAGGAACCCGGTCTCTGTCTTTCCTGTCACCGGCAACTCAAGCCGCCGGCGGAAAGCGGTTCCGTGCACCGGCCCGTTGCCGACGGAACCTGCACCGCCTGCCATGATCCGCACAACAGCCCCTATCCCGCCCGGTTGAAGGCGGAGGCGGACCAGAGCTGCTTTGCCTGCCATGACCGGAAACGGTTCCGGAAAAAGTATGTCCATGCTGTGCTGGAAAAGGAAAAAGGATGCAGGACCTGCCACGATCCCCACTTTTCCGGCAATGTCTCCCTGCTGACCGACAGCCCCGATGCTCTCTGCCGCTCCTGTCACCGGGTGGACCGCTCCTCGTTCATCAAGGCGCACAGCGGCTACCCGGTGCGGAACGGCTGCCTGCAGTGTCATACGCCCCATGCAGGCGATCGGCCCTTCCTGCTCAGGAACACCGTCCATGCACCGGTCAGGCAGGGGAAGTGTGACTCCTGCCACCGGGTGGAACAGGGCAGGATCAGGACCACTGCCGCGGCCGACACCCTCTGCCTTTCCTGTCACGACGCCCCGGGTCCTGACCGGGTGAGTTCGCACCAGCCGTGGGTAAAAAAACAGTGTACCGCCTGCCACGCTGTCCATGCCAGCGATTTCCGGCTCCTGCTGGCCAAGGCGCCCGACCGTATCTGTCTCGACTGCCATCGGCAGGAAGAAGACACCGCGCCGGCGGAGAAGACATTGCCGGCGGCATCCTCCCCGGCCGGGAGCGCCGGAACAAGAGACCAGGCCGGCGGCAAGACCCGGAGTGTGCACCGGCCCGTGGCCGAGGGCGACTGCCTTGCCTGTCACCGGGGTCATGCCGCCGACCAGAACGCCCTGCTCAGGCAGGATAAGCGCGCGCTCTGCCTCTCCTGCCACGTGGCGGCCACCTACGGCCGCGGGGCGCGGTCACACCCGCCGGCCGAAGGGCAGACCTGTGATACCTGCCACCTGCCGCACCGGTCTGATACCGTGGCCCTGCTCGGCGCACCCCAGGAAAAGCTCTGTTTCGGCTGCCATCGCCGGCAGGCCGACGAACGGGGCCGGCTCAGCCTGCATCGCCCCTTTGCCGAGGGTGACTGCGTGGGATGTCACAAGCTGCATGATCCCGTGGCCCGGCCCTTTCTCCGTCAGCCGGAGCAGGGCGGTGTTCTCTGCCGCACCTGCCATGGGGATATCGGCAATGCGGACGGGAAAAGCAAAATGCATCAGCCGGTGGCCCGGGGAGAGTGCCGGCGCTGCCATGCCGCCCATTCCGCCGATTATGCCGCCCTGGTCCGGGAGCAGCCCGGACGGCTCTGCCTCTCCTGTCACCGCGAGGTGGACCGGCAGGTATCCGCAGCCACGGCCGCCCACAAGCCGGTCAGTGATGGTGACTGCCTCGCCTGCCATGCCGCCCACGGCTCGCCCCACGATGCCCTGCTGAAAAAGGGACAGCCCATGCTCTGCCTTGCCTGCCACCGGGATGTGGCCCGGTTCTGGCGCAAGGGCGTGACGCACCGGCCGGCGGTCCGGGACTGCGGCCAGTGCCATGCCGCCCATGGTTCCGGGGTGGAAGGTCTGCTCAGGACCGGTGTCGGCACCCTGTGTGGTCGCTGCCACAAGGTGACGGGTCGCGACTTCCTGCAACGTCACCACGGTATCAGGCCCGGCCCGGATTCCTGCGTCAGTTGCCACGACGCCCATGGCGGACCGGACAGGGGTCTGCTCTACCCGGTGGGCCATGCGCCGTTCCTGAAAGGCACCTGCGCGCCATGCCACAAGGGGAGGGCGGAAAAATGATACGCATGGCCATGATGCTCCTGTTTCTGCTCGCTGCTGCGACCATGGTTCCGGCCGTGGCCATGGCCGATGACAGGGCCTGTTTCTCCTGTCACGAGCGGTCCGGTTTCAGCGGCCGGGTGGTGCACGAGCCGGTGGCCGGCGGCCGGTGCGGTGTCTGCCACAATCCGCACGTGGCGCGCTTCAAGGGGTTGCTGCGCCAGCGGCAGGATACCCTCTGCTACTCGTGTCACCGGCGGCAGAAGGAGACGTTTGCCCGGGGTGTTGTCCATGAACCGGTTGCCGACGGCAGGTGCACGGGCTGCCACACGCCGCATGCCGGCAGCGGCAGGGGGTTGATCCGCAAGGACCTGGCCGGCGCCTGTTTTGCCTGTCACCAGGACCTGGAGCGGAAGTACCGGTATACCCACCAGCCCTATGCCGGGGGACAGTGCGGCAGCTGCCACCGGCCGCACCGGGCGGACAACCTGGAGCTGCTGGTCGAAGACGGTGACCGGCTCTGCCTTACCTGCCATGTCGAAGCAGATCTTGCCGGCGGCCATCGCGATTTCCCCGCGGCCCCGGCCGGCTGTCTCTCGTGCCATAATCCCCATGGCAGCAGTAGAAGGGCCCTGGTCCGCGACGAACTGCACCAGCCCTTCCGGCGGGGCTGCGGCGCCTGTCACCGGCCCGGCGGCCTGACCGTGGCCCGCTGCCTGGAATGCCACCGCGGCGTGCAGCAACAGATGCTGGCCACCCACAGTCACCTGACCCGCCAGGATGGCAACAGTTGCCTGAACTGCCATTCCCCCCATGCCGGGGATACGGATGCCCTGCTCAGGGGACCGGTGCGGCTGCTCTGCGTTTCCTGCCACCTTCAGACCCTCAGCGGATATCGGAAGAGCGCATCCAAGCATCCCGATATCCGGGAATGCAACGGTTGCCACGAGCCGCACGGCTCCAGCCACCTGGCCATGCTCAGGGGGGACGGCATCGAAGTCTGTGTCCGGTGCCACGAGGACCAGGGCAAGTTCACCCACCCGGTGGGGCCGGGAGTCCTGGACCGGCAGACCGGCCAGGTGGTCACCTGCGTCTCCTGCCACAATCCCATGGGCACGCAGTATGGTTACCAGCTGGTCCGGGATGGGAAAAAGGCCCTCTGCGTGGTCTGCCACCGGGCCTACTGATGATGGAACTGGGCTCCGGACGTTCCCGGGGCCGGGAGGTCGATATGATGAACCGAAGTCCCCTGCAATGCGGACTGCTCCTGGCCGTCGGCCTTTGCCTGGTCCTTGCCGGCCAGGCCCGGGGCCGGAGCGCGTCGGGCTGGCAGTGGAGCCTGGTCCTGAAGCAGGACAAGGTCAGCGATGCCATGCAGATGCCCACCGCCCTGTTCATCGATGCCGGGCAGGAACATTACTATGTTGTCGATTCCGGCAGGAACCGGCTGCTCTCCTTTGACCGCAAGGGCAACCTGCTCCATATCTTCAATGCCGGCAAGGGCCTGAAAACCCCCTATGACATGGTCAGGACCGGCAACGGTGGTATCTGGGTGGTGGAAAAGGGGAAGAATTCCCTGAGTCATATCGATCTCAAGGCGCGCAGGATAACACCGGCGACCCTCAGGTTCCACGGCGCGCTGGTCTACCCGGACCGGCTCGAGGCTGCGGATTCCCTCTATGTCCTGGACAAGGCTACCGGCCGGATCATTGCCTTTGATCCCGGCAGCCTGCAGGCCCGCACCTCGTTTGCCTGCCCGAACTGTGCCGGCGGATTTGTCGATTTCAGGATCCACGACGGCATGCTATGGGCGCTGGACCGCGGGGACAGGACGGTCTGCCGGTTCCGCCTCGATGGCACCCTGGAGAAGGTCATCCCCTTGGACAACCGGCTCAATTTCCCGGTCTCCCTGGCCATCGGTCCTTCCGGCTCCATCTATATCCTGGATCGGCACAGCCGCGACATCGTGGTCTATGACCGGACAGGAAGGTTCCGCTACCGCTTTCTGGGCCGCGGCATATCCCGGGGCCGGCTCTACTATCCGGTGGAGATCCGTTTCGATCCCTGGGGCGGGCTCTGTGTGGTCGACGAGGGCAATGCCAGGGTGGAGATCTTCAGACGGTGAGAGGAGGACGGATCATGCGGGACACGATCATGGTCATGGCGGCAGCGCTTGCCATACTCCTGTCCTCTCCGTGTCGAGCCCGGGTGACAGGGCCCTGTGTCAACTGCCATACCATGCACAATTCGCAGGACAATTTTCCGGTCACCGCCACCGGCGGTCCCATGCCCGCCCTGCTGGTCGCAGACTGCATCGGCTGCCATACCGGCCAGAATACCGGGGTCAACACCACGCCCTATGTGCATGACACCACGCCGCCCCTCTACCGGGCCACCGGCACGGAGGCCGACTCCAATACCCTGGCCGGCGGCAATTTCTACTGGGTCTCCAGCGCCGGGGCCCTGGACCGAACCGGCCACAATGTCTACGGCCTGGCCGCACCCGATGCCACCCTGGCCCTGCCGCCCGGCGGTGACGGCACGTTCACCGGCCAGTTGCGTTGCGCCGGCTCCATGGGCTGCCACGGCGATTCCGGCGAAGCGGACCAGGTGACGGCCCTGAAAGGGGGTCATCACGGCAAGGACAACTCTGTCTGGCAGGATGGGTCCGCCATTGCCACCAGCTACCGGTTCCTCGAGTCAGTACAGGGCCTGGGCGATCCTGATTACGAGTACCACCCGACCGATCTCCGCCACAACAAGTACTACGGCGTCGACCGTACCGCAGAGACCGACCAGGGCACCGGCAGTATCAGTGCACTGTGCGCCCGCTGCCACAAGTACTTCCACAACGGCACCGGCAGTGTCGCCTCGGCCGGCACCTTCGGCACCGGCGTCTGGCTGCGGCACCCGACGGATTTCGACATGGCCAATGCCTCCTCCTCGGACGAGTACCGGGCATATAACGGCGGCTCCGGCACCGGCAACACCTACTCGGTGATCTCGCCGGTGGCCACCAGCGACACCAGTACCACCGTCAACACCACCATCTTCACCCGGGCCGACGATGCAGTGGTCATGTGCCTCTCCTGTCACCGGGCCCATGGCACACCCTATGCATCCATCCTGCGCTGGGATTACAAGGCATGGCCCGGCGGCGGCTACAACGGCTGCGCTGTCTGCCATACGAGCAAGAATTGATCCGGGAACGAACAGAGCAATGAAATCGATTTTTCCCCTTCTCCTGGCCTGCCTCCTGCTGCCGCCGGCCGCAGTCCGGGGCGGCAGCTATCTCGACTCGGCGCACGGATCCGCCACCGACGGAGTCCTGCGGCCGGTGATCGGCAATGCCCCTCCCTCCGGCTTCGGGTATGCCAGGGGCAACTGCGCCCATTGCCACGAGCAGCACGCATCCATTGCCGGCACAGAGCCGGATCCGGTCACCGGGCCGGCCTATTTCGCCCTGTTCGCGCCCAATTTCGATACAGCCCGCCAGACGGGTCCTTACAGCGAGGCGGATGACTTCTGCTTTTACTGCCACAGCGGATCGGGCTCGGCCCAGCCGGTCAACAACAATGACTACAGCCGCACCTTCGGCTGCGGCGTCCCGGATACCACCTCGATCATGGCGACCATGAACCAGGTTTCCTACCACAACCTCTACGACATCCGGGCGTTCGCCAATGGCCGTTTTCCCTGGTTCCGCGGTGATTCCAATCCCTGCAACGGCTGCCACAACCCCCACCTGGCCAGGAGAAACCAGGGCGATCCCGGTGATCCCACCTTTTCGGTCATGTCCCGGCCCACGGACCATTTCAGCCTCTGGGGCACCACCGAGACCATGGACAGCGCCTACAACACCCGCTATGAACCGCCCTACTGTACGGGCGGCGGCACGGACCGGGAGCCCGATGCCAGTGCCACGGCAGCGGCGGGCCGGGCCGCAACCCCGGATTACGTCACCTTCTGCACCGACTGCCACAACACCACGGACACCATTGCCAGCACCACCCTCGGCCGCAACGTGCGGCCCATCGACTGGAGCGGTTCCGGCGACAAGCACGGCCTGCGGGTCATGGACGGCGGCCTGGACATCAGGCCGCCCTTCGGGGCCGCGGGTGACTATGTCCTTTCCTGCACCGACTGCCACGAACCGCACGGCTCGCCCAATGTCATGTTGATCAGGCGCCGGATCAACGGCGGTGACCTGGAGGGACCAATCACCGTCTACCAGACTCCGGAGTGGAGTTTTGCCTGCAAGCGGTGTCACCAGGACGACCAGGAGGCCGTGGGCGGCACCGCCAATGCCTGGCGTTATGTGCATCATTCGAGCACAGACGCGCCCTACAGTGGCTCCCTGGCCGGCCGCTGCCCGGTATGTCACGGCCCCGGGCCGCCCGATGCCATTGACTGCGACGAGTGTCACTACCACGGGGCGGTGATCGATATCACCGAGGGAAACAATGCCGGAACAACACGGAGGGCGTTCTGATGAGGGCCGGTATTCTGCGGGTCATGCCGGTCTTGTTCATGTTGCTGCTGCCGGTCTGCGGCTGTGTGCCCGCTTCCGCGCCCGATGGTGGCGTGGCCCGGCCCGGCGACGGCGGCCTGCTGTCGCTCTTTCTCAACCTCAGGCAGGGACGGGTCCCTGACCTGGAGATGCGGGTCCGCGCCATCGAGATCCGCTCCGACAGCGGCGCCTGGCTGCCCCTGGCCCGACGGGAAATCATCCTCCGCGCCGGCGGTATCGGCGACAGCCGGATCTTTGTCGCCAGGGCGGCACTCGGCCAGGGCCATTACTCCCGGCTGCGGCTGACCCTTTCGGCCGCAGCCCTGCACGAGGGGAAAAGCAGCCGCCCCCTTACCCTGCAGACGAGGGTCAGTGAGCTGGCCATCCAGGATCCTGTCTTCATCGGCCGCGGGGACTCACGTTCCCTGTTCCTGTCCTGGGACGTGCAGGCCTCGCTGGCGGACAACGGAACAATGCGGCCGGTCCTGGCCCTGGCGCCGCGCCTGAAGAACCTGATCGCCGATGTCGCCTACGTGGCCTGCCCGGACATCGATACCGTCTACATGATCCGGACCGACAGGAACTGGGTCTATGACTCCCTGGGCGTGGCCGGTGGCCCGGCCTACCTGTTCCGCTCGCCCCTGGCCGCGGCCGAAAGCCTCTATGCCCTGACCCCGGGGGACATGGGCGTCAAGCGCATTGCGGCGGCGGCAAACAGGGTGGTGGAGACCTACCGCCTCTCCATGGCGGGCAGGGTGACGCACATGGCGCTGGGAGCCCGGGGTCGGCACGCCTACATCGTCGACCGCCGGCGCGGCAATATCCTGCGCCTGGACCTGCGCTCCGGCATCGTCGACCGCCGTGCCCGGCTTGGCTACGGTCCCGTCTATGTTCTCTACCTGGAGAAGATGAACCTGCTGGCCGTCTCCCTGTCCCTGTCCCAGAGCGTGGTCCTGGTGGACCCGGAGACCCTGGCCACGATCCGGACCATATCCACTGCCGACCGGCCCGAAGGCCTGGCTGTCTGGCGGGACAGCCTGCTCTATATCGCCGAGGCGGGCTCCAGCACGGTCCTGCAGTATGACCTGGAGCGCGGCCGCGCCGGGCGGAGGATTCCGGTGGGGTTCAGCCCCCGCCGTATCCTGGCCCTGGACGAGGCGATCTATGTGGCCGATTATGGTTCTGCCTCGCTGTCGGTCCTGCGGCCGGGACAGCTTGGTATCGCCAGGAAGATCACCCTGGCCGGCCGGCCCCTTGAACTGGCCGATGTGGAGGGCAGGAAGCTGATCTATGTCGGCAGCGAGGAGGAGCAGGCGATCGCCATCGTCGATCCTGTCACCATGAAAGCTGTCGGCCGGATTCCCCTCGGCACCCGGCCGGCGGGCATCACGGTCATGCAATGAACCCTGTCATCCAGGTATACCTCTCATGTTGATCCGTCCAGTCGTCCGATTGTTTCGCTGTCCCCTTGTCGTCCTGTCCCTGCTTGCGGCCTTGCTGCAGCCCGGTCGTGATGCGGAGGCCTATACCATCCTGACACCGCCGCCACAACCCGGGGTCATCATCCAGGCCCGCCGGCCTGCGGCCACCATGGTGATCAGGGTGACCGACCCGGCGGAAGAGAAGAAGCTGCGGGTGTCCGCTGCCGGGGACGGGGAGCAGGGCAGGGAAATCAACCCCTCGGGCAGCTGGCGGCTGCCGCAGGGGCTCTTTGTCCATTACCGTCTCGAGCTGCACCGCGGGAGCAACACCTTTGTCGTCGATCCCGGCGGCAGGAAACTCGTGATTCGCCATCGGCCGGTCCGTACCCTGGGCAGCGTCGATTTTGAGGATCCTGCGGCCTATGTCTTTCACCGCCGCGCCGTCGTACCCCCGGCCTGCGCCGGCTGTCACGGCAAACAGCGACCAGCCGGTTCCGCGGCGGCCAGGGAGCGTTTTGCGGCGGATCCCGCCTATGCGCCACTCTGTTTTTCCTGCCATCGCCGCCTGAGCAGCCAGGAGAAGTGGCTGCACGGTCCGTCGGCCAACGTGCTCTGCCTGGACTGTCACCGGCTCGGCGGCAGGCGGACCCGGGTGACGGTACCGTCTGGCCGGATCAATGAACTCTGTTTCAGTTGTCATGTGAACAAGGAGAAACTCCTGCAGAAAAAGTTTGTCCACGGCCCCTACGCCATCGGCGACTGCACGGTTTGCCACGATCCCCACGGCGACGCCTACAAGTACCAGCTTTGGGCGGACGGCAGGGCCGACCTGTGCGTGGGCTGTCACTCGGACAAGAAGAGATCTCTCAAGAAGTCGCTGGGGTTCTTCTCCCACGGGATCATCGAGGGCAGCGGCTGCATCGCCTGCCATGATCCCCATGCCAGTGACAACCGGTTCCAGCTCTATCGTCCCATCAACCGGCTCTGTGTCAGTTGCCACGTCGGTCTGCAGGGGATCAGGAAGGGGCACCCGGTGGGCAACCATCCCCTGCAGGGTGTGCCGGATCCACGCCGCAAGGGACGCGAGTTTGCATGCTCCAGCTGCCACAACCCCCATGGTTCCCGGTATCGTTACCTCCTGATCGGGGATGTCCTCGGCGGTCATGTCTGTTCCAAGTGTCATCACTGAGCCGGTTTTGCGCCTGCTGCTGCTGGGCCTTGCCGCCGCTCTGATTCTCCTGGCCCGGCCCGGCCTGTGCGAAGAGGAGAACGGCGAGCCCACGGTGGAGGTGAAAGTGGTGGCCGTGCTGACCCGTGACGAGCAGGGTGAGCCGTTGCGCTACCCCTCGGCCGTGTTCAGCGACCATGGCATGGATGAGACCTACGTGGTGGCCGGCGGCAAGGGCAAGGTGGTGGTCTATGGTCCCAATTTTTTTCCCGTGGTCTCCCTTGCCGCCGGCCGGGGAGCGGAATCACCCCGGGGGGTCTTTATCGACCAGGAGGACAACCTCTACATCTGCCAGGGCAGGTCCGCCGGCCGGGCAGGGAGGATCACGGTCTACAATCCCGCCTTTTTTCCGGTACGGGAGATCGGTTTCAGGGATATGCCCGGGGGCGGGGATTTTTCCCCGCTCCACATGGTAATCGGCCTGAACGGCAATCTTTACGTCACCGGCCTCAACAGCAGGGGGGTGGCGGTGTTCGATCACACTGGCAGGTTTCTGCACTGGCTGCAGCCCAGGGACCGTATCGTGGACCGCAAGGCGGTGGAGCGGCTGCGCAGAAAAGAGGGGGCTGACGACAAGGCCGCGGGCGAGGATGGTTCCGCCACCACGGCCGGTGAAGACAATGGTGACGACGACATGAGCGAGGAACTGCGCGATCTCCTGCCGCCATCCCTCAGGCCGCGGCGGGCCAGGGAGGAGAAGGAGGAGCCGGTCTCCATCATCGGTCCGGTCAAGATCGTCGACGTGGCCAGGGATTCCTCCGGCCATCTTTACCTGCTCAGCGAAGAGACCAGCCGGGTCTACGTCTACAGCCCGGCAGAGGAGTTCCTCTTCGCCTTCGGCCGGAAGGGCGGCTCCACCGGCAAGATGAGCCGGCCCAAGAGCCTGGTCATTGACGAGAAGAAGAAGGCCGTCTACATCGTCGACTACATGCGCCACACCATCCTGATCTTTGACCTGAGCGGTGTGTTCATGTATGAGTTCGGCGGCCTGGGCAATGCTCCCGGCTGGTTCCAGTATCCCAGCGGCCTGGCCCTGAACCGGCAGGGGCAGCTCCTGGTTGCCGACCTGTTCAATCACCGCGTGCAGGTCCTGGACGTGCAGTTCGAGTACCGCTTTCCGCTCTTTCAGCAGCCGGCCGAAGAGCCCGCCGCTCTTCCGGAGTCTCCCCGGTCCGGGGGCGGGACGCCGTCACAGGCCCCTGCAGAGGGTGACGTGCTCCAGCCCCGGCCCCTCTGATTCCCGGACCGGTCGGGGCGTCCCGCCACAGGTTCAGGGCTGTTTGCGCCTGGTTGTGCGCAACTGTTCTCAGAAGACAGATTTCCCGATATAACAGCATTTTTGCCTGTTTACTTGCCGGATTCGGCGTGGTAAAGAGAGAGTGTTTCGCAGGCAGCGAAGAGGTAGCTGCGGGCAGACTGCCCACCGGTCGGCAGCCGGTTCAGTGCGCCGGCCGTGTCGTGTTGTCTCACCCATCTGTTTCCGGCCGGGATGTTGTCCGGTTCCGCAGCTGCACCGTATGGACTTTTTAATTTTTTTGATCCGGAGTAATTTGTGATGCCTTTCTCCCGTATTGTCAGTACCTGGGTGCTCATCGTGTTCCTGACCGCCGGTTCCGTTGCCGCCCGGGTCATGCCGGTGGGGTTCGATGCCGGCCGCAACCGGCTCATCGCCTATATGCTGAGTCACCAGTTGCCGGCCCAGCATTTCGGGCACAAGCAGCTCGATGACACACTCTCCCGCGCCGCGTTTGCCCTTTTTCTCAAGCAGCTCGACCCCAGGAAACGGTTTCTGCTCCGGTCCGATGTCGATCAGCTGAACTCCTTTGCCGACCATATCGATGATGAGCTGCGCAGCGGTCGCATGGTGCTGCCCGATGCCGGCAGCCAGCTCCTCACAGCGCGTATCAGGCAGGTACAGGCCATGATCGATGCCATCATGGATCAGGGGTTTGATCCGAACCAGGAGGAGTACCTGGAGACGGATCCGGAAAAGATCCAGTATGCCGGGGACTTGAAGGAACTCAGGGACCGGTGGCGGCGTATTCTCAAACTGCAGGTGCTGGATACCTACCTGGGGTTGGTCGATGAACAGAAAAAAAAGGAGGAGAAAACCGCGGCCGCCAAAAGCCCCGCCGCTACAAGTCCCGCCGCTGAAAGTCCCGCCGCCGACCAGGCCGTGGAGCCGGGTGCCTGGAAGGAGGCCATGGCCAAGGTCCGCAAGCGGAACCACCAGTATCTGCACCGGCTCCTGCAGGTGACGCGGCAGGAGTACTACAACCGCTACTTCGATGCCGTGGCCCGGGCCTTTGATCCCCATTCCGATTACATGGCTCCTGCCTCCAAGGAGGATTTCGATATCCACATGAGCGGCTCCCTGGAGGGAATCGGCGCCCTGCTGCGCGAGGAGGACGGCCACATCAAGGTGGTCCGCATCATCCCCGGCAGCGCCGCCGAACGGCAGGGACAGCTCCAGGCCGAGGACACCATCCTGGCGGTGGCGGAAAAGGACGCCGAACCGGTGGATATCAGCGATATGCGCATCCGGGACGCGGTCAGCTATATCCGGGGCCCCAAGGGCACCGAGGTCCGGCTGACCGTACAGAAGCCCGACGGAACAAAGCTGGTGATCCCGATTATCCGGGACGTGGTCCAGATCGAGGAGACCTATGTCAAGTCAGCGGTCCTCAAGGCCCCGAACGGTGAAAAGATCGGCTATATCCGGATTCCCAGCTTCTACCGCGACTTCAACGGCGGCAAGGGGCGTAATGTCACCGACGACACCCGGGCCGAACTGGTCAGGCTGAAAAAAGAGGGTATCCAGGGCCTGATCCTCGACCTGCGCAACAACGGCGGCGGCGCGCTGACCGACGCCGTGGCCATCTCCGGCCTCTTTCTGCCCGGCGGGCCGGTGGTCCAGGTCAAGAATTCCCAGGGCATGATCCGGGTCCTGGAGGATGAGGATCCGGGCGTGGTCTATGACGGCCCTCTCATCGTCCTGGTCAATCAGTTCTCGGCCTCGGCCTCCGAGATCCTGGCCGCGGCGCTGCAGGATTACGGCCGGGCGCTCATCATCGGCGGGGAGCATACCCATGGCAAGGGCACGGTTCAGGCCCTGATGGACCTGAACAGGAACCTGCCGCTGCTGCACCTGAAAAAGTATAGTGATCTTGGTGCGCTCAAGGTCACGATTCAGAAGTTCTACCGCATCGACGGCGGATCGACCCAGTACAAGGGGGTGGAACCCGACATCGTGGTGCCGAGCATGCTCGATTACCTGAAGAGCGGCGAAAAGTACATGGACAATTCCCTGCCGTGGGACCGGGTGCAGGACGTGGGCTACCAGCGGTGGCAGGGGCCGCGTTTCGATATCGAAAAGGCGCGCCGGCTGAGCAGGCGGTGGGTGGCAGACAGCAAGAGGTTCCAGGTCATCCGGGACGAACTGGCCAAGGCGAAAAAACGCAGTGAGCAGACCAGGGTGGCAGATTTCCTGGCAGGGATGCGCCGGGAAAAGGAGGAACTGGCCAAGGCCCGGGCCGAGGCCAGGGCGGTGGGTCTGATGAGCGACGACGAGGAGGAGAACCTGACCGCAAAAAAGGAAAAAAGGCGCCTTGAAGAGCAATTGGCCGATGATCCGTTCGTCGACGTGGCCCTGTACCTGATGCAGGATTCAGTGGTTCCGGCGGCGACCATCGGCAAGGCCCGGTGAAATTTTTCTCTTGAAATCAGTTTACAATCATGCTAGAGCTTGTTCCGTATGAATCATCATTCATTTCTTCCTGAAGCAAAAAGCAAATAATATTGAAGAGCGATGAACCTGATCGAGGCGCTGAAAAGCAAGAGAAAGCAGATCCTGTCGACCTGGGTCGACAGGACATTGGACAGTTATGCCTCATCGGGCTTTTTCAAGCAGTCCAAGGACAAATTCGCCAATCCCGTGGGCGTCAACATCCGTGAGGGTCTGACCGCTCTCTTTGACCTCCTGCTCAGCAAGGCGCCCCGGGAAGAGTACCTGCCGGCCCTGGACCAGGTGATCCGCATCCGTGCTGTTCAGGAATTTACTCCGGCGCAGGCCGTTGCGCCGATTCTGGAACTCAAATGGGTAGTCCGGCAGATCCTTTCCGCGGACAGGAACACCCGTGACCTTCTCTCCGAACTCGATTCATTTGACTGTGATATAGACCGGGCTGCGCTGGCAGCTTTTGATATGTACACGGCATGCCGGGAACAGCTGTACGAGAACCGGATTCGTGAATTGAAAAGCGGCAGTTACATCCTGACCGACTCCGGCTGTCCGTCGGCACTGCTTCGCCGGCGGCCTCAGGATGAGACGCCTATTCACTGACGAGACGCTGTATACGCTGTCTGCCTGACCGCGGCCGCCCCCCTGGCGTGGCAGCGGCGGTCTGCGGCCTGATCTTCCCCGTGCACGGGGGAGAACTGTCCGCAGGGTGGACCGGTGGCAACAAAGAACATGGAGGTCTCTGCGGGGAAAGAGGGGTTCCCGGTGGAGATTTTCATATAACCAGCAGGGCTGGGCCAGCGCGGGTGGGCCCCAGCCACAACAAACCGAGAAGGCGTCTGGCGGCAGGGCGTGAACAGGCGTTTTCTGATCAAAGTTAACGATTAACTTGAAAGCGAGGGAGTGATCGATGAAGTACACCTTCCCGTTGGCGGCAGTTATTGCCTTGGTGTTGATTGCGTGGATTGGGGCGCAGATACCGGGAATGCAATACTTGTTTGGTATTGCGATTCCGTACCTGGCCATGGCCCTCTTTCTGGGCGGATTCTGCTACCGGGTGGTCCAGTGGGCCAAGTCGCCGGTACCTTTCAGGATTCCTACAACCTGCGGTCAGGAGTACTCCCTGCCGTGGATCAAGCACGACAAGCTCGAGTCGCCGGTGAACGCCTCCCAGGTGGTTGCCAGGATGGCCCTTGAAATCCTCCTGTTCCGTTCGCTCTGGCGCAATACCAAGGCCTCCATCTACGACGGCCCCAAGCTGACCTACGAGTCGAGCAAGTGGCTGTGGCTCTTCGGCATTATCTTCCATTACAGCTTCCTGATGATCGTCCTGCGCCACATGCGGCTGTTCCTTGATCCGGTGCCGGGCTTCATCAAGGCCCTGGAGTTCGGAGACGGCATCCTCCAGATCGGTGCGCCGACCATGTATCTCTCGGAGGCCACCATCCTGCTGGCCCTGGTCCTGCTCTTCGGTCGTCGCCTGATCAACCGCCAGGTGCGCTACATTTCGCTGGCCAACGACTATTTTCCGCTCTTCCTCATCTTTGCCATCGTCGTGACGGGCATCCTGATGCGTTTTTTCATGCGCACTGACATCGATATCATCGCCATCAAGCGGCTTGCCGTGGGACTGGTCTCCTTCCAGCCGTCCATCACCGCCGATATCGGGGCGATCTTCTATGTGCACCTGTTCCTCGTCTCCATACTGCTTGCCTACTTTCCGTTCAGCAAGCTGATGCACATGGGTGGAGTATTCCTCAGCCCCACCAGGAACCTGCCCAACAATTCCAGGATGGTACGCCATATCAACCCGTGGAACCCGGACATCAAGCCGCACTCCTATGCGAGTTACGAGGATGAGTTCAGGGAGGATATGGTCGAGCAGGGTATCCCTGTCGAGAAAGAGTTGCCCAAAAAGGCCGACGACTAACGGTTGCATAACCCCAAGAGGATAAGGATAGAGCAATGGCAGTTGTAAAGGTAGACAAGTTAGCGCGGAGCGTTGTCGAGGGTCCTTCGCTGATGACGGGATCGGTCCCGACAAAGCCCTGGATGGAAATCCCGGCGGTCTTCAAGCCGGGTAATTACGCCTACACCACCAAGCCGGATATCCTCAAGTATCTGGACAGCCAGCAGGGGGTGAGCTTCCCCAACGCACGCGAGTGGAGTCCCGAGGATGACGACTGGAAGCTTCCCGAGAACTGGAAGGAGATCATCCTCAACGGCCTGGCGGACCGGTTGGACAGGTTCCGTTCTCTCAAGATCTTCATGGATTGCTGCGTACGATGCGGCGCCTGTGCAGACAAGTGCCACTTCTTCCTCGGCACCGGTGATCCGAAAAACATGCCAGTTCTCCGGGCAGAGCTGCTTCGCTCGATCTACCGGAATGACTTCACCCTGGCCGGCAAACTGCTGGGCAAGATGGCCGGTGCCCGGCCCATGACTGTGGGTGTGCTCAAGGAGTGGTTCATGTACGCCTACCAGTGCACCGAGTGCCGGCGCTGCTCGGTGTTCTGTCCCTATGGCATCGACACCGCCGAGATCACCATGATGCTGCGCGAGCTGCTCCACCTGGTGGGATGCGGTATCAACTGGGCCATGGAGCCGGTTGCCAACTCCAACCGTACCGGCAACCACATGGGGCTGACGCCGCAGGCCTTCAAGGGCAACATCGATTTTCTCTGCGAGGACATCGAGAATCTGACCGGGGTCAAGGTCAATCCGACCTTCAACCGCAAGGGGGCCGAGATCCTCTTCATCACGCCGTCGGCCGACGTTTTCGCCGAGCCGGGCCTCTTTACCTGCATGGGCTACCTGCTCCTGTTCGAGGCCATCGGCCTGGACTATACCTGGTCGACCTATGCCTCCGAGGGCGGTAACTTCGGTCTCTTCACATCCAACGAGATGATGAAGAAGCTCAACGGCAAGATGTATGCCGAGGCCAAGCGGCTGGGAGTCAAGTGGATCCTCGGCGGAGAATGCGGTCACATGTGGCGCGTGGTGCACCAGTACATGAATACCATGAACGGGCCGGCGGATTTTCTCGAGGAGCCCAGGTCGCCCATCACCGGCACCAAGTTCGAGAATGCCAAGGCGACCAAGATGGTGCACATCTCCGAGTTCACCGCCGACCTGATCAAGCATGGCAAGATCAAGCTGGACAAGAGCCGCAACAGCCACGTCAAGGCAACCTGGCATGATTCCTGTAACACGGCCAGGGCCATGGGACTCCTGGAAGAGCCCCGCTACATCCTTGACCACGTGGTGGATCAGTGGTGGGAGATGCCGGACAACACGATTCGCGAAAAAACCTTCTGCTGCGGCTCCGGAACGGCGCTCAACACCGATGAGATCATGGAACTGCGGATGCGCTCCGGACTGCCGCGAGCCAACGCTGTCCGGTACGTGCACGAGAAGCATGGTGTCAACCACCTGGGTTGCGTCTGTGCCATTGACAGGGCGACCCTGACCACCCTGATGAATTACTGGGTTCCGGAAGTGACGGTCTGCGGGCTCAGTGAGCTGGTCGGAAACGCCCTGGTCATTGAAGGTGAACAGAGACAAGAACTTGATGAAGGTCTTCGGACTTTGGTCTAATTCCCTGGCAGGAATGGAGGATTAACGATGTATGACAGTGATAAAATCATTCCGGGACTGATCATCTTTGTCCTGTTTATCACCTT
>DRKI01000194.1 GCA_011051875.1 Desulfobulbus sp. | reverse complement strand
CGGGCATCAGCCTTCTCCTGGCCCGCACCCTGATCCGTCCCATGGAACAACTTGAACAGGGGATCAAGACGATCAGCCGCGGAGACCTGGACTGCCGGGTCAAGGTCAGCAGCCCGGACCTGGTCGGTTCCATGGCCGCGGCGGTCAATGACATGGCCCCGTCCCTGGCCAAGAGCCGGGACGCGTTGAAACATTCGCTGACAGAACTGGCCAAAAAGGAGAAAATGGCCGCTCTGGGGCAGCTCACCGCTGGTATTGCCCATGAAATCAAGAACCCACTGGGTATTATCCAAGGTTCGGCGGAGATCATGATGGACGACTCCAAGCCCCTGGCCATGCGCAAACAGGCTGCCCGCTTCGTAATCGACGAGGTTGACCGGCTCAACAGGACGATTACCGAGTTCTTCGCCTTTGCCCGGCCACCGGAACCTGTCTTTCGCAGGGCCGATCTTCAGGCCATCCTGGAGGAGACCCTGGCACGGTGCAGCGAGCCATGCTCTGGCCAGGGTGTCGTGGTGGAGCTCAGCCCTCCCGCTGCTCCCCGTTTCTGCGCCGTTGATCCGGACCTGGTTCACCAGGTCTTTATGAACCTCATCCTCAATGCCCTGGCATCCATGCCCGACGGTGGCACGCTGCGCTGCCGAATCGAGGAACGGGTCCCTGCAGCGACCGGTGGTCCGGGATGGCTGGCCGTGGAGTTCAGTGATACCGGCGAGGGAATCGACCCGGAACACCTGGAGCAGATCTTCGAGCCTTTTGTCAGCTTTCGCGACCAGGGAATCGGCCTTGGCCTGTCGGTGGTCAGACAGATCATCACCATCCACCACGGGAAGATCGACGTCCATTCCATACCCGGCCAGGGCACGACGTTTACCCTGCTCTTTCCCCTTGACCCCGACGACGGAACCGGACAGGACCGTCAGGAGAGACGATGAGACCCAAGATTCTTCTGGTGGAAAACGAGGCCCGCATGCGGGCAGTGATCCTCATGCAACTCAGTGATCTCGATCTCGAGTTCCACGAGGCCGCGGATGGGCCCCAGGCCCAGGAGCTGCTGGCCCAGGAAGAGTTCGACCTGGTCATCACCGATCTGAAACTGCCACGGATGCATGGCATGGAGGTACTGCGGACAGCCAAGGAACAGAATCCCGATCTCCCGGTCATCGTCATCACGGCCTATGGTTCCATCGAAAACGCGGTGGAGGCCATTCGCAGCGGTGCCTTTGACTATGTCACCAAACCGTTCAAGGCGGAACGGCTGCGCTCCTGCCTGGAAAAGGGCCTGAGGATATCCAGCCTGAGCTCCCAGGTTCGGCACCTGCGCCGGGAAATCGAGTCCCGTTACAACTTCGATAACATCAAGGGCACCTCGCCGGGGATCTGCCAGGTGCTTGCCCTGGCCGGCGATGTGGCGGCCACGGACACCACGGTCCTCATCACCGGTGAATCGGGCACGGGCAAGGAACTCCTCAGCCGGGCCATCCACTTCAATTCCCATCGTGCAGCCGGCCCGTTTCTGCCCATCAACTGCGCCGCCATCCCCGAGGGGCTGCTGGAATCCGAGCTGTTCGGCCACGAGGCCGAGGCCTTTACCGGGGCCAGGAAGCGAAAAAGAGGGAAACTCGAGCTCGCCAACGGCGGTACCCTGTTTCTTGATGAAATCGGGGACATGGACCTCTCTGTCCAGGCAAAACTGCTGCGGGTCCTGGAGTCCCAGTCTTTTTTTCGCGTCGGCGGAACCAGGAAGATCCGGGCCGATGTCAGGTTTATTTCAGCGACCAACAAAGACCTGGCGCTCCTGGTGCAGCAGGGACGGTTTCGTGAGGACCTCTTCTACCGGCTCAATGTCTTTCCCATCCCCATCCCGCCCCTGCGCACCCATACCGAAGACATCCCCCTGCTTTGCCACACCTTCATCCGCGAGTTCAGCTGTGCCCTGGGCCGGCGCCCCCCCGCCATCTCGAAGCCAGCCCTGCGCCTGCTGAAAAAGCAACCGTGGAAAGGCAATGTCCGTGAACTGCGCAATGTCATTGAACGGGCCATGATCCTCTGCAAGGGAGAAGAGATTACCGCCAGCCACCTGCTCCTGCAGGAAGCCCCCCCTCCGTCCCTGGATCCGGCCGACCTGGACCAGGTAAGCCGCACCCTCCTTGCCGGCGGCTCTCTGCAGCTTGAGGAGCTGGAGAAGCTGCTCATCAGGCGGGCCTTTGAAGTTTCAGGAAAAAATGTCTCCCGGGCCGCCAGGATGCTGGGACTCTCCCGCCCCACCATGCGTTACCGCCTGGAAAAATTTGGCCTGATCGAGTAAAGGAGCGGGCCCGCCTGGTCACCAATTTGTTTTCCCCCTTCCTTTTTGTAGCATTCCGCACAATATGGGGCTCCGGCCCGCCCTGCCGCCCTGCGCGCACATCGCCAACAACCCATTGAAATACATATAAATAAAACAAAAATATCTTCATTGCACACCTCTTGCTGTAGGGACGGTACACACGCGCTACACGATCCAACGTAACTCGTCACAGGCACCTCGCCTTTGCACGGTCGCG
>DRKI01000193.1 GCA_011051875.1 Desulfobulbus sp. | reverse complement strand
CTCATCGAACTGCCGGAGGAGACAGGGAGTCTCCCTGCCGGCGCATTGGGAACGATATGGAAAATCAGGTGACCCTGGTGCAGAAGACCGTGGTGCTCACGCCGGACGGGGCCACGGAGCGGCAGGAGTGTCTGGCCATCGAGGAACCCTATACCGTGGCCCTCAACGACCGGGAGATCGGCACCTCCATGGTCCTGGCAACGGCCCTGGAGGAGTTCGGGGCCGGCTTTCTCTTCGGCCAGGGCTATATCACGGAGCCGGGCCAGGTGCGGGAGGTGCTGGTCTGTCCCGAGGGCAGGATATCGGTGCACGCGGACGTGGAAGAGGGGATGGAACCCCGGGAGGTGATCATCACCTCGGGCTGCGGCGGCACCGGCCGTATCTCGCGGGAGATGCTGGAAGGCGCCTTCGAGCCCCTGGCCGAGTGTACCATCACCTTTGCCGAGATCCGGGCCTTTATCCGCCAGGTCCTGCAGGCCTCCCCGCTCGGCCTCGAGACTCACTGCGTGCACGGCTGCGGCTTCTGGGCCGACGGCCGCCTCCAGGCCCATTACGAGGACGTGGGAAGACACAATGCCGTGGACAAGGTGATCGGCGCCATCCTCCTGGGACGGTTCTCGCCCCGCGGCGCCATCTACACCACGGGCCGGCTGACCTCGGACATGGTGCTCAAGTGCGCCCGGATCGGGATCCCCATTGTCATGTCCCGCACCGCGCCCTCATCACTGGGCCTGGCCATCGCCCGCCGGGCCGGGCTCACCCTGGCCGCCTATGCGCGGCCGGAGCGGCTCAATGTCTTCCACGCCCCGGAGCGGATCGTGTGACTGTAGTCATTGACACTCAGGGATGATGCCGGGGTGGTGGCACCTTGTCTCCGCATGGTCGCGCCGGCCCGCATGGAGGGCCTATGGCGAGCCGGCCCGCCCGGAGTCGACGCCTACCTGCACAGACACGGAGCACCTGTGCCGACCAACAGTTTTGAGGATGTGAAAACGACGGGTTATTACTCCTGTGATCTGTTACGCTGTCTCCGGGATGGGGACCGGCCCGCCGTTCTGCAGCGTGGCCAGGTGGGTGGGAAAGGTCAACTCGACCCTGGTGCCCACGCCCGGCGTGCTCCTGATCCGGATGTCGCCCCGGTGTTCGTGAATGATCTGGCGCACGTAGGGCAGGCCGAGACCGGTTGCCCCTTCCTTGGTGCTGTAGAAGGGCTCGAAGATGTGCTCCAGTACCTCGCCCGGGATCCCGGGTCCGTTGTCCTCGATGCAGACCCTGGCCCCGCTCTCGGTCTGGTCGACGGTGACCCTGATGCGGGTCTTTTCGCCGCAGGCCTCGATGGCGTTGCGCAGGAGATGGAGCAGCGCCACCTTCAGGTACTGCTGGTTGCCATAGAGTGGTAGGGGATTGGGGGCGGCCGTGAAGAGAATATCGATTTTTTTCTGCTCCGCCTCGTGGCGGACGATCTCCAGGGCGTCGTGCACCAGGCTGTTGAGTTCGATGGTGCTGAAGTGGTTGTCGAGCTGTACCTGCAGGTTTTCAAAGCCCTTGACCAGGTGTTCGAGCTGGCGGACCTGGTCCAGGACCGCGTCCCGGACCTTGCGGTCGCGGGGCGAGGGTTCGGCGTCCTGGCAGAGATGCTTGAGCAGGCCGCCGATGACCATGACAGGGTTGCGGATACCGTGCGCGATCTGGAGGGCCATCTCCGCCTTGGTCCGGTCCGAGACCACGGCCTCGATATCCCGGTTCAGCTCCAGGAGCTGACTGGAGGTCTTTTCGATCTTGATCCGGTCCCGGGTCATCCGGTTCATGATGGTGAGGATATCGCGGAAAAAGATGGTGACCGCGAAGATGACCACGAAGGTGATGGAGTTGAGACCGCCGCTCACCGGTGCGATTCGGTGCCACAGTGTGCCATGCCCAGAAAAGAGGAGCACGTACTTGACCAGGTGTCCCAGGGCCCGGAACAGGCAGAAGACAAAAATGGCCGAGATCAGCCACAGCAGGTAGGTGTTGAGGGCGTTTTCCCGGTCCCGCCGGTAGAGCCTGAACACGAGCCGCATGCTGGCGGCCGACAGCGCCACCATGGCGATGGAACCGGCGATATCGAAGTACCAGAACGGGTAGAGGGAGATCTGCTGCATCGCTGCATCCTGTGGTCGCACGGCCGGACAGTGACCGGATTTTCTGAAGCTGTTATATTACGGCATGGATAGAAAAAGGCAACGATCCTTTGCCGCCGCCCCGGCGGAGCACACCGGCAGACCGGCGGCCGATCCGGACCGGATCAGGCAGTGGGTGGAGTACCTGGCCCTGGAGATCGGCCGGCGGCCACAGCAGCGGCCGGACCTGCTGCGCCGGGTGGCCGACCGCCTGGCCGGGACCTTTGCCGGCCTGGGATACGAGGTGTTTCTCCAGCCGGTTCCGGCCTCTGCCGCACCCCTCTACAACGTGGTTACCTGCGCCTCCGGCCGGGAGCCCATGGGGGACGGCGGCAGGCAACTGGTGGTCGGCGCCCATTACGATACGGTTTCGGGCTCGCCCGGCGCCGATGACAACGCCAGCGGTGTCGCAGGTCTGATGGAGCTGGCCCGCCTGCTGGCACCTTCTGTTCCCTCTTCCCTGCGCCTGGTGGCCTTCTGTCCCGAAGAGCCGCCCGCCTTCCGGACCGCCCGGATGGGCAGCCTGGTCCATGCCCGCAGTCTGAAGAAGCGGCGGCAGCGGCTCCTGGGCATGATCTGCCTGGAGATGATTGGCTATTTTTCAGATCGGCCCGGGAGCCAGTCCTTTCCCCTGGCCTTCATGGACCGGATCTATCCGGACACCGGCAACTTCATCGCCTTGGTCGGCAACCTCCGCTCCCGCGGCTGGACCCGCCGGGTGGAGGAGGCCTTTGTCACCGGTACCGATCTGCCGGTGGAGCGGCTGAACGGTCCGGCCCTGCTGGTTTCCGGCATCGATTTCTCTGACCACTGGTCCTATGGCCGCTGCGGCTATCCGGCGCTCATGGTCACCGATACCGCCTTTTACCGCAATCCCCATTATCACCGGTTTTCCGACCTGCCCGCCACCCTGGACTACCGGCGCTGCGCCATGGTGGTGGACGGCCTGGCCGCCGCTGTCAGGGTACTGGCAGGAACCGCCTCACCGTGAGCCCACCTGCTCCTCCGGTTTGATCGGCCCCGAGGCCAGCATGTGGCGCAGGCCAAGATAGATCAGGAGCAGGGCCGGCACGCAGATCAGGTGGTCCATCCTGAACAGGCAGTAGAGGTAGTCGATCCCGGAATTCAGGACCAGGATCGATCGCAGTCCTCTGTCGTCGGCAAGGAAGTGGTCCGCCGGAATGGCGACGTCAATGACATGGGCGATAAAGGCCCAGATGTTCCAGAGAAAGAGCAGGAGCGCGCCCCATGACATGAGGCGCCAGCCTGGCTTGCCGGCCAGCCTGGAATTGCGGATGACCTGGAAGGTGAAGCCCAGCATGGCCAGGGCATAGAGGATGTGTCCGATCTCGTGCACGTAGAGGCCCTCGGGCTCTCCGTGCGCCTGGATGGCCAGGGCAGGCACGCTGTCGCAGAGAAGGAGCAGGCAGGTCCCGGCCAGGGCCAGGGAGATGCGAATGGATCGGTGGCGCAAGACACGGCCCTGTTGCGGCATGGCTTTCTCCTGTCAGTCGATGGTGATCCGCTGGCCGGTCTCCCGGCAGGAATAGCCGCCCATTTTTTCCACCGTCTGCCGGAAAGGAGCGGCATTGATGATCTCGAGCAGGGCGCGGATCATGGGCAGGTCCAGGAAATCCGCCGGGATGAGCAGGTCGTAGCGTTCCTCGGTGACCGGTACAAAGTCCAGGTCCAGGGCCCTGGCCGCGGCCAGGATGCCCAGGCCGGCGTCGGCCTTGCCCGAGAGCACGGCCACGGCCACGGCCATGTGGGTGTATTCTTCGGCGGCATAACCGTTGATCCGGTCGCTGTCCAGGCCGTGCTTTTCCAGTTCGCAGTCCAGCAGGACCCGGGTGCCGGAGCCGGCCTGGCGGTTGATGAAGGTCACATCGTCGCGCAGGAGGTCCCCGATGGCGCGGATCTGTTTCGGGTTGCCGCGCCGGACCATGAATCCCTGCTGGCGGTGGACCAGGGTGATCAGGGCGATATCGCGGCCGGGCAGGTAGCGGCGGACATAGCTGGTATTGTAGGTTCCGCTTTCCGGGTCGAGCAGGTGGGAGCCGGCGATGTGGGTCATGTTGTCGCGCACGGCCATGATCCCGCCCAGCGACCCGACATGGGTCGAGGCCAGGGGATAGCTCGGGGTGCGCCGCTTGAGGAAGTCGTGCAGCAGGTCCAGGCAGAGGTCATGGCTGCCGGTGCAGAGGATTGTCTTGTTTATCTCGGCCAGGGGCCGCAGCAGTTCCACCGCCACCCGGCTGGAACGCGTCTCGCCCTCCGAGGATGCGCTGATCCGGAGCATGGAGTTGGCGCGGGTGAGGGTGGTGATGGCGCCGGCGCCCTTTTTCAGGGGCAGGGTGACGAACTCGTCCCTGATGCGACCGGTGATCATGCGCCGGAACTCTTCGATCCCGGCCCTGGATGGCAGGTCGCGGGCCAGGCGGGCGGTGATGCGCGCCGGTTCGGCGGGCTCGGCGCCCTGCATCCGGGCCAGCAGCGGCAGCACGAACTGCTCGAACGAGAGAATGGCCGAGACCGGGTACCCGGGATTGCCCACCACCGGCTTGTTGTCGATCACGCCCAGGATGGTGGGCTTGCCTGGCATCATGGTCACGCCGTGTACCAGGACCTCGCCCAGCTCGGCGATGATCCCGGCGGTGTAGTCGGCGCTGCCGGCCGAGGAACCGGCATTGATGACCACCAGGTCAGCCGGGCCCCGGACCGCCGCCAGCAGGTGTTGTTTGATCTCGTCGTACTCGTCGGCAATAATCGGCGTCACCTCGGCCACGGCGCCGGCCTCCGCGGCCAGGCAGGCCAGGACCGCGGAGTTGGATTCGATGGTCCTGCCGGCCGGGGGCGGGGCGCCGGACGGGTCCGGTTCCACCAGCTCGCTGCCCGTGGGGATGATGGTGATCCTCGGCCGCCGGCGCACCAGTACCGTGGGGCAGCCGGCGGTGAGCAGGGCCGCCACGTCGGCCGGCGTGATCCGGTGGCTGGTGGGAAAGAGAAGTTCCGTGGCCACGATGTCCTCGCCCACCTTGCGCACGTGCTGCCACGGGTAGACCGGGCTGCGGATTATGGCCTGGCGGCCGTCCGCGCTCATGAGCACGTGCTCGATCATGATCACCGCGTCCTTGTCCCCGGGCAGCGGGTGGCCGGTGTTGATGGGCACGGCCTGGCCGCCGGCGATATCCAGGGTCAGGGGGTTGTCGTCCGAGGCGCCGAAGGTCTGCTCGGCGCTGACGGCCAGCCCGTCCATGGCCGCGGAGTGGAACGAGGGCGACGAGAGCCGCGCCACCACCGGCCTGGCCGTGATCCGGCCGGCCGCCCGGCGGGAGTCGATCTCTTCCTCTTCGGTGAGACAACCGGAAAAACGGGACCAGAAGAGACGCTGCGCCTCCTCCAGGGTCTGCATGTTGAGATAGATCTTGCGTTGCATGGCTCCGGGAATCAGGGGAAAGTGGTTGGATGGCTCACGGCAGGAGCAGGACCGGCGCCGCGCTGCCTGCATCCAGCCCCTCCACGTCGCGGCCGATGACCAGCAGGCCGTCGGCCCGGACCAGGGGCCGGAGCAGGCCGGAGCGGCCATAGACCGGTGTTGCCACCGGATCGCCTTCCGCTGTCCGGCTCAAGGAGACCCGCACGTATTCCTCGCGGCCGATGGCCGAGGGAATGGGCTGGCCGGTGACCGCCCTGATCCTGACCAGGCCGGAATCGGTGCCGGACCCGGAAAATCGCCTGATCAGGGGGCGGACAAAGAGATAGAAGACCACCATTGCCGAGGCCACGTGGCCGGGCAAGCCGAACACGGCCCGGTTGCCGGCCCGGGCCAGGATAGTGGGCTTGCCCGGCCGGATGGCCACGCCGTGCGCCAGCAGTTCGCCGCCCTCGATCCCCTCCAGGACCTGGAGGGTGAAGTCGCGTCTTCCCACCGAGCTGCCCCCCGAGAGCAGCACCATGTCCGATTCGGCCAGGGCACGGTCGCAGGCCGCCTGCATGGTCTCGAGGTCGTCCTTGATGATGCCGTGGCAGGTCGGTATGGCGCCCGTCTCCCGGACCAGGCTGGCCAGGGTGGTGGAGTTGATGTCCCTGATCCGGCCGGGACCGGGCTCCTGGTCCGGCGGCACCAGTTCGTCGCCGGTGGAGATGATGGCCACCCGGGGCTGCCGGAAGACCGGGATCTCTGTAATACCCAGGCCCGCGAGCACGCCCAGGTCCTGGGGGCGCAGCCGGTGGCCGCGGGTGAGAACCGCCTCGCCGCTCCCGA
This sequence comes from Desulfobulbus sp., assembly GCA_011051875.1. Lineage (GTDB taxonomy): Bacteria > Desulfobacterota > Desulfobulbia > Desulfobulbales > Desulfobulbaceae > DRKI01. Next base: position 2,053 of record DRKI01000193.1, on the reverse strand, counting down.
AATCCTCGCCGGTCCGGATCACGTTCTCGCCCGGGGCCACGGGCCGGAATATCTCCACGGTCCGGTCGTCAAGCTGGTGGCTGTATTCCACCATCACCACGGCGTCGCCTCCCTCCGGCAGCTCGCCGCCGGTCCAGATGCGGGCGGTCTGGCCCGGCTGCAGGACGATGTCGCGGCCCGGGCTGCCCATGGCGATCTCGCCGGTCACGTTGAGCAGGGCGGGCTCGGACTCGGAACAGCCAAAGGTGTCCCGGGCCCGGACCGCGTAACCGTCCATGGTGGAGCGGGAAAAGGGTGGCAGCGGCCCGGGGGCGCTGATGTCAGTGGCCAGGACCCGGCCCAGTCCCTCATCCAGGGCCACGGTCCCGGTCTCGAGGGGATCGAAGCGGTCCAGGAGCGAGAGCAACTCGCCCGGGCTGATCAGTTGGAAAAAACCCTTCATGGTCGTGTCGCGCCAGGTGTGAGGTTGTCAGGGCGGCTCAATTCTTCAGGCTCTGGAGCGGGGCCGGGATCTTGCCGCCAAAGTCCACGAACCGTGACGACCTGCCGATATTGCGGACCGGGATGATGGCCGATTCGCCGAACAGGCCGCCGAAAGAGACGAACTCGCCCGCCTCCCTGCCCGGAACCGGGATGATCCGGACCGCGGTGGTCTTGTTGTTGATCATGCCGATGGCCATCTCGTCGGCGATGATGGCGGCCAGGGTGGCCGCGTCCACGGAACCGGGTACGGCCACCATGTCCAGGCCCACGGAACAGACCGAGGTCATGGCCTCGAGTTTTTCCAGGACCAGGGTCTTTTTTTCCACGGCCCTGGCCAGCTCGTTGTCTTCGCAGACCGGGATGAAGGCGCCGCTCAGGCCACCCGCGTTCTGGCTGGCAAAGGTGCCTCCCTTCTTGACCGCGTCGTTGAGCAGGGCGACGATGGCCGTGGAGCCGGGCGCGCCGATATCGTCCACGCCCATGATCCGCAGGATCTCGCCCACCGAGTCGCCCACCCGCGGAGTGGGGGCCAGGGAGACATCGACGATACCGAAGGGAATGCCCAGGGCCTCGGCCACCCGGTGACCGATCAGTTCGCCGCAGCGGGTGACCCGGAAGGCGGTCTGCTTGATCTCGTCGGCCAGCTCCTGCAGTTCGGGCGGGACAGCGCTGTCAGCCAGCTTGCGCTCCAGGGCCCGGGCGATGACGCCGGGGCCCGAGACGCCGACATTGATCACCACCTCGTGCTGGCCCGGTCCGTGGATGGCGCCGGCCATGAAGGGATTGGCCTCGGGCTGGTTGGTGAAGACCACCAGCTTGGCGGCCGCGAATCCACCCGAGTCGGCGCTGTTTTCCGCCAGGTCCTTGATCACCTGGCCCATGATCGCCACCGCGTCCATGTTGATGCCGTAGCGGGTGGAGCCCACGTTGACCGAGCCGCAGACCTGGCCGGTCCCGGCCAGGGCGCCGGGCATGGCCAGCATCAGGCGTCGCGCCGCCTCGCTGGTGCCGTTCTCGACGTTGGCGGAAAAGCCGCCCAGGAAGTCCACCCCCACCTCGGTGGCCGCACTGTCCAGAGCCCGGGCCAGGCGAACAAAGTCGTCCCGCTCGAACCCGGCGCCGATGTAGGCGGCAGGCGTGACCGCGATCCGCTTGTTGACCACCGGGATGCCGTACTTGGCGCTGATCTCCTCGCAGACCGGCACCAGCCGCCCGGCATGGTGGCAGATCTTGGCCCGTACACGGTCGCAGGTCTCCTCCACGCTCCTGCTCCGGCAGTCCATCAGGTCGATACCCATGGTCACGGCGCGGACGTCCAGGTTCTCTTTCTGGATCATGTCCACGGTGGAGAGAATCTGCTCGGAACGAATCATACTAAATCCTGCACTTCGAAAATGAAGAAAAAATTTTCTTTTGCCGTATCAACGGATTATATGAACGTGATCGTTTTTTTCGACTCACTGGCCGTGTGAAGGATTTTTTCTTCATTTTCTCGCCCTTCGGGATTGGCAATTTTACCGAATCTGCTTCGTTATCAAGGGCTTGAAGTATTCTTATACGTCTGCGCCCT
>DRKI01000192.1 GCA_011051875.1 Desulfobulbus sp. | reverse complement strand
TTGATATTCCTCGCGGTTTGGTGCGGGAGGGGGCCAGCCCTGAAGACTATCACCTTAACTTTACTCAGTGGTCAACAATCGGCGATATCAAGAACAAACGTTACTACTGGTGGACCGAGTTCAATCGGCGGATGCGAGTCGTTGACTTGAAGAAATTAAATTTTAGGGACAAAGAGATCCGTAGCATTCCACTTGATGAAGTGCGCGCGGAGGATGTTAAGGATCGTACCGATGCTCTGATCTCTCATTAACTATCGGGAAAGAACAGAGCAACACTTAGAAGGCCCCCGGTTGTCAAGCAACAAAAATAGTTCATGACGAAACTTAATTCGCCATTCCGGGCTGTACAGCGCCGGCAGCTCTTTGACAGGAGTTTATAGGTGTAACGTCCCGCTTGATTTCATGCCACGGTGGGCTCGGCCCGTGAGCGGAAGAAGCCCGCCCGTGGCAGGCGTCTCGAATGGTTGTTGACAACCGGGGCAGTAGACAGGTTCGACGAGGTAGCGAACAGTTGAACGGGTAAGCGCCCGGAGGGGAATCGAGGCTTACCATCGTATGCTGAAGAGAGGCTGCCGGATCAATGAGCCGTCTTTTCTACATCATAGTTATGTCATCAAATCATACCTGGCCCCGGATATGATCGTGGCCTGCGGGGCTACTTTTTGAGGCTCTTCGACCTTTCAGGTGGATTTCAGGAGCGTCTGTGATTGTCCAGTTTCCTGGCCAAGGTTCGGGCAGGTAAAATGGTAGGGGTAGGTGGCGCGGGCACTTGCGGCAGGTCATATGATATGATATCATATTATATTAAATTACATCGTATGATCTGGTATGAGGTGATATCATGTCTATCGTGCTGTTTGGAGGCGAGAAAGGAGGAACTGGCAAGACAACCCTTGCCACCAATATGGCCGCTATGCTGGCGTTGCAAGGAAAGGATGTACTCCTGCTTGATACGGATCGGCAGGGAACGGCTTCTTTCTGGGCAACGGTACGCGAGGAGACCGAGGTCGAGCCGCGTGTGGCCTGTGTTCAGAAATTCGGAAAGGGGCTGGCAACCCAGATCCTTGATTTGGCGGAACGCTACGAGGAGGTGATCATCGACGCAGGCGGCAGGGATTCCATGGAGCTGCGCTATGCCCTTGGGGTCTGTGACAGGGCATACCTGCCGATACAGCCTTTTCAGTTTGATATATGGACCATTCGTCAGATGGATGACCTGGTGGACATGGCGGGCGCCATCAACGGGAACCTGCAGGCCTCCATTGTCCTTAATCGTGTGTCCACCAACCCATCGGTCAAGGAGGACCAGGAGACGCGGGAGTTTTTCAGGGAGGAGGGATTTACCAATCTAACGCTCCTGGCCGGCGTGCTCCGGGACCGGATAGCCTTTCGCAAGTCTGCCAGGGACGGCCTGTCCGTGGTGGAATGGAAACGGGACAGGAAGGCGGCATCTGAAATGAACCAGCTCTTTTGTGAGGTCTATGGTGGTTGAGAAAAAAACAGCACGTCTCCGTGCAACACCGAAGAGAAGGCGGCAGGCTGATCTCGATGCCTTTGCCGCGGGCGCCGGTACAACGCGCAGCAAGGACACCGTGTTCCCCTGGCAGGAACCGCATGTCAGGGAGGATGTCAAGAAGAATATTCCCCTGCGCCTGCCGGAAACCCTGTATCTGAAACTCAAGTATATCGCTGACAACACCCCCTACAGTATGAATTCCTTTATCCTGGATCGCCTGGAGCAGGTTATCGATGAGGAGATCGGCAGGATAACCTGACCAGGGTCCCGGGTAGTGCACATGGGGTGCTGCAGAAAGAGGAAACGATAGCCCCCCGGCCAGGCAGCCGGACTATGTTCGGCGTGCCGGCTCGGGAGGGGATCGGCCTGGTTGCCGGTGATGCAGTTTTGCGCCCGGGTGGTCCTGTCCGCTTTGCATCCGCAGACAATCTCGGGTCTTGCCGCAGAGGAATAGGTTTCAAACCGGTTCGTTCGTGGTAGAATACCTGCCAGGGGAATTTTTTGAGGCAGCAACAGGGATACAGGTATGCAATCAGGACGAGAGGTCACCATCACGTTTCTGCCCGGCGGTCAGCGGGTGCAGGTTCCGGCCGGAAGTTCGATTCTTGAGGGTGCCCAGCAGGCAGGGGTGCACATCAATGCCTCCTGCGGGGGCACCGGGGTGTGCGGCAAGTGCAGGGTAATCGTCGAGGAAGGCGCGGTCAGCGGCGGTACCTCGGAGAAGATCGATGCAGGGGAGTACGCAACCGGTGTGCGCCAGGCCTGCACAGCGCTTGTCGATGAGGATATTGTCGTCAGGATACCCGAGTCATCGGCCATGGGCAGGGGGGGGCTGACCACCACGATACCGAAACGGCATCGGGCCACGGCGCTCTATTTCGATGTCAGCGAGCTGCGCGAGGCAGGGATTTTCAGGCCGCCCGTGGAAAAGTATTTCCTGGAACTGTCCAGGCCCGGTCCCTCCGACAACCTGGCAGATGCCTCGCGGCTGATCAACGGCCTGCGTGACCAGTACGGTCAGCGGCACCTGACGATGAGCCTGCCTGTTCTGCGCAAGCTGCGCCGGGTCCTGCGCGAGGAGGATTTCCGGGTCACGGTAACCCTGTCCAAGCCGGTTATCGAGCCGGGCAAGACCCTGGTCGCCGACCTCCAGCCCGGCAACTGGGTCCGGCGCAGCTTCAGTCTCGCCCTGGACATCGGCACCACCACGGTCTATTGCCAGCTGTTTGATATGCACAGCGGCACCGTTCTTGCCGAGGATGGCGCCTACAACCGGCAGGTCAGTTACGGCGAGGATGTGATCTCGCGGGTCATCTTCGCGGAAAAGGAAGAAGGGCTCCGGGTCATGCAGGAGGCGGTGGTGGGAACCATCAACCCGGTCATCGGCAAGATCCTGAAAGCCGCCGGGGTGAAGCCCGAGGAGATCATCTCCATCACTGCCGCCGGCAACACGGTGATGACCCATCTCTTTGCCGGCATCGAACCGCATAACATCCGCCGAGCCCCCTATGTGCCCGTGACCAGGCTCTATCCTCCCATTCGGGCCACTGACCTCGGTCTTGATCTCTCGCCCCATGCCGTGGCACTTCTCTATCCTTCGATCTCCTCCTGGGTCGGTGGCGATATCGTGGCCGGCGTCATGGGGTCGGGCATGTACCAGACCGACAAGCTGACCCTCTATATCGACATAGGCACCAATGCCGAGATCGTGATCGGCAGCAGGGAATGGCTGGTCTGTGCCGCCTGTTCCGCAGGACCCGCCTTCGAGGGCGGCGGCATTACCTGCGGCATGCGTGCGGCGGCCGGGGCGATCTCGGACTGCAATCTCCATCCCGAAACCTGGGAACCCATGAATACCACTCTCCAGAAACGGCCGCCGGTGGGGATCTGCGGATCCGGCCTGCTGAACCTGGTGGCCGGGTTCCTGGAGCATGGCATCATCGACCGGCAGGGCAAGTTTGTCCGCGATTCCTCCTGCGAAAGGATCCGTCAGGGCAGGAGTGGTTACGAGTTTGTGGTGGTGTGGCAGGAAGACTCGGGCACAGATCACGATATTGTCCTCACCGAGGTGGATATCGAGAATTTTATCCGCGCCAAGGGTGCCATCTTTGCCGGCGTCAGGACCCTGCTCACCGAGGTGGGTCTCACGGTGGCCGACCTGGAACAGGTGATCCTGGCCGGAGCCTTCGGTTCATTCATCGATATCGATTCAGCCATGAGCGTGGGGCTGCTGCCGGAGATGGACACCGACAAGGTGGTCTACGTGGGCAACGGCTCTCTCATGGGGTGCCGGATGAGCGGTCTGTCCAATCATATCCGCCATGACGTGATCCAGGTGGTCAACAAGATGACCAGTTTTGAGCTTTCCGAGGTGCCGAGCTTCAAGGACGAATATATCGGGGCCCTCTTCCTGCCTCACACCGATATGTCCCTCTTCCCCAGGGCGGAGAAGCTCCTTCAGGGGGCGGTGTAGATGGTGCTGAGCCTGGCCCCTGGAACGATCGGCCGGCGATGATCTACCAACGATTCGGCAGGACCGGCCTGCGGATGCCCCTGCTCTCAGCCGGGTTCATGCGCTGCATGCAGTCGTGGCGGGATGGGCCGGACCAGGAGATCGACCAGCGCAGCCAGGATATCCTGGCCGCCGTGGTCCACCGTGCCCTGGATCTCGGCATAACTCACCTGGAGACCGCCCGCGGCTATGGCACCTCCGAACGGCAACTCGGCAGGGTGCTGACCGGTTTGCAGCGGCATGACTTCATCATCCAGACCAAGGTCGGACCCGAGGACGATCCGGAGCGGTTTTCCGCCAATGTCCTGGATTCTCTTGCCCGGTTGCGACTTGATCGCCTGGACCTGCTTACCATCCATGGGATCAACGACTTTCGCAGCCTGTGGCAGGTCTGCCGTCCCGGCGGCTGCCTGGCGGCAGCCAGGAGGCTGCAGCGCCAGGGCCTGGTGGACTGGGTTGGGTTTTCGGGTCATGGCAGCACGGAGGTGATCCTGGCCGCGGTGGGACACCGGCAGGATGAAGGGTTTGATTACGTCAACCTGCACTGGTATACCATCTTCCAGTGCCACACCCCTGTCCTGAAAGAGGCGCAGGCCGGGGACATGGGCGTGTTCATCATCAGTCCCACCGACAAGGGCGGTATGCTGCAGAAGCCGCCGGACAGACTGCGGCGACTGAGCAGTCCGCTCTCTCCCATGCAGTTCAACGATCTCTTCTGCCTGACCAGGCCGGAGATCCACACCATCAGTGTGGGAGCCTCCGTGCCCGGGGATTTTTCTGAGCATGTGGCAGCCCTGGACACGCTGGAACGGCCGGACCTGGTGCTGGAGATTTACCACCGGTGGCAGCAGGCCATGCAGGATGCCACCGGTGGGGCGGAGCCGTGGTATCCCTGGTCCGTTTTTCGCCCCTGGGAACAGACACCGGGCTATATCAATATCCCGATGGTTCTCTGGCTGGACAACCTGGCCCGCGGCTGGGACCTGCTGGAATATGCGCGGCAGCGCTATGCAAAGCTGGGCAGGGATATGCCCTGGGTGCGGGGCAACAGTGCCGCAGACAGCAGGCGGTATGATCTGTCCGCTGTCGCCGCCGGCGCAAATATGGAAACCCGGGAGCTGGAAAGCCGGCTCCAGGCCGCGCACCGGCTGCTCTCCGGCACAGGAAGCGGCGGGTCGTGACCTTCACTGCTTTCCGGCCGGGGGCATCTTTTTCCTGAGCCTGGCCAGCTCTGCTGTCACCCGGGCCTGTTCCCCGGGGGAGAGGCGCGTCATGCTCTGCTGAAGCAGGGCCGCCGCATTGGGATATTCCTGTTCCGCGGCCAGGGTCAGCCAGGCGGCGGCACGTACCGGGTCGTGCCGGATGCCGTCTCCTGCCAGGTAAAGCCGCCCGAGAAAGAACTGGGCCATGGGCCAGCCCTGCAGGGCCGCCTGCTCGTAAAGGGCCATGGCCTGTCGCACATTCTTCCTGACCCCGTTGCCGAACTCATACTTCATGCCCATGGAGAAACAGGCCCCGGCCACTTCCCGGGCACACGCCCTGGCATACCAGCGCAGCGCCAGGGCCGGATTCCTGGGCACCCCCTCTCCCATGTCGTAGCGGAGAGCAAGGCTGTACTGGGCCTCACCGTCGCCCTGGAGCGCAAGTTCCCGGATGGCTGCAATCAGGGTTGAACCATCGGCCATTCCGGCCGGGACCCGGGCCGGCAGGACGAGGATGAGGATGACGAGAAAGATTTTTCGCATGCGAAAAAGTCACTCCTTCAGGATATCCATGAGTTCGGCCAGTCGTTTGCGGTCAGCGAGGAGCTGCTGTAGTTGCCGGATAGTCTCTTCGAGTCGTTCTTCTTTGAGGCGGATGTGCATGGTCAGTTCCTGCCGGTCCATCCTGGCAGGAGGGGTGATGTTGAAGTCATGCTTTGACGCCCTGGTTCCGAAAAAATTTTTCCTGAGTCTGCCGACCTCGTCCCGGAGACGGTTCTTGCGGCGGGAGAGTGCGCCGCTGTCAAGCTGCTGCAGATGCCGGATAAATGCTGCCGCGGGATTCCTGGCCTCCTGCGCCCGGGCCAGGGCCTGGCGGGTCCTGCTGTCGCTGATGGCAGAGGCAAGAGAGGTGTCGTTGACCAGGTTGAGCAGTTTCATGATCTGGAGAATCTGGGGCCGGGTCGGCGCCAGCGGCCTGATGATATCGAGGTAAAGGCGGTCCCGGTCGGCAGGATTCCCGATCGGCGCCAGGACCTCGGCGACAACGGTGAAAGAGAGCTTTTCGTCGATCAGGTCGGTGATGATCTCTGCCGATTCTCCCCGCTCCCTGATCATGTTCACCTTGCGGTACTTGTGGACAGTGGACTGTGAGACCTTCTGACCGGGACGGCCGATGCCGAGGCTTGCGCCGAACCGCTCCGCCAGTTCCTGGTTGTTCAGTGCCATTTCCCTGGCTGCCGACTCCAGGAAGTTGCCGATCTCCACCGGGTTGAGATTGCGGCGCCGGGTGTTTTCTGCCAGCGAGATATTGAACAGGTCCTCGGTGGTGAAGTCATTCTCGTGGTAGACCTTGGCCTCGACCCATCGCCATCCCAGCCTTCGGAGGGCCTGGAAGCGGCGGAAACCGCACAGGATCTTGTAACGGCCGTCATTTTTCTGCAGCAGCACAAGCGGGTGAAGCAGGCCGTTGTCGGCTATGGAGGAGGCCAGTTCCTTGAGGTAGGCCTCACGCAGCATGTCAGCATATTGTTCTTCTTCCTGAACCCTGAAGATGAACCGGGTATCCTGGCTGGTGACGGTGTCGATATTGTCGAGTTCGACCCGGCGGACCAGGGACATGCTGCCGGCAAAGGGCTGCAGGGCGCGGAGCAGGCCAGATGCGGTATGTTCCGCCTTTTTCCTGTCAGCGACCAGGTCCGACGCCAGGGTGATGAGCAGGGAGCGGACCGTTGGATCGTGAAAATGCGGCAGTTCGTTCTTGTTCCTGAAAAGCTGATTCAGGCTGTTGCCTTCGTGTCCGCAGAGGCTGGATGCCGGGTCGGCCACCATGGTCTGCATGCCCTGGTCCTCCACGGCCATGCGGATCCTGGAGAGCAGGGATGGCGAAAGAGTCGGCCGGTGGGGACGGTCCGGATTGCCGCGCTCTCCCTGGCCATAGCCGAAGACCAGGGTATTGGCGGGCAGATCTCCCACTGTACCGGTCTGCAGGATCAGGACCAGCGGCAGGAGATCGTTGCCTGCGATCTCGTCCCTGAACTTCCTGATGGTTCCGAGGAACTCGTCCGCGACCTTGCGCCGTTTCCCAATGGCGCGGGTGTCGGCAAGGTCGAGGATCGCCTTTTTGTATTTCCTGTTGATGACACCGTAGCAGTGCAGTCCCTTGGCCAGGGCCCTGCCGAGATCGGCCATGTGAGTCGGTGTCGGCCCGGCCTCCTGCCGGTGACCGTGCGGGATGATGAGCAGAATGTTGTTGCTGCCCAGGATCTTCTGCAGGTCCGGCCGGGTTTCAGGATGCATGGTCTGTCACCTGGGTGGGGGGATGGACTGTGACAAGGATCTTTTCGTCGACGCCCTGTTCTGCCGCCCGGATGATCATGTCGGCAATGTGGCCGCCGGTGGAGGGCACCGAATCCCTGCCCAGGACCAGGCGGATGACCTCTGCGGCGGTGATCCTGTCGGCCGGTGCGGCAGGAAGGAACTGTTCTTCGCCATTGTCGCCGATCCTGTTCAGCAGGCCTCCCCGGACCAGGAGGCGGGTGACCTTTTCCAGGTCACCCGGTTTTTCGCACGGCAGGGCGTCGGCCAGCTCTTCCAGGTCCGTGGGAAGACGGCGGTCGAAGTTCCTGTACACGGTCAGCAGGATGTCGAAGGCAAGCTGCAGACGGCGACGGGGCGAGGCAGGTGCTCCGGGAAAATGATAGTGGTTGCGGTGCTGGAGAGCGTATGCCAGGGTGGCGCCGGTCAGGATGAAGGTCCAGCCCAGGTGGAGCCAGATCAGGAACAGGGGGACCGTGGCAAAGGAGCCGTAGATGGCGTTATAGTTGGCCACGCCCACCTGGAGGACCACGTAGATCTTGAGGACGACGAACCAGGTGAATGCGGCAAAGACGGCGCCGCCGAACGCCGCTGAAGTCCGGACCTTTACCGCGGGAAAGAAGAGGTACATCAGCATCAGGGTCAGGACGACAAAGAGAAACGGGATGAGCTTGAGCAGCATGCGGATCAGCCAGAGCGACGGTATGACTGTACTGATATAGCCCATCATCTTCGGGCTCTCGAGAATGGCGTCCCCGGCAAGGGCCACATTGATGGAGATGGGCAGCAGGATCAGCAGGGCCAGGTAGTCCATGACCTTGCGGAACAGGGAACGCCCGCGGTCAGTGTGCCAGATGGCGTTCATGGCGCTTTCCACCGTGCTGAGCACCAGGATGACGACAATGAGTAGGCCGATGATGCCAAAGGCACCGAGGGCGGCAAAGTTGGTCCGGTCCACGTAGTCAAAGATGGTGTCCACCGCATTGCGAAGATGGCCGGTGAGCGAGAGAGGAGGCTGTTGCCCCGTGTCCGGGTTCGGGGCCGGCGAAGTGGTGGTGGCGGTATCCGGAACGGCCTGTCTGGCCGGTGCTTCCGGCTCGAGCTCGTCGATGAGACGGTAGGCTGCCGTCCTGAGCTGGTTGTCGCTGCCCAGTCCCTTGAGAACGGCCGTGCTCATGGCCAGCATGGGGATCATGGAGAGGATGATGGAATAGGTCAGGGCCGCTGCCCGCAGGGAGATGCCGGTCAGGAGAAACTCGTCGGCCATGATGCAGCAGATACGCACCACGGTACGCAGGAAACCCATGATCTTTTGTTCTTCGGCCGGTCTGGCGGAGGCCCATCGGCGCAGGCGGGAAATGATGCCGCCATGCCGCTTTTTTTCCCGGTCCTTCATCGGCCCAGTTCCCTGTACAGCCATTTTTCAATGATTTCGAACACCAGCTCCCGCTTGATCGGTTTGGTGATATAATCGTTCATGCCGGCATCCAGGCAGATCTCACGGTCTCCCTTCATGGCGTTGGCGGTCATGGCCACGATGGGGATTCCGGTAAAGCCGCGGCGCCGTATCTCGGCAGTGGCCTCGATCCCGTCCATCTCGGGCATCTGGATGTCCATGAGGATCAGGTCAAACCGGTCCGGGGCACTGGTGAACATCTCGACAGCCTCCCGTCCGTTGCCTGCCGCCTCCACCCTGTAGCCGGCCTTGGTCAGGATCAGGGTCGCCAGTTTCTGATTGACCGGATTGTCTTCTGCCAGGAGGATCCGTACCGACTGTTTGATCTCTTCCCGGACCGAGTACTGGGTGATCAGCCTGTCTTCCCCAGTACCGCTTTCGGTCAGTTCTTCTGCGCCCAGGAGTTTTTCCAGGGTCTTGAAGAGGATCTCGCGCCGGGTGGGCTTGGTGAGGAAGGCATTGAAGCCCGCGTCCCTGCAGCGTTTGGCGTTTCGATCCGTGGAGGAGGTGTAGGCCAGGAGCGGCAGGCCGGCGGTTTCCTTGATCTCGTGACGGAGCATGCGGGCCACGGTATAGCCGTCAGGGTGCGGCATCTGGATGTCGAGGATGGCCAGGTCAAAGGGCCGGCCCTCGGCCTGCGCCCGGATCACGGTTTCCCGGACACGGTTGCCGTCCTGCAACGGCGTCACCAGGAGTCCCGCCGTTTCAAGAACATGACTGAGGATCCCCAGGTTGGTCCTGTTGTCATCGACGACAAGGACCCGTTTGTCCTTGAGGGAGACCTTGTTGAAGCGCCTGGAGTGCTGTTTCTCCGATTTCTTCAGGCAGGCGGTGAAGTGGAAGGTGCTGCCCCGGCCGACCACAGACTCGGCCCAGACATTGCCGTGCATCAGGGCGGCAATGCGGCGGCAGATGGAGAGACCCAGCCCGGTACCGCCGAATTCCCGGGTGGTGGAGCCGTCGGCCTGTTTGAAGGCCTCGAAGATGGTGTCCAGCTTGTCCCCGGCGATGCCGATGCCCGTATCGCGCACCGTGGCATGCAGGGTGATGGTTTCGTCGGTCTCGTCGTCCACCATGATGGCCAGCTCGATTTCACCCTCGCGGGTGAATTTGGCCGCATTGCCCATCAGGTTGACCAGGACCTGCCGATAGCGGCCCGGATCGCCGATGACGCTGGCCGGCAACCGGTCGTCAATGCGGCAGAGCACCTCGATGGGACGGGAAGCGACCTTGGGCCGGATCAGGTCACAGACATCCTGGGCCGTGATCTCGGGGTCAAAGTCGATCTCCTCCAGGTCCATTTTGTCCGCCTCGACCTTGGAGAAGTCGAGGATGTCGTTGATCAGGGCCAGAAGGGCGTCGGCACTGCGTTTGATGGTGCGGACGAATTCGATCTGCTCGTCGGCGAGACTGGTATCGAGCAGCATGTCGGTGAAGCCGATGATCCCGTTCATGGGGGTTCGGATCTCGTGGCTCATGGCGGCGAGAAACTCGCTCTTGGCCACGTTGGCCGCCTCTGCCGCCTTCTTGGCCTTCCGCAGCTCGGCGGTCTGCTGCTTGATCTCGGCCTGCAGGGTCTTGGAATAGTTGAGCTGCTGCTCCTGGATCTTGAGATAGTTCTGCTCGTTTTCCGCCATGATCTCCTGGAATTTCTTTTCCAGAACAGCGGACTTCCGGTCAAACTGTTTTTTCTGGATGCGCAGGCGGCTGATGGTGTCCCGGGTTTCACGGTGGGCCAGGAAGAGGCGGACCGCCAAGGAGACGACGGTCCGTATCCAGAAGGAGGTTTCCGGGTGCTGCTTCTCCTCCCCGGTGGCGAGCAGGTAGCAGTTGAGATCAGGGATGGCGAGCAGGTAGTAGGTCCTGCCGTTGGCCGTGAACTCGGTCTCGGAGGAGGTGTTGGCATGGTCACGGATCAGCCGTTTGACCTCCACCGTGGTCAGGGGAAAGCCGGCCGAGGCCACATGGGTGCCATCCTCGGCCAGGCAGAAGAAAAGGAGGTGCTCTGTCTCCTGTTCCAGGTGGCTGCAGAGGGATGTCAGTTCTTTCGAAGAATCGACCAGGTCTGCAAAAAGCGCGTCAATGGGCATAACGGCAACCTCAATTCTCGTACATGTCACGGATCCGGCTGATCTCGTCGGGCAGGTCCTCGGCCAGGACCTTGTATTCCGCCATGTTGTCCTGGAGGTGGTTGGCCAGAACCGGTGCCAGCGGCAGGGAGACGCCGGATTTCATGGGATAGCCGAGCTGGGAGACAATGTATTCGCTCAGTTGCAGGATGCCCCTGGCAGAGGCAGGGGTGAGGTCGTCGGTGACCGCGTGATGGTCCCGGATCGCCTCGGCAATGGGATCCGCCAGGAGCCACTCCCTGGCCAGCAGATAGCCGATCCGGCAGTGATCGGTGCCGAGATACCGGTTTTCCAGTTCCACTATGGAGGGAGGGTCGGCCGTCAGGGCATCGAAGGCCCGGATGAAATTCCTCTCATCCACCTGCACTTCAACGATCAGTCCGATATCATGTAGAATTCCAGTAAGATATGCATCGTCACCGTTGATGGAAAAGATCCGTTCCGCGATCATCTTGCAACAGATTCCACAGGCTGTGCAATGGAGCCACAGGCGGTTGAAGGAGAAGGTGCCGTGGATATTGTCCCGGCCGGCCATGGCCTGGAGGGCATCGGTCATGGCAATGTTGTGCAGGTTCTTCATGCCCAGGAGGGCCACCGCACGGGAGATGGAGTCCACCTTGCGGACGACACCGTAATAGGAACTGTTGACAAGGGTCAGCAGCCGGGCGACAAGGGCGGGATCGCTGCGTATGACCTCTTCGAAATCCTGGAGCGTGGAATTCTCGTCATTGATCAGCCGGGTCAGACGACTGATGATGTGTGGCAATGTGCGGACCTGTTTGAAAAGCTGGATTATTTCCTCTGCTTTTTCCATGGAAGGCTCCTTGCTGTTGATGTTCTGCACCCTTCCTGCAAAAAAGGAAGACGGATTGCCGTTCCGGCAGGAATGTCCGGCCGGAAACCGGCCGCTGCAAGGGGTTTCTGGCCCGATTTCACAAAGGTTTTAGCGAAAGGCCTGAAAATGCCGTGAATGCAGGGGACAAAGCGAAAAGGTCTGCAGGCATATTGAAATATGTCGAGGAATCCTTTTTGCGCTGTGACGTGGCAGGCATGGTGTTTTCGGGCCTTGCAGCAGATCGCTTGTGAAAAATGCGGGCTAGGCGCAGACCTCCTGCTTGGTGATCGCTTCGGACTTGATCCGGTCGAGGAGCTCGGAAAGGACAGGCTTGATATGTTCGCGCAGATCACCGGCAACGAGAATGAACAACAGATCATCGCCGGGTTGAAAACGGCCGGAACGGGCCTCGATGATGATCTCGTAGATCCCCGGCTGCGCGAGGTACTGCTGCCGGAGTTTCTCCACTTTTTCAGGATCAACCCTGGTCTCCAGGGCAATGACCCGCTTGCGGTCGGCCCGGGACCAGTTGCGCACGGTTCCATTGTGGATGAGGATCATGCCGACATTGTCCGTGAAGTCGGCTCTCTTCTTCAGTTCGGCAATGGTCTTTGAAATATCCATAGTCTCAGAAGTCAGAAATCAGAATGCGGGAGGAACACCTGGTGCCTGTCACGTTCCCGGCAGGGAATTATCTGTACGCGGTCACAGGGCACCCCATCTGCACGCGCTCGAACCCCACAATATGCAGGGTAATTTGTGAAGTTCGATCATCCACAGCTGCGGCACCCTGCAACCGCTTACGGCTCCGCAACAATGATGACGCGGAAACCTGCCTTGTGCGTTTCACACCTCTGCCGGAAACATGGATAGAGGTTGTGAGACTCTGCTCTCCGGCCCGGCACGATCGTCCGGCGGGTCGGTCCCGCTGCCGTCAACCTGGTCTGCGTTTGCCCCGAGACCGCAGAACGATGATGTTGCTGTCCGCGGTTTCCGCCCGGACCGGTATTTTCAGCTTCTGCCCGATCCTGATATGGCTGTTTCTGTCCAGGTTGTTGGCAAGACGGAGTTCCCTGAGCGTCAGGTTGTACCTGCGGGCAATGGCGCCGGCGGTGTCGCCCCTGCGCACGATGTAGATCCGGTCGCGGATCTGCCGCGAGCGGTAGAAGCGCGAGCCCATTCCGGCAACTTTCCTGCGTACGGCGCTGGTGGCGGGCAGTCGGAGCAGGTAGCCCTTGGGAATGTGTTTTCTGCCCTCCAGGACCGGCCGCCTGAGGGCCGGGTTGAGCAGGGCGAAGTCCTCCCTGGAGACACCGAAGTAGGAGCGAAGTTCCCTGGCCGGCGCATACCCGCGCAGGCGGACCGTGACGGTGCCGCGGGGCCGGTCGAGTATGATGGAACGGTCCTGCTCAAGTCTTTGGGCGACACGCATGGCGGCGAGGAATTCGGGATAGAAATTCCGGGAGGCGAACTTGAAGCGGCCCTTGCGATGGAACCTGAAAATATTTTCGTAGTTTTTCTTCTCCCTGAGAGCGCGGAGCATGCCGTTCCGGCCGTAATTGTAGGCGGTGAGAGCAAGGGGCCAGGTGCCGAGCAGGGCGTGGTTTTCCTTGAGCAGGCGGGCAGCGGCATGGCTGGCGAGCAGGGGATCGTAACGTTCGTCGATGACATCGTTGATGGTCAGGTACTGTCTGCCCGTGGTCCGGGTGAACTGCCATAACCCGGTGGCACCCGCCTTGCTGTGTGCCTTGGGATTGAAGGAAGACTCCACGTGGGGAAGATAGGCCAGCTCCTGCGGCAGGCCGTAGCTTTTGAAGATGTTCTTGATGTACCGCATGTAGGCGCCAGAACGGATAACGCCCTGGTAGAACCGGTCCTTCTGGCCTATCTGCAGCCTGATGTTGTCCCTGGCCTTGAGGTAGACCGAGTGCCGGCGCTTTGGAAAGAGAGAGGCGACGTGCTTTTCTTCCCTGGTGGCCGGTTTTTTCCCTGACCCGAGCCGGGTGAGGATATCCTTGTAGCGCTGGCGGGCGAGTTTGATCAGTTTCCTGTTGATGCGTGCCGCGCCGGGGGTGTTCCAGTCCACGAGGTCGACCACCGTGTAGATGATGGCCAGGTCGTTCTTGTCGTGGAGGATGCCCTGGGTGGTGGTATAGCGGCCATACACCTGTTCCCAGAAATGGACATTGGCCCGGATGCTCGGGTAGACCGGAAAGTTCTGCCCTCCCCCTGCGCCGAGAGCGGAGAGCGGCAGCAGCACGAGAGTGAGAAGGTATATGGCACAACGTCTGGCGGGCATGAAGAGAATCCTTTTGCGCTACGGGTACACCGGGTGGATCTTTGCTGTTGTGTCCATTTCAACACACTGGTATTGTATCATATTGACAGAAAACAGGAGAAAAAAGTTTATAGAGAGCCAACAGATTGTTTTCAGGACCTCGCGGCCATGGACGGTGCCATGACCCGGCCCGGGTGGACCGCCCGGGACCGGTTGCGCCGCAAGTTGTCCCAGGTCCCACCTCTCTGTACGGTCGCGCCTGCCCGCAGAGAGGGCCCGTGGCGAACCGGCATGCCAGCCCCCAGATAGGGCACCTGTGCCAACTTGCCGTTGTGAGAAAGTGAAAACAACGACTTGTCAACCCTGTGACCGGTTACGTCGCCCCCTGTATCCCGGCAGACCATGTACACACCCATCATCGGAACCCTTGGCTACATCCTCTCTCCGGACCGTCGGCAGGTGCTGCTGGTCCACCGCAATGCCAGGCCGGAAGATCAGCACCTGGGCAAGTATAATGGCCTGGGCGGAAAAATGAAACCGGATGAGGATATTGTTGCCTGTATGAAACGCGAGATTCTCGAAGAGGCCGGGATTCATTGTTGCGAGATGCAGCTGCGCGGGACGGTCAACTGGACCGGATTCGGTCCCGGCGGCGAGGACTGGCTGGGCTTCATCTTTCTGATTACCCGGTTCGAGGGCACCCCGTACCCTGCCAACGAGGAAGGGGATCTGGGCTGGCATCCGCTGGAGGCGCTGGAAAGCCTGCCCATGTGGGAGGGGGACCGGTTCTTTCTGCCCCTGGTCTTTGATGGCGATCCCAGGCCATTCCACGGATACATGCCATACAGCGACGGCCGGCCGCTAGAGTGGCGGTATTCCCGGCCCTGAGACCGGACCGGCCCGAGGCAGGGCATGATCCTCTCGCCCATATCGAGCGTTTGATCCTTCTGCAACAAAGATAAATGATTGTAAATGGTTTGCTTTTTGCAACGTTGCAGGTGAGGGTACTGTTCCATTGGGGACCCATTGCCTCACCGCGTGGAAAAGGATGTTTTTCCCGAGCCGGGGGAGGGGTTTTTCCGGAGCGGCATATGCTGCGGCACAGGTGCGGGAAAAACGCGAAAACCCTTGCGCTCGGCCGGTGAGGTCTGTATAGTATTATATTTACAACTTATATTTTGAATTCAATGGGTTGGCCGCCATCCCGGCCGCTCGGTCACAGGATTGAGGGAGATACAACCATGGAGAACAATGCGGAACTGATTCGCCTGGAGCAGTTTGTTGATAAACTCTTGACGAAATACAACGAGTTGAAGGCCAATTTTCTTGCCCTGGAGGCGACCCTGCGGGAACGTGATGAAGAGATCGTCAGTTTGAAGGCCACCATCGACGAATTGAGTACCGAGCGGGCCGAGGTCGGAGATCGCGTTGCCGGTCTCATCGATCGTATCGAGCAGTGGGAGTCAGAGCAGGGTAACCCGGATGACGGGGGAGACGACCAGGGTGGTATGCAGGCAAATCTGTTCGAGTCGGAGCAGGGAAATCCCCAGTAACCCGGGGTTGACTGGGTGCAGAGATGGAAGAGCGTCTGGTGCGGTTCACCATGTTCGGGCAGGAGTTCACTTTTTACAGTGACGCCCCCGAAGATGAGGTGGAGGAGGTCCTGGCGCTGCTGCGCGCCGAACTGGAGGATGCAAAGCTCGATACGGTCAGCACCATCCCCTCCAGCAAGATGCTGGTTCTCGGCTGCCTGCGCATTGCTGCCAGGTATGTTCAGTTGAACAAGGAATTCGAGGCCTTTCGCAGGAGCCAGGGCAGATCCATAGACGAGCTTATAGATAAGGTCGCCTCGGGAATCGACTAGTTCGCCGCCTGAAACCGGCATCCAAATTGTCATTTTGTTTTTACAGTTCTTCTGCTATAGTAACAGACAGGCAGAGGACATCCCCTGCCTTCGGGAAAAGACACAGATTGACCTGCAAACCGGGTTCCCTGCGCTGTTGGTGATCAGCGGAGTATTGAGCCAACTCTCATTGATAGGGCAGCTCCGCTGTCACTCAATGGAAGTCAGTTTCGATTTCCTGCCGGTGACATGAGCATTGCCCACCTATTTCCAATAGGTTTAATCATTGCGCTGACACGGCAGGGTGGGGATTTTTTCCGCAGCAGGCCGCAGTGACACCATCCATTCCACGACCCTTCCCGGCTGCGCTATACAGGGAAGGGACACCGCGTCTGCATCGCGGCGATGGATGCGTGTTGGAGTTCGGCGGCGACAGCCGCCTGTTGAGAGACATACATAGACGGCCAGCGGGCGCAGACCCGTGACGAAAAAAGGTTTCGAGTGAAACAGGCTGACTGTTTCGGGCGCGGTGACATAGAGACAACTCTGATGAGATCAGGTTTACCATATAGAAGCAATTCATCCGGAGGGCGGTGCACAGGCAGGAAAGCAGCGGCAGGAACGTCCGGTACCGGCTGCCGCTACCACCTCCCGCGTTTTGAATTTCTTCGGTTTTTCGTGTAACCGGTATCCGAGTCCAATCGGACTTCCGGCAAAGTTGTCAGGTACCTGCAGGCAGCGGCCATAACTTCAGACCGGCCGCACTTCAGACCGGCCGCGTCAGGTCTGTTGTTCCGGGGGTCCTCCGGTTCTCCTTTCTTCCGTCGGCCATGTCTCGGCCTCTCCTCATCCTTGCCTCTTTTTCCGGGGCCGTCTTTACTGGTTCCCTGCCATATGGCAGGGACTGTTCAATTCGCTAGCATGCTAGGTGTTTCTGTATGGATATGAGTGGCGGTACCATGCTCCTGCTGGGGTTTGACCTGATCGTTGGCGCGGTCATCGGTTTTTTCCTGCGCAAAAAACTGGTCGAGGGGAACCAGGCGAACATCGAGGCTCAGCGGCGGCAGATCATAGAAAATGCCATCCAGGACGCTGAACAGATCAAGAAGGAGGCCTTGCTCCAGGCCAAGGAAGAGGCCTTCCAGGTCAAGCAGGAGGCGGATCGGGAGATCAAGGCCAGCCGACTGGAGCTCAAAGACGAGCAGCGGCGGCTGAACCGCAAGCTCGACGAGGTCCAGAAAGAGTTCCAGGCCCTGGAGAAGCGTGAGAGCCGGCTCCTGGACCGGGAGTCCAGGGTCGGTGACCGGGAACAGAAGGTCAGTGAGCGGGAAAAGGAGTTGGCCGGCCTCATCGATGAACAGCGGTACAAGCTGGAAAAAATTGCCGGTATCGACCGGGACGAGGCCAAGCGGCAGCTCATGGAATCCATCGAGAGCGAGGCCCGCATGGACGCGGCCAAGCGGCTGGCCCGGATCGAGAACGAGATGAAGATCGAGGCGGATCGCAAGGGCAAGAACATTCTCGCCCTGGCCATCTCCCGCTATGCCGGTGATTACGTTGCCGACAAGACCGTCTCCATGGTGCCCCTGCCCAACGACGAGATGAAGGGCCGGATCATCGGCCGCGAGGGCCGCAACATCAAGGCCATCGAGGCGGCCACCGGTATCGACATCATTATCGATGACACGCCCGAGGCGGTCATCCTCTCCGGGTTCAATCCCATCCGCCGCGAGATCGCCCGCCTGGCCCTGGAGCAGCTCATCTCCGACGGCCGCATCCACCCGGCCCGGATCGAGGAGGTGGTGGCCAAGGTCACGGAGGAACTGGAGGTCTCCATCCGGGAGGCTGGCGAGCAGGCCACCTTCGATGTCGGTGCCCACGGCATGCACGTGGACCTGATCAACCTCATCGGCCGCCTCAAGTACCGGACCAGCTATGGCCAGAATATCCTCCAGCATTCGCTGGAGGTCGCCTTCCTCTGCGGGGTCATGGCCGCGGAGCTGGGACTCGATGTCAAGAAAGCCAAGCGGGCCGGCCTGCTGCACGACATCGGCAAGGCCGTGGACCACGAGGTCGAGGGATCGCATGCGATCATCGGCCGTGACCTGGCCAGGAAGTATGGCGAGGCCGAGGATATCGTCTACGCCATCGGCGCCCACCACGAGGACCAGCCGCCAAGGAGTGTGCTCGATATCCTGGTTCAGTCCGCCGATGCCCTTTCAGGCGCCAGGCCTGGCGCCCGCAAGGAGATGCTGCAGAGCTATGTCAAGCGGCTGGAGGACCTGGAGCAGATCGCCAATTCCTTCAACGGCGTGGACAAGTCCTACGCCATCCAGGCCGGCCGGGATCTGCGCATCATCGTGGACAGCGGTAAGATCGGGGATGACGAGGCCACGCTCATGAGCAGGGATATCGCCAAGGCCATCGAGGACCAGCTCACCTATCCCGGACAGATCAGGGTGACAGTGATCCGCGAGACCAGGGCGGTGGAATACGCAAAATAATCACCGCAGCAAGCTGGCGGGAGGATCGGAAGAGAAAGAGGCAGGAGAGGACGATGAAACCGGTAGAAGAGCAGGTGGCGCTCATCGAGCGCGGGACCGTGGATCTGATCTCGCGGGAAGACCTGGTGAATAAGCTGACCCGGTCCGTCGAGACCGGTAAACCGCTGACCATCAAAGCGGGTTTCGATCCCACGGCGCCGGATCTCCACCTGGGACATACTGTCCTCCTGCAGAAACTGCGCCATTTTCAGCTCCTCGGCCATGAGATCAATTTTCTTATCGGCGATTTCACCGGCCTGATCGGTGATCCCACCGGCAAATCGGATACCAGGCCGCCCCTGACCCGGGAGGATATCGAGCGTAATGCCGAGACATACAAGGAACAGGTCTTCAAGATCCTCGATCCGGTCAAGACCAAGGTGGTCTTCAACTCCACCTGGCTGGGCGAGCTCAGCTCCTACGAGATGATCCGCCTCGCCTCGCAGCTCACCGTGGCCCGCATGCTTGAACGCGATGATTTCAAAAAGCGGTTTGAAAACAACCGGCCCATCTCCATTCACGAGTTTCTCTACCCCCTGATCCAGGGATATGACTCGGTGGCCATGGAGGCCGATGTGGAGCTGGGGGGGACCGATCAGCTCTTCAACCTGCTCATGGGCCGTGACCTGCAGCGCAATCACGGCCAGGAGCCGCAGGTGGTCCTGACCATGCCGCTGCTTGAGGGGCTGGACGGGGTCAACAAGATGAGCAAGTCCCTGGGAAACTACATCGGCATCTCCGAGCCGCCCGATGCCATCTTCGGCAAGATCATGTCCATCAGTGATGAGCTCATGTTCCGCTATTATGAGCTGCTCAGCGATCTCTCCATGGATGAAATCAATGTCCTCAAGGCGGACATGGAGGCCGGCCGCATCCATCCCAGGGCGGTCAAGGTGCGCCTGGCCAGGGAGCTGGTGGCCCGCTTTCACGACCAGGAGGCCGCCGATGCCGCTGAACGGAACTTTGACCAGGTTTTCCGCAACCACAAGCTGCCCGACGAGATCCCGGAGAAGGAGATCACGGTGAACGAGGAGGAGATCTGGCTGCCGAAACTGCTGCTGGAGGCCGGCCTGGTCAAGTCCACCTCGGATGGACGGCGGATGATCAAGCAGAATGCCGTCTCTGTTGACGGAGAAAAGGTGACGGATCTGGATCATGCTGTCCCGGCCCAGGGGGAGGTGCTGCTCAAGGTGGGCAAACGGCGCTTCTGCCGGGTGCGGTTCAGGTGAGGATGGTGTGACCTGTATTGAGCGGTTTGCATTTTGCCTCAAGATGTGAGTCTTGTGGTGTTGCAGGGGCGATCTGCTGCAAGCCCAAAACACCATGCCTGCTGCGTCACAGCGCAAAAAGGACTGCCCGACATAGTTCAATATGCCTGCGGACCTTTTCGCTGTTCCTTGCATTCACGGCATTTTCAGAGCGTTCGCGGCGACGACTATTGTGAACTATGCGCGCCAGCCCGTTATGCGGGGCGGCCCGATGGGACAAAGGCGGGGTGCTTGAACGTTCAATGAAAAAGGGGCTGCCCGGTATTCCGGGCAGCCCCTTGTGCGTCAGGGCAGGTCTTCAGGCCGTATTCCCTATTTGCCGTGGGTGGCGCGCATGGTCCGGGCCAGTTCCTTGATCTCGCCAAGATCCTTGGTCATTTCGTTCCAGCCGTACCAGTAGGCGTAATCCGGGTTGACGTGGAAGAAACCCTGGTAGGCCCGCATGCGGTGCTTCATGTACATCTGGCACAGGACCTGGTCGATGTAGGAGAGCTTGTCCAGATCCTTGTTCCACGGCGTGCCGTTGGTATGCATGAAGGTCAGCAGGAAGGGGAAGTTGGCCGGGTAGGAGGCCGGTTTCTTGATGATGCCGTCCTTGTAAAGCGCGGCAACGGTGTTGATGGCCTCGGCCATGAGGCGGTCCGCCTTGGCCATGATGGAGTCACCCATGTCAAGCTGTTCCTTGGCGTACTCGTAGGAATGGCAGCCGGAGCAGATCTTGAGCATCTTGTCCCGCTCTTTCTGCCAGGACTCCTGGTCCAGACGGGCCATGTCCACAGCCTTGACCGCATCCAGGATCGGGGTGGGCTTGCCGGTTTCGGGATCAAGCACACCCAGGGCCTTGAGGATGGTCACCCGGTCGGCGGCAGCCTGTTTGTCTGCCGGCAGCGGCAGGCGGACACCAAGGAATCCCCAGGCAGTGTGGTTTTCGTGGGTGCCGTCCGGCAGGTGGCAGGTCTGGCAGGTGGGTGCGGCCGCATCGGCGGGCAGATCACCGTTCTGCTTGGCGAACCAGCGCTCGCCATGCTTGGAGCTGGACCACATCTCCCACTGCGGATGGTCGTAGCCCATGTGGCACTGCTGGCAGGCACGCGGGCTCTGGGCCTCTTTCTTGGAGAAGCTGTGCCGGGTATGGCATTCGTCACAGGAATTGTTCTGGTAACGGTATCCTTTTTCCCGCTGTTCTTTCTTCTGGGCCTCGCTCTTGATTCCCATGTTGTGGCAGCCACCGCAGCCGCGGCCGCCTTCGATCAGTTCATCGGGAGCCATGTGGGTGGCCGGGATAGCGTTGAGGGAGGTCCAGCCAAAGTTGTGTTTGCCTTTGGCAAAGGACTCGAACTGCTCCTCGTGGCACTGCTTGCAGACATGCTCGTCGGGCAGGGTCGCCTTTTTCCAGTCCTCGGCGGTCTGGTGATTCTCTCCGTGGCAGGTGGAGCAGGTGACGTCGTTCTCAGCATGCTTGCTGACCTTCCAGTCCTGCACCTGGCCTGGAGAGATCTTGCTGTGGCACTCGATGCACTTGTCTGCCGCCATTGCCCCCGACGAGAGCAGCAGCAGGCCGGCAGCGCAGCCTAACAACGCGTACGTGATTTTTTTCATCCGGTTCCTCCTTTTTGAACTGAAAGAAAAAGTGATGGGAAAAAAGTGAACAGGTGTACCTGTACAGCAAGGTTTCCGGAGAAACCTTGATCCAGCTCAAGAATAATGAAAAACATTCCTGCTTTTGTCAATGATGATCTGGCAGGTGCTGGATTTCGATTGCCCTGCTTCGGGCCGACCAGGGTATGGTCGGTTACAGCGTATGCTGCGCAACATTATGACTTATCAGGATTTATTCGCGAAATGGCGGGAGGAAGTGAAGAGGAGGGGTGACGGGAAATGATCGCCGGTGCAGACCACCCGTCGGCTGGAGAGAAGAGAATGGCCGGTCTGGCTGCCCTGACAGGGTCAGGCAGGCCAGGAACGGGCTGATTCCGCGAACCGGCCAGCCGGACCGGGCCTCGGCCCTGTCAGGGGCCGAGACCGGCTTGGGCAGGGTGGTCTGTTTTCCGAAGTACGCGGTCACAGGGCACCCCATCTGCACGCGCTCGATCCTCCCAATATACAGGGTGTATTCTTGTGAAGTCCGATCAGGCACAGCCGTGGCATCCTGCAACCGCCTACAAATCCTGTATTGATTCCGGGGAATCGGATATCACCGTGATCGGTGACCTTCTGATTACTGCAGGTCGACCTTACGTTTCTTCTGGCAGTCCGGACAGATACCGGTAAATTCGACATGATGGCCGAGGATCTGGTATTCTGTGCTTTCTGCTGCCGATTCGACCAGGGAATCGATGACAGGGATATCGATGTCATCAACCCGGCCGCACTGGGAACAGCGGATGTGATAGTGGTCCTCGGTGGTGGCGTCAAAACGCTTCTGGGTCCCACCTACCTCCAGTTTCAGGATCATGCCGTTTTCCGCCATCAACTCGAGGTTCCGGTACACCGTGCCCAATCCTATCCTGGGCAGCCGTTTGCGTACCATGTCGTAGAGCTCACTGGCAGTCGGATGCGTTTTTACCTTGGCGAGTTCCTCGAGGATGATCTGACGCTGGGTGGTCAGGCGAATCATTGGCGATGGTGCATTCATGATGATATATCTGGGCTGAGATTAAAAAGTTATAGTATCATAAAATAATCATTCTCATGTCTCAATTATACGGTTCAGCGGAATTTGTCAAGCAATAAAGTGTTACCGGATTTCTTTTTTTTCATCACATGCTCTTGCTGCTTCGGACAGTTGTTTCAACGAGATAGGAGTGAGCCTCCAATGATGCTTCCTGTCAGGGGGGTTGCGAACTGTCTGTGAAAAAAGACAGGTCAGTGGTTTCCCCTGTCTCCATTTGCCATCGATTCAAACCTGTTAGGGGAATGCTCTCATGCAGTTTCGACATCTTGATATCACGCCCCCCCTTCTGCTTGCGCCCATGGCCGGGCTCACCCATTCTGCCCTGCGGACACTGCTGCTGTCCTATGGCGGCGTGGGGTTGCTGTCCACGGAAATGCTCTCGGCCCGGAGCCTGCCCGTGGAAAGCGAGCAGGCCTCTCCCTTCCTGGTACGTACACCAGGGGAACGTCCTCTTTGCTACCAGTTGCTGCTCACCGGCGACGAGGAGGTCGCGCCGGCCATGGAGGCCCTGCATCGCTTCGGGGCCGACGGGGTGGACCTGAACCTCGGATGCCCGGCACCCAGGGTCAGGAAGGCCGGGGGCGGCAGTGCCCTGATGGACGATCCGGACCGGGTCCGCAGCCTGGTGCGCCGCGTGCGCTGTTCCACGGCCCTGCCGCTCAGTGCCAAGATCCGGCTGGGCGAAACCCTGGACGAGGAGAAGCTCGTCAACTTCTGCCGGATGCTGGAAGGCGAGGGGATCGACCTGCTCACGGTCCATGCCCGTCTCCGCGGCGAGTCCTTTTCCAGGAAGCCCCGCTGGCCGTGGGTAGCCAGGGTCAAGGCCGCGGTTTCCATTCCGGTGGTGGCCAACGGCGGCATCTTCTCGGTGGATGATGCCCGCCGCTGTCTTGACCAGAGCGGGGCCGACGGCCTGATGATCGGCAGGGCGGCGGCACATTTTCCCTGGCTTTTCGCCCTGCTGGCCAGGGAGATCTACGGCCGGGACATTCCGGAACCGGACGTCTGTCCGCCGGTGGCCTTTGGCCGTTTTGTCTCCGCCCTGCAGGCACGGTTCCGGCCTGAACGGCGCCTGGGACGCATCAAGGAGTTCACCCACTACCTGGCTGTCAACTATCCCTTCGGCCATCACCTGGCCACGGCCGTCCAGAGCGCCCGGTCCGTGGAGGAGGCCTGGAGGGTGGCCATGGATTTCTTCAGGCGCTGTGACATGGAGGGGGTGGGCAGGCTGGAAGAGGAAGCCGGCGGGCTCGATCTCCCCGCTGATCGCTACCGCAGCGGCGGGTTGAAGTAGCCGAACCTGAGCCAGGGAAACCGGCGCCGCAGTTCCCGCAGCCAGGTCAGCATCCCCATGGGGGGGGCGGCCGGTTCGTGACAGAGCACCTGCAGGTAGTATTCCGGGTCCATGTTCAGGTTGCGCAACTGGATCAGGTCGGGCCGGTTGCGGTCGACCAGGTCGCAGAAGGCGGTGAATTCCCCGGGATCATCGGTGAAGCCGGGCAGGATGAAATAGTTGAGCGAGACGTGGCGGCCATGCTCTTTCATCACGGCCATGGAGTGGCAGACATCCTCGAAATCGAATCCCTGCGGCCGGTAATACCGGTGGTGCAGCTCCGGCCTGGCGCTGTTGAGGGATACGCGGATCGAGTCGAGACCGGCCTCTGCCATCTGTTCCACCACCGCCGGCAGGCTGCCGTTGGTGTTGAGATTGATCGTGCCGCGCCCGGTGCGCGTGCGGATCTCCCGAACCGCGTCCACCAGGGTCTTTCCCTGCAGGAGCGGTTCACCCTCGCAGCCTTGGCCGAAGCTGACCACCGGCCGCTTTGCCCGCTGCAGGTGGGGTACGGCGATCTCGGCGATCTCGGCCGGGGTGGGGACAAACCGGATCCGGTCCTGGGTGGCGGGGCAGCAGCCGGATGGCTGCAGGGAGATGCAGCCGGCGCAGGAGGCATTACAGACAGGAGAGCTGGGCAGGGGCGCCTCCCAGCGGTCAAGGAAATAGTTACGGGCCGCTGGACAGCCATAGGTCAGGCAGCACTTGCCCAGGTGCTGGATCAGCCTGTTGCCGGCATGTGCCTTGAGCCTCCTGACCGTACGGCGGTGGATCTTCTCCAGGTCAAAGTTGCGGGCATCCTGGCGCGGATCTGGATCGCTGCGGAAGGCGGCGACCCAGAACCTGTCGCGGTACCAGCCCACGGCGGTATAGGCGAAAAGGGGAAGAAGCGGCGGTTTCCCGTTTGCCCTGGTAAAGGCGGCAGTGAGGATGGCTGTGTGGGCCGGGGCCATGAAGGCGGCCACGGCCTGGATGGATTCCCCGGGCCGGTAGGGATCCTCGGCCAGCAGGACCGGCTCGTCGCTGCCGGGTTCGAAACCCACCGGCAGCCGCCCGGGCAGGACAAAGAGCTCACTGCCCTCGGGCAGCTCGATAAGCTCTTCCTTTTCCGGCCGTCTCAGGAAGGAGCCGGCGGCACCGGCCAATTCGAGCCCGTCATAGTCCAGGATCTCGCCCCGGCTGTTGGCAAAGACCAGGTTCGGTGTGTCTTCGGGGTGAGGCGGGGTCATGGTCTCCTGACTCCGGCGATCGCGCTGACCCTAGCGCGGCCTGATCTTCGCCAGCACCGAATCCACGGTCCGGTAGACATCCAGGTCGTCACCGAAGACATCCTGGATCTTTGGATGCTCGATCAGGTCCTCGATGATGTACTGGGTGATGTAGAGGCTGATGATGTTCGGATCCTGGGTGAGGGTGCGGATAGGCGCGATCTTGAACTGCATGTCGAACTCTTCCATGTCGATCATGGACCGGAGCTGGTTCTCCATGGCCTCACGGATGGCCTGGTCCGACTGGGTTTCGATGATATGCTCGTCGAGCAGACGCTGCACCAGGCGGGTGGCCAGTTCTGCGGCGTTGTCCCTGGCCCTGGAGAGCATGTAGCGCCTTTCCCGCTCCCGCTTGCGGTCGATGGCATCAATGGTCTTGTTGGTGGAGTTGCTTGGGTTGATATGGCGTGCCATGATGGTGCTCCTTGAATTGACGGCCGGCGGTTCCCGGTCCGGGGCCGGCGGCCGCGCCGGGTCGGTCAGTTTGCGATGTCACTCTGGTACAACCTCTGGAAGGAGGCGATCATCCCGGCTGTCACCCCGTTGAGCTGCAGATCGTATCGCCGGACATACTCTGATGCCATGCGATGGGTGTTGAAAATGGGAACGTTCAGCCTGAGATTGTTGATGGCAACGTCGATGTATTGGTCCGGGCGGCTGTAGAAGGTCTCCAGGACCTCTGGCAGCAACCGGTAGAAGGAGAGGGCATCTTCCTCGTAGAGCAGGGTGTCCGGGTCCTCGCTCAGGCTGGCTTCCTCCACCGGCCCCTCGTAGCCGAATTTCCAGCCGGTGGCGCCGTTATGGTAGCCTTCCACCCACCAGCCGTCCATGACACTGATGTTGGGTACGCCGTTCATGGCCGCCTTCATGCCGCTGGTTCCGCTGGCCTCGAGCGGCCGTTTCGGGCTGTTGAGCCAGGCATGGACGCCGGAGACCATCATCTTGGCGATCTGCATGTCATAACCGGGGATGAAGATCAGCTTGGCCAGGCCGTTGCTCCTGGTATAGAGCTCCTCCTGGTTGTCGAGGATCAGCTTGAGGACGAACTTGCCCGGTTCATCGGCAGGATGCGCCTTGCCGGCAAAGATGAAATTGATGGGCCAGTTGCCCCGGACCAGGATGTCGGTCAGGGCCTTGATGTCATCAAAGATCAGGTCGGCCCGTTTGTAGGTGGAGAACCGGCGCGCAAACCCGATGGTGAAGACACCGGGCTGCAGGTCATCGGCCTTGGGCAGGTAGGAGAGGTAATTGGGCGGGTCGATCCAGGTCTCCACCATCTGTTTGCGGTGGCTTATGAGCATGGTGTTGACATACTCGACCAGGAACCGGTTGTCCCGGGCCCAGGCTTCCAGGAGACCGCTGCGGAACTGCCTGTCCCCTGCCAGGTCGGCCCGGGCAAAGATGCCCGGATCGTCGCGCCATCCGGCCAGGGCGCTGCACCGGTCGAAAACGCGGGCCCGGTTTTCGCTGATCCAGGTGAGGTGGTGCACGCCGTTGGTGATGGCGGTGATCTTGTCGGCAAAGCGGGGAAACTGCTTGCGGGTCACGTCCCGGTGCAGGCGGCTGACGCTGTTCACCGTCCGGTTGACCCGCATGGCGAGGGCGGTGAGATTGTACTCGCCGGGAGAGTCTTTGTCCGTGGCCAGCACCTGCAGCACACGCCGGAAAGCCGGTGGACTGATCCGGTCGTACAGGGTCCGTGAGAAGCGGTCGTGGCCGGCCTTGACCGGGGTGTGGATGGTATAGACCATCCGCTGTGAGACCCGTTCGGCCGCGGCCAGGATGTCGCTGTCAGTCATCTTCTGCCGGAAGTCATCCCCCAGGGCGGCCTGCAGTTCACGCAGGATAAGGTGAATGACCACGGTCACGCCGTGTTGTTCGTTGAGATGGATGGTGCGCGCTGTGAATCCCAGCGTCTCCATCAGCGGCAGCACGCTGGAGCCGAGCATGCGGCGCTGGTTGGCCTTCATGAGCGTCGATTCGGCGTTGTAGAGCTGCCGGGCCGCGTCCTGGATCCAGGACGGTGCATCCGGGAGACTGTAGTCGAGCAGGAATTCGGGCACGAAGTAGTCCAGCTCCTCGGCGATCTCCATCTTCATCCAGACCTGGGCCCGGACCTCAACGGGCCGGGACTCCATATCCGTGAAGGGAACCGATATCTCCAGCGGCTGGTCCGGCTGCTCCGGGTCCCGGAGCTGGAACAGGGTCGGGGTTTTTTCCGGTTCCCAGTGGGTCGCCTGGTCGATCTGGCCGACCTTGAGATCGACGATCTGGGAGAAATAACCGGCCCGGTAGAGCAGGCTGATGGCCAGGACCGGGATGTGGATGTCGGCAAAGCTTTTCAGGGTGTCACCGGCAAGAACACCGAGCCCGCCGCTGTAGATCGGGATCTTGCGGGGGCCGTGCAGGCACTTGTCCACCAGGGCATCAAGCTCCGGGTCCCCTGTCTGGGTGATGTCTTCCTCGATGAGAAAATCCTTGAGCGGATGAAAGACGTCGGGATCGGCGCCGATCTCCATGGTGATATAGGCAACCGAGTTGCCGTCACTGCCGCTGAGATTTGCCCATACCCGATCGAAGATATCCTGGGGAACGCCGAAAAACCTGCCGAAACGGTTTCTGCATACCAATTCCTTGACTGTCTGTATCTCGATTCTTTTTTGTGCTGTCACGATACCTGGGTGCAATACCAATACATGTGTAATCGGGAAGGTGCGGGTGTCGGCGGGCAGGCGCCGCAGCCCCCCTGGTCGTGGTTGGCCTGCCGCATTGGCGGCGGCCAGTCCGGAAGGAGAGGGTGTCTGCGATCGCCTACGGTTCTGCTTTGTTCAAGTTAGGATATTTAGATGGGCTGCAGTGGTTTTGCAAGCTAATTCCTTTTCAGGGAAAAAATTGTTGTATTCCTCTTCGCTTTTAGTAGAATTGGCCAGGTTGAAGGAGAGAGAGCCAAAGATGAGGGAGGGTGTGATGCGAACGAACCGAATGCTGGTGCTGGCCCTGATGACGGCCGTCCTCTTGGTGCTTGCGCTCTCGGGCTGCGGCAAGAAGGCACCGGTGACGACCCAGGAGGTCGCAAAGACCGATTCCGAGGCCATGGGACCTGCCGAATCCCTGGAAACCGAGGTTCCCGAGGGAGACACCATCATGGAAGGCCGGACCTCGGCCCCCATGTTGCCGATCTACTTTGATTTTGACTCGCCGGCCATCCGCGCCGACCAGGTGCCGCGGATCGAAACCAATGCGCAGTTCCTGAAGGAAAATCCTGAGATCAATATCCGCATCGAGGGCAACTGTGACCCCAGGGGCACCAAGGAATATAACCTTGCCCTGGGTGAGCGGCGGGCTCTCAGCGCCAAGAAGTACCTGGTCAACCTGGGAATCGCCCCTGACCGGATGACGACCATCAGCTGGGGAGAGGAGAAGCTGCTCCTTTACGGGCATGATGAAATTTCCTGGGCCCAGAACAGGCGTGATGACTTTGTCATAGTCCGGTAGCCTGGGGCCTGCGAGAGTAGGGAACCGGATGGAGGCCGTATGCTTCTGTCCGGTTTTTATTTTTCCAGGAAATCGGAGCGCGATCCCGGCGGCGGCCGCAGAAGTCGGCCGGGCATGGATGGGGGCCCGGTTTCCCAGCAGAAAGGAGTGAACCGTGCGTTTACAGTGGTGGAAATTCGTTTGTATGACCGTGGCAATACTGACCGTGTTCCCGTTTGCAGCCAGCGCCGTCGGGGCAACGGGGTCCAAGGTCGGTTTCATCAACATGCAGAAGGTCCTGGCCGGCTCCGATGCGGGCAAGAAAGCGCAGAAGGCCATGGAAAAGAAGATGAAGGAGCTGAAGGCATCGTTCAAGAAGGAGGAGGATGCCCTGCTGGCTCTGAAAAAAGAGATCGAAAAGAAGAGCTCGGCCTGGAGCGAGGAAAAGAAGCAGGAAAAGGCCATTGAGTTCCAGAAAAAACGACGTGATCTCAGCGTGAAACAGGACGACGCCAACCTGGAGTTGAAGCGGTTGCGGGAAAAGTATCTCGGCCCGATCCTGAAAAAGCTTGAAAAGGTCATCCAGGAGGTTGCCGAAAAAGAAGGGTACACCATGATCTTTCCCCGCAGCGCCATCGTCTATGCCGCTGATAGCGTTGATCTGACCGACACGATCATCAAGGCCCTCAATGCCAAGATGAAGTAGTTTCCCGGCCTCGGGCTTCGTCCCGCGCCCGGCGCGGGACGGGCCATCCATGTCGGGGCCGCTCACCGATCCCCTGCAACCCGGTCCCGACGTCGCGGCCGCGTCCGCCAGTGTACCATGAATCCCCTCGAGTTTCTGAAATATACCCCCAAGACCAACTGTGGAGATTGCGGCCATCCCACCTGCCTCGCCTTTGCCGTCGCCGTGACCAAGGGCGGTGTCGATCCCGGCCGCTGTCCCCATGTCGATCCCGCCGCCCTGCCGGCCCTGGCCGGTGCCGACGGCCCCGGCCTGGAGGCCGTGGATCGTGGCCAGGAGGAGCGGGACATGGCCCTGGTCGCCCATCTCAAGTCCAAGGTCAGCAACATCGATTTCCAGGCCGCGGCCCGGGCTCTGGGCGCCCGCTGGTCGCCGGACGAGCCGCAGGTCCTCTGTTTCCGTTATCTCGGCCGGCCGGTGAGGCTGGGCAGGGACGACGTCCGTATGGACGGCGAAGAAGTGGTGGACCCGCGCGACCAGATCCTTCTGTATAACTATGTCGCCTTTGGCGGCGGCCGGGTGCCGGACGGCACCTGGATCGGCATGGAGAGTCTGCCCAACTCGATCTCCAAGGTACGGACCCTGGCCACCTACTGCGAGATGCGCCTGGCCGACCGGTTCAGCGGCCGGGCCGCGGCCCTGGATGCGGCCTGCGCCCGGATCGACGGCAGGGACGGGCCACCGGGGCAGAGCGCCACCGTGGCCTCGGTGATCCCGGTCCTGCCGCATGTTCCCCTCTACCTGCTCTTCTGGGACGAGGAGCCCGACGACGGCTTCGAGGCCCGGGTCAAGGTCCTTTTTGATCATCACGTCATGGATTTTCTTGATCTCGAATCCCTGGTCTTTGCCGCCGAGCGGATGGCGGACCGGCTCCTTGCGCTGGACAAGGGTGCGCCATGAATTCCCTGCCCGAGATGGTATCACGCTTTGCCGATGTCCGTATCCTGGTCATCGGCGACGTGATCGTGGATCATTTTGTCTGGGGCACGGTGTCGCGCATCTCGCCCGAGGCACCGGTGCCGGTGGTCAACGTGACCCGGGAGGAGCTGCTGCTCGGCGGCAGCGCCAATGTCCTGCGCAATATCGTTTCCCTGGGCGGTTCCGGGGCCCTGTGCGGCATCATCGGTGATGATGCCATGGGTGAGGAGCTGGTCCGGCTGATGACGGAGCTGCCCGCACCCGTGGACGGCCTGATCCGCGGCCGCCGTCCCACCACCGTCAAGACACGGGTGGTGGCCCAGGGCCAGCAGGTGGTCCGTTTCGACCGCGAGGAGACCGGCCCGCCTTCCCGCACGCCCCTGGCCCGGATGATCGGCTACCTGGAACAACATCTGCATGAGTTTGATGCGGTGATTGTCTCTGATTACTCCAAGGGGGTGGTCAACGAGCAGCTCATGATCCGTCTCCACCGGCTGCTGGCCGAGATCCGGCGGGACGGCAGGCGACTGCCGCTGGTGGTCGATCCCAAGCCGGCCAACCTGCACCGCTTCATCGGGGCCACCGTGATCACGCCCAACCACCACGAGGCCATCCGGATGAGCGGCATGGAGATCCATGACGAACAGAGCCTGCTTGCCGCGGCCCGCCAGATCCGGGATGATATCGAGTGCGAGGCCGTGCTCATCACCCGGGGCGAGGCCGGGATGGCCCTGCTCCAGGGTGACTCCCTGGTCACCATCCCCACCATGGCCAAGGAGGTCTATGATGTGACCGGCGCCGGCGATACCGTGGCCGCCACCCTGGCCCTGGGTCTGGCCGCCGGCTGTGCCGTGGTCGATGCCGCGTCCCTGGCCAACCATGCCGCCGGTATCGTCGTCGGCAAGGTCGGCACTGCCTCGGCGACCCGGGAGGAACTCCTGGCCGCCCTGGCGTAACCGGTTCTGTTGTACGCCGACACGGGCACCCCGCCTCTGCACGGTCGCGCTGCGCCGCATACCGGGGGTATGGTGATCCGGCGCGCCTGCACAGGTCCGGGGCACCTGTGCCAACGTCCAGTTTTGAGGCTGTGCCAACAACGGGTTAATCCCCCCTGTGACCAGTAACGTTCTGTTCGGAATTTTATCCACCCAGGGACGGGAGCCGCCACCGGCGGCCCGTCCGCAGCAAGCGAGGTATTGAGCCATGCGGCCGCGAAGTATGACCGGCTTCGGCAGGGGCGAGGCCAGGGATGGGGACAGGATCTGGACCGCCGAGGTCCGGACCGTGAACCATCGTTTTCTTGACCAGCGTATTGTCCTGCCCCGTTCCTTTGTCGCTCTGGAGGAACGGGTCCGCAAGGTAGTGGCCGCCCATCTCGACCGGGGCAGGGTGGAGGTCTGCATCAGCCTGCCGGGAGATGCCGCCGGCGGGCCTCTGCTTGCGGTCAATTCCGAGCTTGCGGCCCAGTATCACCGTTGCCTGCGTCAGCTCTGCGACGAGCTTGAGCTTTCGTCCCCTGTCCAGCTCTCTGACATGCTCACCCTTCGCGACGTGATCACCCTCCAGGAACAGGCTCCTGACCTGGAGAGGGAGTGGAACCTGATCGGCGAGGCGGTCTCGGCCGCCCTTGCCGAGTGCGACCGGATGCGGGAGCAGGAGGGACTGCGCCTGAAGGAAGAACTCCTGGGCCGGCTCGATACGTTCGCCGCTATTGTCGATACCATCGAGGAGAAGATCCCGCTGGTCCTTGCCCGGCGGCAGCAGGAACTTCGCAACCGGGTGGAAAAACTCCTCGACGGCATGGATATCGATCCCGCGCGGTTGGCCCAGGAGGCGGCGATCATGGCCGACAAGAGCGATGTCACCGAGGAGGTGGTGCGCCTGCGCAGCCACATCAGCCAGTTTCGTTCATTCCTCGAACGTGACGAGCCGGTGGGCCGGCGGCTCGATTTCCTCCTCCAGGAGTTCCTGCGCGAGGTGAACACCCTGGCCTCCAAGATCAGCAACGACGATATCGCTCATCTCGGGGTGGAAATGAAAAACGAGATCGAAAAGCTGCGCGAACAGGTGCAGAATATCGAGTAATTGGTCACAAGATTTATAACTCGTTGTTTCTGCGTTCTCTAAACTGTATGGCACAGGTACGGGGTGCCTGTGCCGACGTACCAGCAGGATACGATGCTTTTCCGGCAAGGGAGATACCATGGACAACAGGCTCATCAACATAGGTTTTGGCAATGCGGTGAAGATCAGCCGTATCCTGGCGGTGGTGAATCCGGGGTCGTCGCCGATCAGGAAGCTCAAGGA
Source organism: Desulfobulbus sp. (assembly GCA_011051875.1). Classification (GTDB taxonomy): domain Bacteria; phylum Desulfobacterota; class Desulfobulbia; order Desulfobulbales; family Desulfobulbaceae; genus DRKI01. The sequence continues at coordinate 3,421 of DRKI01000192.1, read as the reverse complement.
TGACGCGCGCCGGGAGAAGAAACTCATCGATGTCACCGAGGGGCGTCGCACCCGCGCCATCGTTATTCTCGACTCCGGCCACCTGGTGCTCTCCTCTGTGCAGCCGGAGACCATCAGCCAGCGGCTGGCAGCGCTGGAAGAAGACCGGCGCAGACCCGGCAGGATGCTGGAACGGAGACTGGGGGAGCAGGGCGATGAATGAGGGCATGCTGCTGATCCTGTCCGCGCCCTCGGGCTGCGGCAAGACCACGCTCCTGAAGCGGGTGATGGCCGATCTCCCCGGCCTGGTCTTTTCCGTCTCCCACACCACCAGGCCGCCCCGGCCCGGCGAGGTGAACGGCCGGGACTATCACTTTGTGGAGCGCCGGGAATTCGAGGCCATGCGCGACCGGAGGCCTTCGGGATTTCTCGAGTGGGCCGAGGTGCACGGCAATCTTTACGGCACCAGCCGGGAAGAGGTGGAGCGCCTCAGGGCGCAGGGACTTGACGTGGTGCTGGATATCGATGTCCAGGGCGCAGCGCAGATCCGCGCCACCTGGGACCCGGTAACCGTGTTCATCGCGCCGCCTTCCCTGGCGGAACTGGAGCGAAGACTGCGCGGCCGGGGAACCGAGGCCGAGGAGACCATTGCCCTGCGCCTGGCCAACGGCCGCCGCGAGATGGAGACTGCCGGTGATTACGATTACCTGGTGGTCAATGACGTTCTCGATGTGGCCGTGGATGCCCTGCGATCCATCATCGTGGCCGAGCGGTGCCGGCGGCGGCGCATGCCCTCGGGCGAGGTCGTGGAGCTGGAGCTGTGAGCCCGGCTGACCGGCGGTCCGGGCGGAGGCGTCCGTCGTCCGGATCCGGCAAGGCGGAACAGGCGGCTGACGGTACATTGATCTGGGGCCTCAACAGCGTGCTCGAGGCTCTGCGCATCCCGGGATCGGTCAGCGAGGTCCTGGTCCAGCGGGGCAAGGGCGGTCCCAGGATCCAGGCGATCATCGACCTGGCGCGGGAGCGCCGGGTCAGGCTCCGTTTCGTGGATGCGGACCGCATGGGCCTGCCCGGCCACGGCCGCCACCAGGGCGTGGTCGCCCGCCGCGCCGCGGCCCGGCTTTATCCGCTGGCGGAGCTGCTTGATCACCTCGCCTCGACCCCGGACCGGGACAATCGCCGGCTGCTGGTCCTGGACTCCATCCAGGATCCGCGCAATCTCGGCTCCATCCTTCGTTCCGCCGTTGCGGCCGGCTTTGACCACGTGATCATGACCCGGGAACGCAGCGCCCCGGTGACCGGCACCGTGGTCAGGGCGTCGGCCGGGGCCACGGCCCGTCTGCGCCTCTGCCAGGTGGTCAACCTGGCAGAGACCCTGAAACTGCTCAAGGAGAAGGGATTCTGGGTCTACGGCGCCGTGGTCTCGCCGGATGCGCTCTCCATCTACGAGGCCGACTTTTCCGGTCCGGTCTGCCTGGTCATCGGCAGCGAGGGCAAGGGCATCCGGCCCCTGGTCCAGCGGCAGTGCGACCACCTGGTCACCATTCCCATGCGCGCGGACCTGGACTCGCTCAATGTCTCGGTGGCCGCGGCCATCATCATGTTCGAGATGGTCCGCCCCCGGTGACCTTATGGCCTTGTTGCTCCGCTTGTGTTTGACTTTTTTGGTTATTTCTGCCATACTGACTGCAAGATGAGAGAAAGATAAAGCCACGCCGGCCATGTCGGCACGGAAAGCCACGGGTCTGGATCGGACAGCCGGGTTGCCTTTCGCATGCGAGGGCCCCGGCTTTTTTTATGCCGGCCCGGACGATCAGCAGGAGGGTAGGTGGATATGAACGGTCGCATTCATGGACGCGACGGGAGGATGGCGCCCGCCACTCTTTTGGCCGGGATCCTTCTCCTGGCCGGTACGGTCGGCCTGGCCGGAGAGCTGCTGCCCTTTCCGGAGACCCGGTCCTTGCAGCAGCCAGTCCGGGAAGCGTCCTACCTGGCGAAGTACAGGAAAATGATCCTGGCCCTGCAGTGTAATGAACTGCAGGCCCTGCGCGACGGCTTGCAGGGAAAGATGCGGGGCGCTTCGGACAGGGACCGCAGGTATTACATGAGCCTTGTTCACGTGGTGGATGATGTCAGGGACAGAAAACAGTGCCCCTGAACCAGGAAGGCATTCATGGACGGTGTCCGGGCACCCCGTCTCTGCACGGTTGCGCCGGCCCGCGTTCCTTCCTGCGGCCACGTGTGAGCAGGGAAGGGGAGATGTGTGACGGGTTGCGATTCCATGGGAGGCGATGATGAGATCCAGGAGGACGGTGTGGTTGTTCGCCCTGAGCTTGGTGTTGGCGATATTGCCCCTGCAGGCATGGACCGGTGAGCCGCAGCAGGTGGACGGCGGGGTGGCGCGGGCCCTCCGGATGGCCGATGAGCTGAAACCCGGGGCAGAGGCAGCGGCGGCCGCGGAGCAGGACCTGGTGACGGCAGCCGAGTTCCGGGTCATGCAGGAAAAGCACAAGGTCTACCTGCTGCTGGGCCTGCTGGTGGTCACACCGATCTTTCTCTTTCTCGAACTGTGCTACATCAAGTCCACGTCCTATACGGCCGAAAACGTGGTCAACGGCACTGGCCTGGTTCTGATCATCCAGGCCACTCTGCTCGTGGTCATCGCCTCGCCGACCACCGAGCAGCTTACGGCGGCCATTGGTGTGCTGGGCGCCATCGCCGGTTACCTGTTCGGCTCCACCAGGCGGCAGTCCGAGGCCCGCAAGCAGGAGGAGGGCGGGCGCAAAACGCGGTGAGCGCCGGTGGCCTCAGCGCCTTTTCTTGTTCATCTGCTTTTTGAGCAGGTCGCCCAGGGTCCCCATGGAACGGGGCCTGGTGTCGCGCACCCGGGGCGGGATCTCCTCTTTTTCGGCCTCATTGTCCGCATAATCCTCCGGGACCAGGGAGATACGCTGTTGTTCCGGGTCCAGGCCGTCGATACGAACGGTGATCTCCTGGCCTGCCTCCAGCACCTCGCGCGGATGGTGGATACGGCGGCCGGCGCCGAGCTTGGAGATGTGGAGCAGGCCGTCCACGCCCGGTTCCAGGGTGACAAAGGCGCCAAAGGCGGCGAGCCGCGAGACCGTTGCCCGGTGCACGGATCCCACCGGGTAGTTCTCCTGCACCTTGTCCCACGGATTCTCCGTGGTTTCGCGCAGGCTGAGCGAGATACGGTCATTGTCCCAGTCCAGTCGCTTGACGACCACCTCCACCTCCTGGCCACGGCTGAGGATATCGTCCACCCGTTCGGTCTGGCCCCAGGCCATCTCCGAGATCGGGATCAGGCCGTCCACGCCGCCGATATCGACAAAGGCGCCGAAATCACGGATCGAGGTGACGGTGCCCCGGACCTGCATCCCTTCCTCCAGGGTCTGCTGCAGCTCTTCCCGCTGCCGGGCCCGTT
>DRKI01000191.1 GCA_011051875.1 Desulfobulbus sp. | reverse complement strand
TTTATGATATTTTTCAGGAGGAGCTTGTGTTTTCAGCAGGTGATATGGCTGTGTATCCGGCCCATGGTGTTGGACTCATCGAGGCCATAGAAACACAAAACGTTGGTGGTGTCGATCAATCCTTCTACGTGATGAAGATCCTTGATAACGACATGACCATCATGATTCCGACTGCCACCAGTGACAATGTCGGCCTCAGGGCGATCATCTCCAAGGAGGAGGTGAAAAAGGTCATCGATATCCTCAAGGACAGGGATGTCAAGATCAGTTCCCAGACATGGAATCGCCGCTACCGGGATTACATGGAGAAGATCAAGACAGGTTCGGTCTTCGAGGTGGCCGTTGTCCTGCGTGACCTGTTCATCCTCAAGGAAGACAAAGATCTTTCCTACGGTGAGCGAAAGATGATGGACACGGCAAAGAACCTGCTTGTCAAGGAACTCTCCCTGGCCAAGAATACGGACGAGAAAAAGATAGAAAAGCAGATCGAGAAGCTTTTCAGCTGATCGTTCTTGCCGGTCCATGGAAAATCCGGACCGGACAGGGCCCGGGGTATCTCCCGGTTCAGCGGCATTCGCGACTGCCGGCGCCGTTTCCGGCAAGGAGGGGAAGATTCGGCTCGGCGACAGGATACGGCTCCACCTGCAGCCGGTATCCGGGGCCGCCGATGGGCCGGACAGCGATGGGACGTGGTCATCCCCCTGGTCGTGCGACAACCGGATCGGCTGCCTTCCGGTGGCCGGTTTCCGTGATCAGCCTACTGCGGCCCCTGGCAGTGAGGAGCTGGCCGCAGTGGCAGGAACCCTCTGCATGGGCATAGTCCCCTGATCTGAAAATCCGGCTGTGCCGGTCTTTCCCCCGGGTGGACCGTTTCACCCCCCTGCAACACTGAAAATATAAGCATATCGCTTTTTCCATTTGCAGATGGGTGAAACGTTTCATCCGGGTTTCCGTTGTATTTTCTGAATCTCCCTGATGATCGAACCCGCAGCCGACAGCAGCGGTTGTCGCTGTGCCGACCAACCGCCGGGGCAATCGTCGCAGGTTTTTACCGTCACGGCCGCCGATGCGGGCATGCGCCTGGACCACTACCTGGTGCGGCGGCTTGCCCGATTCTCCCGTTCCGCCTTGGCGCGCCTGATTCTTTCCGGTCACGTCCGGGTCGGGGGCGACAGGGTCAAGGCCGGCTGCCGGCTGCGAGCCGGTGACCAGGTGACGGTCTGTTTGCCCGAGCCCGAACCTGCAGGGCTCATTCCGGAGCCGGTTTCGTTCGAGATCCTGCACGAGGACAATGCCCTGCTGGTGATCGTCAAACCGGCCGGCGTGGTCGTCCATCCCGGTGCCGGCCACAGTGGCGGCACCCTTGTCCACGGACTGCTGCACCATTGTGACCATCTTCCCGGTTCCGATCCCGTGCGGCCGGGGATCGTGCATCGCCTGGACAAGGAGACCTCCGGCATCATGGTCATCGCCAAGACCGAGGCCGCGCTGCGGACCCTGGCGGCGCAGTTCAAGAACAGGGGAGTCCGCAAACGCTACCATGCCATCCTCCTGCGCTGTCCTGACCGGGAATCCGGCCGGTTGGCAGCGCCCATTTCCCGTCATCCGGTGCACAGGAGGAAAATGGCGGTTGCTGCACGGGGTGGACGCCACGCCGCTACCACCTGGAAGGTGGTGGAGCGGTTTGCCGGCGGTCCCTGCCTGGTCGAGGTCGGCATTGAGACCGGCAGAACCCACCAGATCCGTGTCCACATGGCTTTCCTGGGCACACCGGTCATGGGCGATCCCCTCTATGGAGGTCATCCGGAGCGGTATGGCGAACTCGGCGTCCGGAGGCAGATGCTGCATGCCTCTTCCCTTGCCTTCACCCACCCGGAGAGCGGCGCGCCCCTGCACTTCACCGCCCCGCTCCCGCCGGACATGCTGCAGGTGCTCGCCACTCTGCGTGCAGGCACGTGATGGGAAGGATGGTCATCGGTATCTCCGGGGGAATCGGTTCGGGCAAGAGCCGTGTCTGCCGGTTCTGGTCTGCCCGTTTTTCACTGCCTCTCATCGACCTGGATGCCATCTGCCGTTCCCTTCTCCGGCCCGGCGGGGAGGGGTGGCGCGCCCTGCAGGCGGGGTTCGGCAATCGGTTTTTTTCCGAAAACGGCTCCCTGGACCGGGCGGCCCTGCGCAGGGCCATCTTTGCCGATCACGGCCTGCGCCGGCAACTGGACCGCCTGCTCCATCCCCTTGCCCGCAGGGCCATGCAGGACGCCTTGGCCGCGCAGGCCTCGGAAACTCCGGTCCTGGTCGAGATTCCCCTGCTCATAGAGGCGGGCTGGCGCAGCGACGTGGACAGGGTGGTCGTTGTCTATGCCGGTCTCTGCGAGCGGTGCCGGAGGATCGTGAAGCGTGACCATGTCGACTGCAGTGAGGCCCTGCGGGCCATCCGTTCCCAGATGAGCCTGGCTGACAAAGCGCTTGTCGCGGATCATGTGATCGACAACTCCGGGGCCTGGGCAGACACCTGCCTCCAGGTGATCCACCTGGGACGCCTCCTGCAGGACGGTGACCTGGCCGATTCCCCTTGCCGCTGAACCGATGTGGGACTTTTGTCAGAAATTTCTTGACAGAAATGATGGAAACCAATATTTAGGATTTATAAGACGTTTGAATGCCTCGAATCCGCCTGACTGACGACCTCTCGTTCCAATATTTCACAGCATATAATGTTTTGAATAACGTTGCACAGCACGAGAGAGGTGTGCAACGGTACCTGAACCGCATACCGCATTCCGGGACGTATCCTGCCACATTTATTCAGCCTGAAATGAGCGTTTCACCCATCTGCAAATTGAAAGAGCTATCTGGTCATAAATAATTTCTCCCGTGTCGCAGATGAGTGCCGCCCTCCGGGATTTCCATTTTGTCCCAATCTGCTTCGCCTTGTGGTGTTTCATGCAGGCAGACTGCAACGAAACATCACAAGACTCGCATTCCGGGGCAAAATGAAAATCTCTTAATTCAGGTACAACGCAGATTTTTCGCAGCGCATCACTGGATAAAGGTAACCGATCACGGAATATCCACTTACCCCGAACCAATACAGGGCTTGCAACCGGTTGCACGTCCTTCAAGGGCTATAGGTGATCAGGGGTGCCGCATATCCGTGCAGGCGCGGTCGTGCGCAGGTCCACGAAAAGACCGGTAGCCCTTTCCGCAGGCGATCGTGATCGTACAACGGGGTGAGCCGGTACAGCGAGACCCTGTACGGTGCCCCTGGTCGCTTGCGGGTTTCTGATCGCAAGAGATAGAAGGTGCGCAACGGCGCATCGGATGATTCTACGGAACCGATCACGGAATTACCCCGGATCAATACAGGACGTGTAGGCGGTTGCAGGGTGCCGGCTGTGCGTGATCGGACTTCACAAGGTTACACCCCGTATATTGTGAGATTCGAGCGCGTGCATATGGGGTGCCCTGTGAGCGTTTCCATTCATATTTTTCGACATATCCCGTTGCCGTCTGCCCCGCCAACGCCCCAGCCGGGGCCGGTCCGGCAAACGGATAACGGGAATGCTGACTGTGACCGTCAGCGTTGCTGGCCTGGATACCCGGGCACAGTTTCAGGACCGGGAGGGCCGGTCTGCAGCGGCAATGTGGTGGCTTCCGCGCAGAACAGCTCCTTGCGTGTTCATTTTCATTACGATTCCTGAGGAGGAATGATTGCTCGATGAATCCGACTGAATTGAAAAACAAAAAGATCAACGAATTGATAGCCATCGCCTCGGCGCTGAACATTGAGGGATACAGCACCATGCGCAAGCAGGAGCTGATTTTTGCCATCCTGAAGGCCAAGGCCTACGATGACGGCAAGTTGCGCGGCAGCGGTGTGCTTGAGGTACTGCAGGATGGATTCGGGTTCTTGCGGGCGCCGGATTACAACTATCTGCCCGGCCCTGACGACATCTATGTGTCCCCCTCCCAGATCAGGCGGCTCAACCTGCGCACCGGCGACACGGTGGAGGGAGAGGTTCGGGCGCCCAAGGACAACGAGCGCTACTTTGCCCTCCTCAAGGTGGACAGCATCAATTTCCAGCCGCCCGAGGCGGCCCGGAACAAGACCGCCTTCGTCAACCTGACCCCCCTCTATCCCGAGGAAAAGATCGACCTGGAGGTTGAACCGGACAACTTCTCCATGCGGGTGATGAATATCGTCGCACCGCTGGGCAAGGGACAGCGCGGCCTGATAGTGGCCCCGCCGCGGACCGGCAAGACGGTGCTCATGCAGAAGATCGCCAACTCCATAGTCCGAAACCACAAGGAGATCATTCTCATCGTGCTCCTCATCGATGAGCGGCCGGAAGAGGTCACCGACATGCGGCGCAACGTGGATGCCGAGGTCGTCAGCTCCACCTTTGACGAACCGCCCCAGCGCCATATCCAGGTGGCGGAGATGGTCATCGAGAAGGCCAAACGCCTCGTGGAACATAAGAACGATGTCGTGATCCTGCTCGATTCCATCACCCGGTTGGCCAGGGCCTACAACACCGTGACCCCGGCCTCGGGCAAGATCCTGTCCGGTGGCGTGGAGGCCAATGCCCTGCACCGGCCCAAGCGGTTCTTCGGCGCGGCCCGCAATGTCGAGGAGGGGGGCAGCCTGACCATCCTGGCCACTGCCCTGGTCGACACCGGCAGCCGCATGGACGAGGTCATCTTCGAGGAGTTCAAGGGTACCGGCAACATGGAGATCGTGCTTGACCGCAAGATGGC
>DRKI01000190.1 GCA_011051875.1 Desulfobulbus sp. | reverse complement strand
CGGCCTTGAAAAGGGTTGCGCTTGCCCCGGTTTTCCGTAATATACGGGCCTGGGCGAACAGCCTGCGGGACCGGCAGACGTGGATTCGATGCTCCCCTCGCGGGTTACGGCCACGCAGGTTCAACCAACCGCATGTGCCTTGTGGTGGTCGCTGGGTCGCCGACTTGTTCCACTCCCCCGGGCGGTACCAGAAAACATCTACTCATCTGTTGGGAAGAGACCATGAGCGAACACCAGGTAAACAAGACCTATGCCGAGATCAATGCCCGCATCAGGGCGGGTGAGGCTGTTGTCGTCACCGCCGAGGAGATGGTCGATATCGTGCGCCGGGAGGGGCCGGTAGGGGCAGCGGAAAAAGTGGACGTGGTCACCACCGGCACCTTTTCCACCATGTGTTCGTCCGGCGCCTTTTTCAATTTCGGCCAGACAACACCCACCATCAAGGCGGCCAAGGTCTGGATCAACAAGGTGCCGGCATATGCAGGACTTGCCGCCATCGACATCTACCTGGGCGCCACCGAGCCGGCCGAGGACGATCCGCTCAACAAGGTCTATCCCGGCGAGTTCCGTTACGGCGGCGGTCATATCATCGAGGACCTGGTGGCGGGGAAAAAGGTCTTTCTCGAGGCCAAGGCCTATGCCACCGACTGCTATGCCAACACCAAGTGCAAGAAGGAACTGACCCTTGCCGACATGCCGCACGCGCTCCTCTGCAACCCGCGCAACGGCTACCAGAATTACAACTGTGCCGTCAATCTCTCCGACAGGACGGTCTATACCTATATGGGGGTCCTCAAGCCCGGATGCCGCAATGCCAACTACTGCAGCGCCGGTGAGCTGAGCCCGCTGCTCAACGATCCGCTCTACCGGACCATCGGCGTGGGCACCAGGATCTTTCTCGGCGGCGGAGTAGGGTATGTCACCTGGCACGGCACCCAGCACAATCCGGGGGTGCCCAGGGGGGACAATGGTGTTCCCCGCCGGCCCGCCGGCACCATGATGGTCCAGGGTGATCTGAAACAGATGTCTGCCGATTGGCTGCGCGGGGTCAGTATCCAGGGCTACGGGTGCTCCCTGGCCGTGGGCCTTGGCGTGCCCATTCCCATTCTCAACGAGGAGATGGCGCGGTTCACCGGGGTCTCGGACGCGGAGATCTTCACCCAGGTGGTTGATTACGGCCATGATTATACCAACGGCATCCAGCGCAACTACGGCGAGGTGAGCTACGCCCAGCTCAAGAGCGGCATGATCGAGGTGGCCGGGAAAAAGGTGCCCACCGCGCCGCTTTCGTCTGTTGTCAAGGCGCGGGAGATCGCAGAGATCCTCAAGCAGTGGATCATGGATCGCGGTTTCCAGATCACGGAACCGGTTGCAACATTTCCCACCGTGGATTTTTCCTTTGATGTTGACGAGTAAGCAGCCGGCAGAGGCGGGCGTGGCCAGTGATGCTGCTTGAGGACAAGGTTCGGCGGCTGCAGGAGATCCTGCTGGATTGCTCACGGGTGGCTGTGGCTTTCTCCGGCGGTGTGGATTCTTCGCTGCTCCTGAAGACAGCCCTCGATACCCTGGGAGCAGGCAATGTGCTGCCTCTTTTTGCCGACTCGCTGCTGGTGACCCCGGCCGACAGGGACCGGGCGCTTTCCTGGCCCGGCCGGCACGGCTACAGCAAAGGGGTGGTCGTGCAGTCCGTTGAGCTGTACCCGCTTACATGGAAGGAATTTGTCCGCAATCCGCCGGAGCGGTGCTATCTCTGCAAGTTCCGTATTTATTCCCAGTTCATCGATATAATGGAAAAACGGGGGATCAAGGTGCTCGTGGACGGTACCAATACCGATGACCTCAAGGACCGGAGGCCGGGTCTGCGCGCGATCCATGAACTGGGGGTCCGCACGCCGCTGGTCGAGGCCGGTCTGGGCAAGGATGAGATCCGGGCCCGGAGCAGGGAACTCGGTCTCGATACCTGGCAGCAGCCTTCCTCTTCCTGCTTGGCAACCCGCCTGCCCCACGGCATGGCCGTGACCGAAGAGTTGCTGCAGCGGGTGGCCCGCCGGGAGCAGGGACTGGCCCGGCTTGGTTTTTCCGGCTGCCGGCTGCGGCTTGATCGCGATGACGAGGGCATGGTCTACCTCCAGGTACGGCAGGAGGACCTGGATCGGCTCCTGGATCAGGGCATGCGCATGGCCGTGGTCCGTTTTCTGCAAAAGGATGGGGCCGACAAGGTTTACCTGGATCTTGAGGGACGATGACCCCCTGTTTCCTTTCCCGTCAACAGAGACCCTGATCGGCCGCAAACGGCCTGTATACGGAAGATAGACGTTTTTTTTCTTTGACAAAGCAGGTGTTTTTGATTTTAATCCATTCGGATGAAGGAAAGAAGCAGATCAGGTGGTATCCTGGTTGGTTTGGCAAAGCCATACAATTATTGGGAGGGAAGAATGAACAAAAAGGAGCTCGTTGAATCCATGGCAGGTGCGGCAGACATCAGTAAGGCTGCAGCAGAAAAGGCTCTCAACGGAATGCTGATGGCTGTGACCGAGGCCTTGACCAATGGCGACAAGGTCACCCTTGTCGGTTTCGGGACCTTCTCCACTGTCAAACGTTCCGCCCGCAAGGCAAAGAATCCCCGCACCGGCGAGATGATCGAGATCCCCGCCAAGACCATTGCCAAATTCAAACCGGGAAGCAAGCTGGCCGACGCTGTAAAATAAGAGTTTTTCCCCTGAAAAATAGATAAAAAACAGCTGGCAGACCTGTCGGCTGTTTTTTATTTATTGCCAATTTGGCCGGAGCAGGGTATAGCTTCCGGTGCTTTTCGGCCAGGTTGGTGCGGTAATCTGCAGGATGCCGGTCCCTCACCTGGATGGAATCATGGCGGTACAGGTCGGGAAGTGGCTCAGTCTGGTAGAGCACAGCGTTCGGGACGCTGGGGTCGGAGGTTCGAATCCTCTCTTCCCGACCAGTCATTATAAAAGGAATTCCAGGATGGTATCCCGGAATTCCTTTTTCTTTTCCTGACGGTCAGGAAGTGGTTTTTCCCCGCCCAAACGGTAGAACCTTTCCGGGTTACACCGCCAGGGGCGGTGGCTCAAAAGATTGATCAGTCACTGATCAGACTGAATGCACAGTATTTTTCCTGTTTCCGAGTAACTGCTTTTCCCTGTCAGTTCTCCTTGCCCCAGAAGGGGGAATTGCAAGGGAAAAACAGTCATGGGACCGATTGACCCACAACGTATCCTGAAGACCCATTTTTCATTGCCCGGACCGCGCAAATCCCGTGTCTGACACCTCTGCCGAGCGGGCCGCCCCCAGTCCCCTGTCCGGGGGAAGTCCCAGGGCCTACCTGGGCCTGCTGCGCGCCAATCCCTCCTATCGCCGTTTCTGGTTCGCCGGGGTGATCAGCCAGGCCGGCGACTGGTTCAACTATATCGCCATCTTTGTTCTCCTGAGCCGCCTGACCGGGTCCGGCGAGGCCGTAAGCTGGTTTCTGATCGCCAAGTTCCTTCCCTCCACTCTTCTCGGGCCCCTGGCCGGCGTGGTCGCCGACCGCTTCCGGCGCAAGACCATCCTGGTCTGCTGTGACCTCTGCCGTAGCGCCCTGGTTCTCTGTTACCTCCTGGCCGGCCGCATGGAGTTGGTCTGGCTCATCTACCTGCTGGCCTTTATCCAGGAGTCCCTGTGGACCTTCTCCCATCCGGCCCGCCAGGCCGCCATACCCGATCTGTGCAGTGTCCGTGAACTGAACGTGGCCAACGGACTTTCCGGGTCCACCTGGTCGGTCATGCTCGCTATGGGCGCGGCCCTGGGCGGTTTTGTCACCGCCTTTTTCGGCTGGCAGACCGCGATCATGGTGGATGCGGCCTCGTTTCTCGTCTCGGCCGTGCTGTTGCTTGGCGTACCGCTTCCTGCAGCCCGGCCCCGGCGTAAGGGGCCCCTGTCCCTTGCCCGCCTGAGCGGCCTGGCCGACCTGGTGGAAGGCGTCCGCTACGTCCGGGCCCACCGGCGTGTTGCCGCACTGCTCATGGTCAAGAGCGGCTGGGCGCTCTCCGGCGGCATCCTGGTGATGCTGACCGTGTTCGGCGAGCAGGTCTTTGCCCATGGCGGCAGGGGCGGTCTCAGCGGTGTGCTCTATTCCATGCGCGGCCTGGGAGCGGCGGTCGGCCCCCTTCTGGCCTGGCGTCTCTTCGGCGACAGCCACCAGGGCATGCGCAGGGCCATCGGCACCGCCTTTTTCATCTCCTCCATCTCCTACCTGCTCTTCAGCCAGGCGCCCGGTATTGTTTCAGCGGCGTTCTGCGTCTTTCTCGGCCATATCGGCGGCGCCATCCAGTGGGTCTTTTCCACGACCCTGCTCCATCACCGGGTCGAGGCCAGGTTCCGCGGCCGGGTCTTTGCCGCCGAGATGACACTGCTCACCCTGATCATGAGCCTTTCGAGCTGGCTCACCGGCCTGTCGCTCGACCGTGGTATCGATCCGCGCACCATCGTTCTCTGCCTGGCCCTGCTCTTTCTCCTGCCCGGTACCCTCTGGGCGGTTTACCTCCGCCGCCTGCGGCACGGCTGCCGGCCAGGCACAAAAGATCTATAATATTTCACAAAGGTTGTCGCGAACGGCCTGAAAATGCCATGAATGTGCCATGAATGCGGGGAACAGCGCGAAAAGGTCAGAAGGCCGCTCTCGAACGTGATGTTCCGTGGCGGGTGATGATATCGCTTGCCAGAGTATGAAAAATTATTATTATTGATCAGTAGGGTGGCCGGACCCTGCTGCCGTCCGGCCGCAACACACCATGACAACAGCGCCTGTCCGGTCACTGCGGTCGATCACTTCTGAAGACACAATGGCCGACAGGCAAATCAACGATCAACAACAGATACTCCCGGCTGGTGATACCGCAAAAGCGTAACCGATCACGGGATATCCGGTTACCCCGAACCAAGGCAGGGCTTGTAAGCGGTGTCCCGTGATCACATCCCTGGAGGAGAGATGAACAGTTCCTGGATCATCATCGCGGCAGCTTCCTGTCTTTTTCTTTTCTTTTCCTCGCCCACCCTTGCGGCCCGGTCCCGGACCGCCATCTTTGCCGGCGGCTGTTTCTGGTGCATGGAACCGCCCTTTGAGGCGCTTGACGGGGTGATCAGCGTGGAGGCCGGCTACACCGGCGGCCGCACGGAACATCCCACCTACGAGGAGGTCTCGGCCGGCACCTCCGGCCATCTCGAGGCGGTCCGGGTGGTCTATGACCCGGAGCGGATCAGCTACGGGAAACTGCTCGAGGTCTTCTGGCGCCAGGTCGATCCCACCGATCCCGGCGGCCAGTTCGCGGACCGGGGCAGCCAGTATGCCACGGCGATCTTTTACCTGGACGAGGAACAGCGGCGGCTGGCCGAGGCGTCGAAAAAGCGGCTGGACTCCTCCGGCATCTTCGATCGGCCCGTGGTCACCGCCATTCTCCCGGCCGGGGAGTTCTACCGGGCCGAGGAGTATCACCAGGATTACTACCGCAAGAACGTGTTCCACTACAAGCGCTACAGGAAGGGGTCGGGCAGGGCGGACTTCATCGATTCCACCTGGAAGGAGCGGCCGTTTCCCGGCACCACTGAAAACGGCAGCTGGAAGGAGGGGCATGGCTATCGCCGTCCTTCGGACCGGGAGCTGAAGACGCGGCTGACCCCGCTCCAGTACCGGGTGGTCCGGGAGGATGGCACCGAACCGGCCTTCAACAACGCCTACTGGGACAACAAGGCAGAGGGGATCTACGTGGACGTGGTCTCGGGCGAGCCGCTTTTTTCCTCCCGGGACAAGTTCGACTCCGGCACCGGCTGGCCCAGCTTCACCCGGCCGCTGGAACCGGGGAATATCGTCGAGCGCGAGGACCGGCGCCTTTTTTCGGTCCGCACCGAGGTCCGGAGCCGCCACGGCGATTCCCACCTGGGACATGTCTTTGCCGACGGTCCGCCACCCACCGGCCTGCGCTACTGCATCAACTCGGCGGCCCTGCGCTTTATTCCGGTCTCCGATCTGGAGAAGGAGGGGTATGGCCGGTACCGCTCCCTGTTCGGGCAGCCATCGGCCCGAGGGGCCGGCCGGGAAGAATAGCGGTTCCGGGCGGCACCGGCGGCGGGGATCAGCCGCGGCCGTCCTGCTCGGCGGCCTCCCTGGCCGCGGGATCGTAGCGGCTGAGCACGCCGTAGAGCATGTCCGGCAGGTCGTCCTTCTGGCGGGAACTGCGTTTGATCTGCTTGAGGCACTTGGCAAAGGTGAGCCGTTCGCCCAGAAAGATGTGCCTGAGGATGAGCGAGATCAGGCGGGTGATGGTGGTCAGGTTGGAGATCCGCGACTGCAGTTCGTGGTCGCGGTCAAAGGCGGTGGAGGCAAAGACCTCCACCGGGTTGCCGTCCAGCTCGCTGATGGAGAGGTACCACTTGTTGTGCTCCCGGTCGATGGTCCGGTAGCGCTTGCCGTCCAGGACATCGGGCAGTTCGGTCTCGGCGGAAGCCGGGGGCATCTCTTCCCGCGGCAGGATCGGTTCGTCCTGGAACTCCTGCCAGACCCTGCGTACCACCTCGGGCCGGTTCCGCACCCTGGCGATGAGCGTCCTGCAGGCCGAACAGGCCTGGAAGCCGTGGCAGGCAGCGGTTTTCTTTTCAGCCCCGCAGAGCTGGCAGCGCGATGGCTGCTGCCGGTCGGTCTGTTGGTCGTTGGCCATCTGGTCTTCACTCCCCCTTGATTTGCAGGCCCTGCCGGCATGATGTCAGCCTGGTGCGCGGCCCGGCATGGTCTTGTTTTTTTTCGTCCGACAGAGTACAACGAGTCGGCAAAAAGAACAAGGGATCCCACACAGGAGCACGCCCCATGGCACGACGCCGAAACCGCTATCTTGACATGGAGAGCCGCTACGCCAGGGCGGTACGGAGGAACCTGGTCTCGGCCCGGCCCGGTATCCACTCCTGCATCCTGGTCCTGGACGGCCTCAAGCCGGATTTCAATATCGGCAAGATCTTCCGCTCCGCCGATGCCTTCGGCGTCCGCGAGATCCACCTGGCGGGCATTGACATCTTTGATCCCGAGCCTGCCAAGGGCTCGGTACGCTGGGTCCCCTTTACCCGCCATCCCGATTTTGCCTCCTGTTACAACCTGCTTCGTGGCCGGGGCTACACGCTTCTCACCTTTGAACCGGGCCGGGGCCGGCGGCTCGACCGGCTGGAGCTGCCGGAACGTTCCGCCTTTGTCCTGGGCCACGAAGAGTTCGGGCTCAGCTTCGATGCCGCCGATTTTCCCGATATCCTGCCGGTCTCCATTCCCCAGTGGGGCCATGTCCAGAGCCTCAACGTGAGCGTTGCCGCCTCCCTTGCCCTCTACGAGTATGTGCGTCAGCACGGCCGGCCCCTGGAGGAGGGATTCGTGCGCACGGGCCGGGAGAGGCTGGCCGGGGAGGAGTGTTCATGAAGACCAGGGGGCTGTTTCTCCTCTTTACCGGCAACGGCAAGGGCAAGACCACGGCGGCGCTGGGGCTGGCCTTCCGGGCCCTGGGCCACGGCCAGCGGGTGGCGATGATCCAGTTCATCAAGGGAAGCTGGAAGTATGGCGAGCTGGAGTCTGCAAAACGGTTTTCCGACCTGCTCGATTTCCACGTCATGGGCCGCGGCTTTACCTGGAAGTCCGATGACCTGGACAGGGATATCGCCCTGGCCCGCGAGGCCTGGCGGTTTGCCCGTGCCACCATTGCCGAAAACCGCCACCAGCTCGTTATCCTGGACGAACTCACCTACCTGGTCTCCTACGGCATGATCCCGGAGCAGGAGGTGATCGACACCCTGGCCTCCCGCCCGCCGGCAATGCACGTGGTGATCACCGGCCGCGGCGCCGGACAGGGACTGATCGAGGCCGCCGACCTGGTCACCGAGATGCGCGAGGTCAAGCATCCCTACAGCCGGGGCATCAAGGCCCAGAGGGGAATCGAATTCTAGGGCGTCAATCTGGTCCTGATCCCACCTTTTCCCTTGCACCTAAATCCTGCAATTGGCAATTTTGCCGGAGATGCGAGGCATCAAGGGCGTAGACGTATACAGATACTTCAACCCCTTGATAACGAAGCAGATTCGGTAAAATTGCCAATCCCGAAGGGCGAGAAAATGAAGAAAAAAATCCTTCACCCGATCAGTGAGTCGAAAAAAACGATCACGTTCCTATAATCCGCTGATACGGAAAAAGAAAATTTTTTTCTTCATTTTCGAAGTGCAGGATTTAGGTTGCAACTTCCCGCCCAGTTGGTAAATTTCCCTGTTCTTCAGGGCCCGGGCGGGCACTGTTGCCTGTCCGGGCCGAACCTGAAGCGTGCTGCAATCCTGGCCGGCGCCGCCGGTCATTTCCGCGAGAGAGACCATGGATTACCGGGACACACTGAATCTGCCCAAGACCAAGTTCAAGATGAAGGCCAACCTGACGCAGAAGGAGCCCATGTACCTGAAGCGCTGGGACAGGGAAGGGCTCTACCACAAGCTGCAGGAGGCGGCCGCTGGCCGGCCGTTGTTTGTCCTTCATGACGGCCCCCCCTATGCCAACGGCAACATCCATCTCGGCACGGCCTTCAACAAGGTGCTCAAGGACATCATCCTCAAGTCCCGCTACATGGCCGGCTTCCGCACGCCGTACGTGCCGGGCTGGGACTGCCACGGTCTGCCCATCGAGCACAACGTGGACAAGGAGCTGGGTGACAAAAAGGATATTCCGATCCTGGCCAAGCGCAAGGCCTGCCGCAAGTATGCGGAAAAATGGATCAAGACCCAGAAACAGCAGTTCAGGCGGCTGGGCGTGCTGGGCGACTGGGACGATCCCTACCTGACGATGAACTACGGCTACGAGGCCACCATTGCCCGCGAGTTCAATAAGTTTCTGCTTTCGGGCGCCGTGGTCCGGGCCAAGAAGCCGGTCTACTGGTGCGCCACCTGCCGCACCGCCCTGGCCGAGGCCGAGGTGGACTATGCCGACCACACCTCTCCGTCCATCTATGTCAAGTTCCCGGTGGCCGATGACCTGGCCGACGTGGCGCCGGAGCTTGCCGGCCGTGACCTGTACGTGCTCATCTGGACCACCACTCCCTGGACCCTGCCGGCCAACATGGCCGTGGCCTTTCATCCCGACTTCACCTACGCGGCCGTGGAGGTGCGGGGCGAGGTCTGGATCCTGGCCGAGGACCTGGTGGAGAAGTGTTTCCAGGAGTTCGGCATGGAGACGCCCCGGGTGATCGCCACCTTTGCCGCCACCGGCCTGGAGGGCAGGAGGTGCCGCCATCCCTTCCTGGACCGCGACTCCCTCATGGTGCTGGCCGACTATGTCACGGCCGAGTCCGGCACCGGCTGCGTGCACACCGCGCCCGGCCACGGCGCCGACGACTACCTCACCGGCCTGCGCTATGATCTCGATATCCTCTCGCCCGTGGATGACAGCGGCTGTTTCACCGCGGAGGCCGGCCGCTATGCCGGCGAGCAGGTGCCTGATGTCAACCGGCGCATCAACGATGATCTCAGGGCCGAGGGCAGCCTGGTCCTGGAGACGGACATCGTCCACAGCTATCCCCACTGCTGGCGCTGCAAGCGGCCGGTCATGTACCGGGCCACGGCCCAGTGGTTTATTTCCATGGAGAAGAACGACCTGCG
>DRKI01000189.1 GCA_011051875.1 Desulfobulbus sp. | reverse complement strand
TGGTACATGGGCAGGGTCCTCTTTTTGCTAACGGATGCAGAGGGCGAGCAGGATGGTCCCGGCCAGTACGGCCAGGGTCCTGGCCACGTAGCGCGACAGGATGCCCGGCTGCATGAACAATCGCAGCCATTGGCCCAGGCGGAGCACGGCCACGGCCGAGCCGTCCACCGCAGCGTCCACCACCCGCCGGTCGTTCCAGGACGAAAGGCCGGCCATGGCCCGCAGCAGGGGCAGGAACAGGGCCCGGTGCAGGTTCCTGACCAGCCGGTCATCCACCATGCGCACCACATTGCGGCAGAAGGTGGCAAAGACCGCCCCGCCCCGCCGATAGAACCAGTCCAGATCCAGACCGATCTTGGGCTCGGGATAGAGCTTTCTGATCAGGAGAAAGAAGCCCAGCATGGTGAAGAGCAGGATCTGCAACGAGGCCATGACATGGGTCCCGGTGTAGGGCTGGTAATCGACGGCAAAGGGCAGGAGCCGGTAGAGCACCCCTGGACGCACGCCGATCAGGATGCAGTAGTAGCTGGCCAGGGCCATGGCCACGATCATGTTGAGCGGGGCCTCGCCGCGGGGTGGGGCAAAGGGTGGTTCCTCGCGCCAGAACCAGATGAAATAGGGCACCTTGAGGCCGGTATGAAGAAAGGTACCGGCCGAGGCCAGGGTCAGGCCAAGGGCGGCCCACTGCAGGTGGTTTTCCCAGGCGCCGGAGATGATCATCGACTTGGAGACAAAGCCGGAGAAGAGCGGAAAAGCGGAGATGGAGAGCCCGCCGACCAGGGTGAAGACCAGGGTCCAGGGCATGTACTTCCACAGGCCGCCCAGCTCGGAAAAACGGCTGCGGCCGGTGACATGAAGCACCGAGCCCACGCCCATGAAGAGCAGGCCCTTGTAGAGGATGTGGGCATAGGCGTGTGCGCAGGCGCCGTTGATGGCCAGCTCGGTGCCGATCCCCACCCCGGCCACCATGTAGCCCACCTGGCTGATGATATGGTAGGAGAGCAGGCGGCGGGCATCGTTCTCCAGCACCGCGTAGACCACGCCGTAGAGGGCCATGATCACACCGAGCAGGATGAGGATCTCGAAACCGGCAAAGGAACGGATCAGGGCGTAGACAGCGGTCTTGGTCGTATAGGCGCACATGAAGACCGAGCCGACCACGGTGGCGGAACCATAGGCATCGGGCAGCCAGGCGTGCAGGGGCGGCACGGCGGCATTGAGGAGAAAACCGGCCAGGATGAGGTACTGGGCCGGACCGGCCAGCTCCGGATCCAGGGCAGAGAAGGCGATGGTCCCCTCCTGGTGGAACCGGAGAAGGATACCGGCCAGGAGCAGCAGGCCGCCGGTGACATGGACCAGCACGTAGCGGTAACCAGCCGCCATGGCGCGGTCGCTGCGGCGTAAAAAGACCAGCGCCGCCGAGAAGATCATCAGCCCTTCCCAGAAGAGAAACAGGGTCAGGTAGTCGCCGGCGAACACGCAGCCCAGGGCCGAGCCCACGTAGCCCATGGCCGCCGCCTGCTGCCAGGGGTCGCCGAGATGCAGGCCATAGATTGCGCCGATAAAGGCCATCAGGGCAAAGACATTGGCAAAGACCAGGGCCAGCCGATCCACGCGGCCGAAACAGAGGGTCAGGCCATGGATCTCGAACTGGCCGTACAGGCCGGGGGCCGACAGCGAGACCGCGGCCAGGGCCAGCAGCGGCACCAGGAGGAGCAGAGCCTGCCGCCAGACACCACGAAGCAGGGGCAGGGCCACCATGCCGGCAAAGAAAAGGAGCGCCGGATGGATGAAGAAACCAACCGTTGTCATTTTCCACCCCCCTGTTCATAGTAGTCTTCGGGCCGAAACAGCCAGACACGGCCCAGCCACTTGGACACCACGATGATAAGCACACAGGCCAGGAGGCCGAACAGGGCCCAGAACCCGGGAATCTCGTCGCCGAGAAAAGAGACATGGTGGCGGGGCACCAGCAGGTCGAGCAGGATGAGCAGGCCGAGCAGACAGCAGAATGCCAGCCGCACGGCGTGCAGGTGCCGGCGCAGCCAGGTGATACAGCGGACGATCATGACAGGACCTCCCCGATGAGCCACAGGAAGGGTTGCGGAAACAGGCCGAGCAGGATGGTGAGGCCGGCGGTGACCGACAGGGGCACCAGCATGGTGGCCGGCGCCTCGCGTACCTCCTGCCCCCCGGCGTGCTGCGGCATGAAAAAGGCCCGATAGATGATGGGCAGAAAGTAGCTGGCGTTGAGCAGGGAACTGGTGAGGAGGAAAACAAGGAGCAGCATGGAGTTGTTGTCCAGGCAGCCGAGGCCCAGGAACCACTTGCTGACGAAGCCGGCCGTGCCGGGCACGCCGATCATGGACAGGGCGCCGATGGCAAAGGCAGTCATGGTGACAGGCATGCTGCGACCGATGCCGGACAGCTCGGAGATGTTCTTCCTGCCACTGGCCACGAAAATGGCGCCGGCGCAATAGAACAGGGTGATCTTGGAAAAGGCGTGGCCGGCGATATGGATCATGCCGCCGGTCATGGAGCTGACCGAGACCAGGGCAAAGCCCAGGGTGATATAGGCCAGCTGGCTGACCGTGGAATAGGCTAGACGCGCCTTGAGGTTGTCGTGGGTGAGAGCGATCATGGAGGCCACGAGGATGGTTGCGGACATGAAGAAGGCCGTGGGCATCACCAGGCCGAGGTGTTGCATCAGCTCCGGACCGTAGACGTTGTAGATCACGCGGGCAATACAGAAGACCCCCACCTTGACCACGGCCACGGCGTGCAGCAGGGCCGAGACCGGGGTCGGCGCGACCATGGCCGAGGGCAGCCAGGAGTGGAGCGGGACCAGGCCCGACTTGGCGATACCGGCGACAAAGAGAATGAAGAGCCCCGTGAGCAGCGCCGGATCGGCATCGGCCGGCAGGATGGCCCGGGGGCCGAAATCCAGGTCGCCGGCAAGGACATAGGTCAGCACCAGGGCGGCCAGGAAAAAGAGCTTGCCCGTGCCCATCAGGTAGACCAGGTACGTGTTGGCCCCCTGACGGGCTTCACCGTCCTCGTGGTGCATGACCAGGGGATAGGTGAAGATGGAGACCAGCTCGTAGAACAGGTACATGGTAAAGAGCGAGCCGGCCATGGCCACCCCCAGGGCGGCGGACAGGGTGAGTGCGAAACAGGTATAGAACCTGGTCTGGGCATGCTCCTTCAGGCTGCGCATGTAGCCGATGGAGTAGAAGGAGGTCAGGATCCAGAG
>DRKI01000188.1 GCA_011051875.1 Desulfobulbus sp. | reverse complement strand
TTGTTTTCCATCTCTTCTACAACCTCGGCCGCATCGCCACCTACACCTTCATCGGTGCCGTGGCCGGCTGGGTGGGTGCCCTTCTTAACAGGACGCCGGTCTTTTCCCTGGCCTCGCACGGGATCCTCATCCTCGCCGACCTGGTCATCATCGCCATGGGACTGGCCACCACCGGCCTCTTTTCCGGCCGCGGCATCATCCGGCTCGAGTTTCCCGGCGCCATGGGCGTCCTCACCCGCACCGTGACCCGGCTCCGGCGGTTGCCGCCCGGCCCTGCCGCCCTGCCGGTGGGCATGGTCATGGGCTTTCTGCCCTGCGGCTTTCTCTATGCCATCGCCCTTGCCGCCGCCGGCCGCGGCGACCCGGTCCAGGGGGGCCTGATCATGTTCTCCTTCGGCCTCGGCACCCTGCCCTCCCTCTTTCTCTTCGGCACCACGGTCCACTGGCTCACCGCCGCGACCAGGAAGGAGATGCTCCGCTGGGCCGGCTTGCTGGTGATCGGCCTGGGCTGCTACAACCTCTACCATCATGTCGGGTTGGTCCTGGGCCGATAACCTGCACCAGCCCCAAACCCGGATCCTGTTGCCCCTGCCGTACCCAGCAGCGGCACGGCATGCTGGTTTCTCCGGAAAGAAACCGGCCGGGGGCCAGGAAGATACAGCCGTCCCGTCATGACATCGACCCTGGTGAGACCCGCTGCGGTGCCACGCCGGGATGCATCTGGCTGGTCAGACCGGCTCGGGCCGTTCCAGCCCCTTCACGGTACAATCACGGCGAATGACAGAGGCGGGCGCAACACGAAACATCGCGTCACGCCCGGAAGGAGGTGAGGAGGTAACTGGCGGACGATCCATGGCTGCCGTCCGTGCGGGAGAAAGGCATGCCCGTTCCGGGATGCCGGTCAGGCAGCAGTCGTCCGGATGCGTGCCGCCCTGGGGTTACAGAAAGAGGCTGATGAGCCTGATGATGTTGTTCTGGGTCGTCAGGATCGTATCCATGACCAGCTTCAGGTTGTTGCTCTGGATGAGCTGGGTGGCGATGATCCGGTCCGCCATCTCACCGATGTTGTCGGCCATGACCAGGATCTTGTCCGCCATCTCCAGGATCCGGTCCGCCATCAGGCCGATATCGTCGGACAGCCGGAGCATGGCGGAAAGGGAGCTGTCCAGGGTGCTGAGAAAGGTGGATGCGGCCAGGTTGGCGATCTGGAGGGTGAGATCCTTGCAGGTGTCGGCCAGGGATACGCTGATCGTACTCAGGGTCTGCAGGGCCACCAGCATGTCGGAATTCAGGCTGAGGCTGCTCCCTGACGCGGCAACCACGTCGTTGTAGGCGGCAATGACATTGGAACGATAGTCGGTGACCGCCGCCTCGAGCTGGTCGATGCGGGAACTCATGGTCAGGGGAGTGAGGGTGATGGCCGATGCCTGGGCCAGCAGGTCATTGCCCTGCAGGACAAGGGCATTGAGTTGGGCGGTGAACTCGTCGCCGTCCAGGGCGGCCCTGGCCGGCACAGCGACCGTAAACAGCAGACAGGTTGCGAGCAGAACGGTGATGGTGGAGATCCTCTGGTTGATCGACTGCATGGCACTCCCTCCTTGCCAGATGAGCTGGCTTATGCTTAATAATTTAATTAATTAACCAATTACTTAAAATTGAGAGGCATTGCAACCCTTTTTTATGCCATGCCGACATTTCGGGGAAGGGACACTGGCAGCGGCCGGCCCGGCGCGACCGTGCAGAGACGGGGTGCCTGTGACAACGTACAGGGAAAAGGCCGGGTACGGTTCTCAACCACCGGCCCGGAAGGGGGCCCGCCGGAATTTTTGTTGTTTTCAGGAACGAAGCGGCGGCGTGACCCGGACCAGGAGCAGGATACAGCAGACGAGCAGGATCGAGACCATGCCCAGGGCCGGAAAGACCGCATCGATACCATAACCCGCCTCGACAGACCGGACCAGCTTCACGGCCAGGGCGCCCACCCCGAAGGTAAGGACAAACTTCATGCCAAAGGCCATGGAGTGCATGGACGGCGGGGTCAGCCGGGCAACCAGCGTATTTTCAATGGGCTGCATGCCAAGCAGAAAAAAGGAGTGGACCGTGGCCAGCAGCACCAGGGGCAGGTCGGCGACAAGTGCCATGGCAAAGGCCGCCGGAATGGTCAGCAGGTGAAAGAGGAGATATCCCCACCGCAGGTCGAACCGCTCCCCTACCCTGCCGCCGGCATACTGGCCGAGCATGCCGGCCAGGTAGAGACACGAGACAAGCACGGTGGCGGTCAGGTTTCCCGAAACATGACCGGACAGCAGGTCGGTGACCTGCCGGTAGATGTGAGTTCCCCGCAGCTCGAAGAGGGAGGGCAGGATGACGGTGGAGCCGCGATAGACCACGCCGCCGAGCATCATCACCACCAGGAGCACGGCAAATCGTTTCCAGGAGGCGGCCGCCGCTTTCTTGTCGTCATGGGCGGAGGCAGGGCATGTCCCGGGGCCGGAACGCAGCAGCAGGACCAGGCCGGCCAGGTTCATCATGGCCAGGCCCAGGTAGACGGCGGACGTGCCCCAGAGCCAGTTGGCCAGGCCGGCCAGCAGGGGCCCCGTGGCCAGCCCCAGGTTGCCGAACATGCCGTTCACCGCCATGCCGGCCGAGGTCCGGCTTACGCAGCAGGCGATCCAGCCCAGGCCGGCCGGATGGTAGATCCCCGAAAAGAGGCCCACCCCGGCCAGGGCCAGTTTCAGGGCAAAGGGCGAATCCATGGCCATGGCCGCAGCCAGGCCGGAGCAGCCGGCCCCGAGGTAGAAGAGGGCCAGCAGCGGCCGCGGCCCGATCCTGTCGGCCAGCATTCCCCACGGCAGGGCCGTGACCCCGAACAGGAGGTACATCCAGAAGGCCAGGTCCAGGGTATCGGCCATGGTCATTTTCAGGCCGTCCGAAAGGGGCAACAGGATGGCCGGAAAGACCAGCATGTTGAAATGGCTCAGAAAATGTCCGTAACAGGTCACGGACAGTATGTGCCGGTCGCGATCATTCACAGGAGGATTCCGGGTCACCTGGTCCGCCCGGACCCGGAAAGAGGGCCAGGAGGCGGACCAGGACGCAGGACTACTGATTCAGGGCATAGGTGTCCGCAATGAGATCATAGTAGGCCTTTTCCGAGACCGATCCCCAGATCCCGACCTGGGCCTTGAACTTCTTGTAGGCCTCGTTGACCTTGGTCGACATGGGATCCTTGGCTGCCTCCTCCTCCACCACCTCGCGGGCCAGTTTGTGCAGATCGGCCAGGACCTTGTCCGGGAAACGACGCAGCTTGACGTGGTGCCGGGTGATCAGTTCCTGCAGTGCAGCGCCGTTGCCGGCCTCGAACTGGCACAGGGACCAGAGGTTGATCTCCATGGCCACCAGGTCGATGATCTGCTGCAGCTCCCTGGGCAGGCCCTCATAGTCCTTCCTGTTGAAGATGACCTCCAGGCAGGTGCCCGGCTCATGCCAGCCCGGATAATAGTAGTAGGGCGCGGCCTTGTAGAACCCCATGCGCAGGTCGTGCATGGGGCCCACCCACTCGGTGGCGTCGAGCACGCCACGTTCCAGGGAGGTGAAGATCTCACCGCCCGGCAGCAGAACCACGGTGCCGCCCGCCTTGGCGATCACCTTGCCGCCCAGGCCGGGGATACGCATTTTCAGTCCCTTGAAATCGGCCAGCGAGTTGATCTCCTTGCGGAACCACCCGCCCATCTGCACCCCCGTATTGCCCTGGGGCCGGGGCACGACATTGAACGGCGCATAGACCTCCTCCCACAGCTTCAGGCCGTCACCGCCGTAGAACCAGGCATTGAGGCCCTGGGCATTGAGGCCAAAGGGGACCGTGGCGAACCACTGCGCGGCCGGAACCTTGCCGGCCCAGTAATAGGCGGCGCCGGAACCGCACTGTACGGTACCGGCCGAGACCGCGTCAAAAACACCCAGGGCAGGCACCAGCTCGCCGGCGGCAAAGACCTTGATCCTGAGCCGGCCACCGGAGAGTTCCTCCACCCGCCTGGCAAAGAGCTTGGCCCCATCCTGGAGCACGGGCAGGTTGGGCGGCCAGGTGGTGACCATCTTCCAGCGATAGGTCTTCTCCCCGGCCAGGACGGCAGGTGCCGCAAGGGCGGACGCGGCAGTTGCGGAGACGGCTGCGGTTGTTACGGTCTTGAGAAATTCACGGCGTTCCATAGTACACCTCCTGTTCTGAATGCTTGATGCGGGGCCATCAGCGTGCCCCTGTTGTCGCGGCTACACCGTGTCCGGCGGTCCGGCTACCGGCCGTCCTCTTTCCTGAGCTGCTCTTTCAGCAGGGACTTGCCCACCAGGGCCCGGTTGTTTCTGCGGACGATCATCCGGTAGGCCACATAGTACTTGTAGATATTGTCCACGTACTGCACGGTTTCCCGGCCGATCCGGCGAGCGGCCACCAGCTCCACGTTGTTGAACCAGACATTGGGATCCAATCCCTCCCCGGCCGCCTCCCGCCGCAGCTTTGCAATCCTGGCCGGTCCGGCGTTGTAGGCGGCAAAGGCGAACAACCCCCGGTTGAGCCTGTCCATGCCGGAGTCGTTGAAATAGCGGTCAACCATAAAACGGAGATACTTGGTGCCGGCATGAACATTATTCTCTATCCTCTCGATATTGCTGATCCCGACGTTGGGGTCCGCAGCCGTGGAGGGCAGGATCTGCATCACGCCGATGGCGCCGGCCCTGCTCCGCCTGTTCTGGTCCAGCCCCGACTCCTGGTAGGCCAGGGCCGCCAGCATGATCCAGTTGAAATCATACTTCGCACCATACTTGCGAAACAGGTCCAGGGTCTGTTCAAACTTTCTGATCTCCTTTTCTGACAGGGCGTTTTTGACATACCTGGTATCCTTGAGATAGCGGTTGAAGAGGATGTTGAAATGGAGTGTTCCCTTCCTGTTTCTGCGGACGAACTCATTGATCTCGGCCAGGAGGCGGGGACTGTTCTTGCGGATCGCCCAGCCGATCCGGCCGCCGCTGCGGAGCCTGATCTCCGGGTGCAGGGTAATGGACCTGAAGATCTGCCGCCAGAAGGTTCCCTTGTGGGAATCAATGACGATCATGGGAATCAGGCTGGCATTGACCATCTCCAGGAGGTCCTCGTCCTCCAGGTACTCATCCGCCAGCCGGATGACTGCCGGTTTCTTTCCCATCGCCTGCAACCCCTCGTTCAGGCGGCGCAGGCTGTCGTAGTAGCTGCTCGACTTCCTGACATAGATCTCCCGGCCGGCAAGATCAAAAATAGTGTGCAGCGGCGGTCCGCCGGGCCCGGTAACGATGATCTCGCTGACATCGGTGAAAAAGGGGTCGCTGAAATCCACGCTCCGGAGCCGCCCGGTGGTTATTGTCAGGTTGCCGGCCGCGATGTCACCACGGCCGGCCACCAGGTCGGGCAGCAACCGGTTCCGCTGCGTGGGGATGATCACCACCTTGACCTTGACATGCCCCTTGTTCAGCCGCTTGTTCACAAACTCCTCGAAACGCCGGACCATCTCGTAGGTAAAACCGAGCTGCCGGCCACCGTCGAGGAAGTAGAAGGTCTTGCTGAAAGGGACCAGCACCCGGATACGGTGGAGCTTGACCATCTGGTCGAAATCACCGGTCCACCGCCTTTGCACGGCCGCGGTGATCTCACTGCCCGTAGCGGACAGGCCGCCGGTGGCGGGCCAGAGAACGAGGAGGGGAAGGAGGCAGCAGAGCCCCTTGACCAGTATGTTCCGGGAGACAGTGCGGGGTGCCATCATGAACTCCTTGTACGGAAATCGCGCGGTCACTGGCTGAAAACCACCCGGGGCAGCCAGGTGATGAGGCCGGGAAAGAGGATAACGATGAGCAGGCCGGCAAGCTGGCAGACGACAAAGGGGATGATGCCCCTGTAGATGTGCCCCGTCCGCACCTCCGGCGGGCAGACAGCCTTGAGATAGAACAGCGAAAAGCCGAAAGGCGGGGTCATGAACGAGGTCTGCAGGTTGACCGCGATCAGGATACAGAGCCAGACCGGGTCAAAGCCGAACTCGATCATGATCGGTGCCAGCACCGGCACGTGGATAAAGGTGATCTCGATGAAATCGAGAAAAAAACCGATCACGAAGATGAGTGCCATGACCACGAACAGCACGAACCAGCGGCCATGGACAGCGGCAATACCTGCAAGAAAGCTGCGCACCAGGTCGTCGCCGCCGGTGCCGCGGAAGACCAGGCCGAAGGCGGCCGCACCCACCAGGATGATGAATACCATGCAGGTGAGCTGCAGGGTGGAATCCATGACCTGCTGCAGGATCTTCAGACTGAAACGCCGGTTGAGCGCGGTGAGCAGGGTGGCCCCCACCGCGCCCACCGCGGCCGCCTCGGTGGGCGAGGCAATGCCGGCGAAGATGGAACCGAGCACTGCCACCATCAGGAAAAGCGGCGGCACCAGCGACCTGAGCACCCGCAGCATCAGGTCGATACCGTGCAGGCCGCCCTCGCTGTCCGTCCGGAACGGCGGCGCGATCTCCGGCCTGAGGGTGGCCACGACCAGGATGTAGGTGATGTAGAGTCCCACCAGGACCAGCCCGGGCAGGACCGCGCCCATGAACAGGTCGCCCACGGGCACACCGACGATGTCACCGATCAGGACCAGGACGATGGAGGGCGGAATGATCTGGCCCAGGGTGCCGGAGGCCGAAACCGTACCCGTGGCCAGCTCCTTCTGGTAGCCGCGCCTGAGCATGGTGGGCACGGCCAGCAACCCCATGGTGACCACGGTGGCACCGACGATGCCGGTGGAAGCGCCGAGCAGGGCGCCGACCACCACGGTGGAGACGGCAAGTCCGCCGCGGATGCGGCCGAAAAGCAGCCCCATGGTGTCGAGCAGGTCCTCGGCCAGGCCGGATCGTTCCAGCATGACTCCCATGAAGACAAAGAGCGGCACGGCCAGCAGGGTGACATTGGTCATGATGCCCCAGATACGCAGGGGCAGGAGATTGAAAAAGTCCCAGCCGAAGCCGATCAGCCCGAAAACGAGCGAGGTGCCGAGGAGGGTAAAGGTGACCGGGAAGCCGGCCATGAGCAGGATGGTCAGGGCCAGGAACATCCAGGCCGGAAGATAGTCCATGAACATCAGTCCGTCTCCCTGCCGGCCAGCACGCGGATCGCCTTGATGGCCATGGAGATCCCCTGCAGCCCGAGGAGCAGGAAACCGGCCGGGACACAGGCCTTGAGCAGCCAGCGATGGGGAATGCCGCCGGGATCGGGTGATCCCTCGCCGGTCAGGTAGGAGGAGACCACGAAGGGGATGGCCGTGGCGATGACCAGGTAGCAGCCGGGCAGGAGGAAAACCACCACCCCCGCCAGGTCCACCCAGGCCCGGCCCCTGCGATCCAGCCGCTGGTAGATGATGTCCACCCGGACATGCCCCTCGCGCAGCAGGGTATAGCCAGCGCCCATGAGAAAGATGAAGGCAAAGAGATGCCACTCCAGCTCCTGGGTGAAGACAAAGCTGGTATTGAAGGCGTAGCGCATCACCACGTCGGTGAAGACCACCAGGACCACCAGCAGGGTCACCCAGGAGACCAGCCGGCCGACCACGAGGTTGAGCCGGTCGATGGCCCGGCTGATCAGCTCGAGGAAGTCCAGCATCTCAACACCCTGTCGCGGCAAGAGATCGTGGAGGAAGCGGCAGCCGCATGGGTCCTACTTCGCGGAGGCAGTGAAGAACTGCTCGGCCAGGTCGACCTCCTTTTTCGAGCCGATGATCAGGGGCACGCGCTGGTGCAGCTCGCGGGGTTCGATGTCGAGAATCCTGCGGCCGTCATCGGTGATGGCCCGGCCGCCGGCCTGTTCCACCACCATGGCCAGGGGTGCGGCCTCGTACAGCAGCCGCAGCTTGCCCTCGGGCTTGTCGGTGCTCTTCCTGTCGCGGGCATAAAGGAAGATGCCGCCCTTGATCAGGTTGCGGTGGAAATCGGCGACCAGGGAGCCGATGTAGCGCAGGCTGTAGGGGCGGCCGGAATCCGGATCGACCTCCTTGAGATAGTTTATGAATTTCCGGGTCGGCTCATACCAGTAGTTGGTATAGGACTCATTGACGCTGTAATACTTGGCCTGCTCCGGGATCCGGATGTCGGGATGGGAAAGAAAGAACTCGCCCACGCTGGGATCCAGGGTGAACCCGTGCACGCCGTCGCCGGTGGTGTAGACCAGCACGGTGCTGGAGCCGTAGATGATATAGCCTGCGGCCACCTGCCTGCTTCCCTTCTGGAGAAGATCTTCCGCACTCCCCTGCTTGCCGGAGCTGACCCGGCGATGGATGGAGAAGATGGTGCCGATGGAGACGTTGACATCGATGTTTGAGGAGCCGTCCAGGGGATCGAATGCCAGGCTGTACTTGCCCTCGTAGCCTTCGAGTACCGGGATGATCCCTTCTTCCTCCTCCGAGGCCATGACGCAGATGTAGCCGCACTGCTCCATGCGACGCTTGATGGTCTGGTTGGCGAACTCGTCGAGCTTCTGGACATCCTCGCCCTGGATATTCACCTTGCCCGACTGGCCGAGGATATCGGCGAGCCCGGCCATGTTGACCTCGGCGCTGATGATCTTGGCCGCGACGATCAGCTCGTTGAGCAGACCGGTCAACTCGCCGGTCGCGCCGGGATGGAGCAACTGGCTGTCCATGATCTGCCTGCTGACCGTGATCCCCTTTCGTTTTGCCATGTTTGCTTCCCTCCTTTGGCCCTGCTTCCGGCCGCAGGGGCGAATACGCCCCACCCCGGCCGGTTCCAGGTGATGTGAACGTCTGTCTACCGGTCTCCAAGCATATTGGGAGCCGGCACAACTGTCAATGTATTGCAGCGTCCAGCCGGGCGCCGGCCGGCAGTGCCGGCGAGCCATGCCGCCCGGTGCCGGATTTCACCTGCGAGAACAGGGAAAGTAACGGCTATGCATCATGTTAAAGAATGTCTCCGGATAAAGTTGAGCAGGATCCGGACCCCGATGCCCGACGGCGCCTTCTTGGGAACATAGGATTTCTCGGTGAAATTCCAGGCCGTGCCGGCGATATCGAGGTGGGCCCAGGGCACCTCGCCGACGAACTCCTGCAGGTAGGCCGCCGCGGTGATGGTTCCGGCCGGCCTGCCACCGGTATTCTTGATGTCCGCCACCTCGGAATCGAGCTGCTTCCGGTACTCGGGTCCCAGCGGCAGCCGCCACAGGGGTTCGCCGGCCAGGTCACCGGCCTCGAGCAGGCCATCCGCCAGGGTGTCGTCATTGGCGAGCAGGCCGGTACGGTGGTGGCCCAGGCCGATGATCACCGCCCCGGTCAGCGTGGCCAGGTCGATGACAGCCTTCGGCCTGTAGGTCTCGATGCCGTAGGCCAGGGCGTCAGCCAGGATCAGCCTGCCCTCGGCATCGGTATTGATGATCTCCGAGGTGGTGCCGCCGTAATGGGTGATGATGTCGCCCGGCTTGAGCGCCGCGCCGCCCGGCAGGTTCTCCGTGGCCGGAACCAGGGCCACCACGTTGATTCCGGAGGGCTTTTCCCGGCCGACCACCTCCATGGCCGCGAGGACCGCGGCGCCGCCGCACATGTCATACTTCATCTCCTCCATGCCCGCGGCCGGCTTGATGCTGATGCCGCCGGCATCAAAGGTCAGCCCCTTGCCCACCAGGAGCAGGGTGGGATTCTTCTTTGCAGAACGATACTCGAGGATGACCAGCCTGGGCGGCTGGGCCGAGCCCTGGCTCACGCCCAGGATCCCCCCCATACCCAGCTTCTTCATGGCGCCGCGATCCAGGACCCGGCACTTCATGTCGGTCCGGCGGGCCAGCTTTCTGGCGTGGTCGGCAAAACTGGAAGGCGTCCAGCCATTGCCCGGTTCATTGGCCATGTCCCGGGCCGAGCAGGCGGCCCGGGCGGCCCGGGCGCCGAGTTCCATGCCCCGGCGCACCGAGCCCGTTGCCAGGCCGCCGTCATGGAGCAGGAACCTGCCGACCGGAACCCTCTCCTCCTTTTCCGGATCCGCCTTCCTGTACCTGTCGAAGCGGTAGTTGGCCAGCAGCAGCCCCTCGGCCGTGCACTCTGCAATATCCTCGGGCGGAAGTTCCACCCCGGCCGGCAGCACAACCAGAACCTTGTCCGCCTTGAGGGACCCGGCCCGCGCCGCCGCCGTGCCGGCCGCGATCCGCACCTGCTCCCGGAGGGCAGGGATATCGTCACCGGGCTTGCCCAGTCCCACAACGAGAACCCTTCTCGCCCGCAGCTCACCGGCCCCGCCCGGCCCGGACATGGCAGGATAGAACAGGAACGTCTCTCCCTTCCTGCCCGAGAAATCTCCGGCCTTCCAGGCTGTGCGCACGGCCTTGCGCACCGGACCGGCCGGGCAGTCAGCCATCTTCTTCTCCCGTTCCCCGGCAAAGTAGACCAGAAGGTCCCCCTTGAATTCCCGCGGCTTCCTGTCTGTCAGTTCGATCATACCACTTGGCTCCTTGCGTTTTTCCTGATTGAGCGATTTTCATTTGCAGGTGGCCGAAACGCTCAATTCAGGACTCAATTCAGGTTCCAGTCCGTTCAAGTTCCAGGCCGTTCCGGTCCCGGTCGCCGTAACCGATCACGGGAGATGCAACTATCCCGAATCAATACAGGACGTGTAAGCGGCCGCCTTCTTCAAGGCAGGCAGACCGGGGCCTCAGCCGGTCCGGATCGCTATTGCATACCCCATTGCGCGCGATTGCTCAATCGGCAAAGCAAGATTTTTTCCTGCCTGGCCGAAGCACTCTGTTTGACCTCACGGGCCGGCTGGGCTATCCTGTTCCGGAACGTGACCTGCCAGCAATCCGTTGCGGCCTGCCCGTGCAGGGAGGCCATCTCTCACCCAAGGAGCAGAAT
>DRKI01000187.1 GCA_011051875.1 Desulfobulbus sp. | reverse complement strand
CCTGCCGAGGTGGGCCGCGTCGCGGCGGTCTACCGGCAGGACCATGCCCTGGGCCTGGAAACGGTAGACGCGGCCGGTCCGCGGCCCGCGCACGATGAGCATGGTGGGGCCGGTATACTCGACCGGGACCACCGGTCGTCCGGTTCCCGCTGCCGGCCGTCGTTCAGCGGGAAGGGGGCGGTGTTTCCGGCTCCCTGTCGTTCCGGCCGGGGCCTGGCGGTTCTCCCGCCATTTCTTGCCGCAGCAGCCCATGGTTTTCTTCTCCCTCCTGATGAGGTTCTTCGTAATAGAACGGTTCGATATCCAGCTCTTCCGGGTGGGTCAGCCGCTGGAGCAGGATCGCCCCTGCCGACAGGGCCGGCCACAGGAGCAGCCGTTCCGGCCAGGTTTTTCCCACCAGCAGGGCCGGCGCCAGGGCCACCCAGAGGCTCAGGCAGTAGAAACAGTCCGGCAGCCTGCCCCATATCCCTTCGCCGGCCCGTTGCCGGAGACGGACCAGGATATCCCATGGTCCGTCCTCGGCCTGGAGCAGGTGGGTGATCCGCCAGGTGGCCAGGATGGCCATGGTTGCCATGAAGAACCGTTCCACCCGCTGTCACTCGTCCTGGCTGGTGTTCCGGTCCCCCTCCGGAGGACAGATCTCGGTGCAGGACGGGTTGTTCGGCGAGCCGATCAGGTCCTCGCGGATAACCGTGAAGCTGAACTCGCAGAGGTTGTTATGAAAATACCTGGACGAGGTGCAGCCGTTGGTGGTCCGTTTCCATACCCAGAGGCGCAGGAGATAGGCGCAGCAGGTCGGGAATACGCTGTCCGAGACCGTCACGCTCACCTTGAAGTTGCCGCCATACCAGAACGGCCGGGCCCGCTCGTCGTCGGTCGGCGGCAGACCGGCGCGATAGGTGGCCTGGCTGCCGAGAAAGGTGTGGGCATAGGAGGGACCGACCAGGGGATCGGGATCACCGGCCAGGGTCCCTGTTGCCAGGATGTTGAACACCTTGCTCTCCGCCCAGTGGGCGGTCAGGGAATATTCTTCCAGGTGTCCGTCTGAATCGCTGGCCTTGAAGTGGATGGTGATGGTGTCACCGGCCCTGACCCGGGCGATGCCGCATGCATCGATACACCGCTCCCTCTGCCGGTTCAGGGGCAGGTCGGGATCCTCGTTGATCACCACTGCACAGATATCGGGAAAATCACAGTCCGGCTCACTGGTCGTGATGTGGACGGTGCCGCTTGTCCTTGACCAGGAGCGGTTGTCAAGGCGCAGGACCAGGCCGGCATGCAGGGCCGGGTCGGGCTGACCCTCCTCGGCTGGGCAGAGGGCCATGATCTGCTGGTCGACCAGCTTGTCGTTTTCCTCGTCGTAGCGGTAGCCGACCAGGCGCAGCTCGTACAGGCCGTCCTGCAAGCCCGGCATGGGGCTGCCATGGCCGGCCTTGTCATCGGCCGTTTTCCAGTTGATCAGCATGTCGGCGTTGGAGGGATCGACAAAGGGGACCACCTCGGGATGTTCCATGCGAAAGCGGTGGATGGTCTTGAGGACCGTCTCCCCGGCAACCGGAACGGGCTTCACCGTCTCGGTCTTGAACAGGGGCCAGGGCGGTCCGATGTAGTGGCGCCGGATAAAGGCGGCCATTTCGTCTGCCGGCATATCCTGCCAGCCGGTCGGGTGCGGGGCGATGCGCCTGCGCTGCGGCTTGTAGTAGTCGATCTCGCTGGCATCGCCGAACACGCCGCGGATGCCGATGGTGCCGCCAAAGGGCCGGTCATCGCTGCCGGGATTGCCGTAACCGGCCAGGGGATCACTGATGTCCTGCTCGATCTTCTCGATGGGGTAGGCCGTGGTGCAGCCCAGGCCGTAGACGGCCAGGCAGTCTTCGTCCGGCGGGTCATCACAGCAGAAGGGACTGCAGCAGGCATCCTCGTTGGCCACCAGGACGATATCCTCCAGGCCGTCCCCCACGTTCCAGCGGATATTGCCGGTGTCCTCGCTGTAGATCACGGTCTCGCCCTCGCCACAGTCCTGGGTCACCTTGAAGAGGATATCGGGGCTGCAGTCAAAGAATGGGTACCAGGGCCAGATGCGCATCTTCTCCAGGTCCGCCGCGGCCGGCAGGATTTTTTTCAATTGTTCCCCAACAGTGACAAATCCGCTCTGGCCCGGTTGCTGCTCCGGCATCGCCGTGACAAAGGAAACGGTTCCGGGCGCGGACTGGTCCACCATCTTTTCGAAAATGGTGAAGTCAGGCACCGGATCGGGTCTGGGGATGGGAATGGGGATCACCGCCTGCTCGGCCAGCTCGCGGATGCGGTCGGCGACCAGGGGGTCGACCTGCCACCTGCGGAGCAGCCAGGGCCGCCACCACCAGCAGCACCAGGTGAAGCTGATCTCGAAATTGCCGTTCAGGTCAGTGTAGTCGGAGCCGACCTCGTCCCGGCGGTACCACCACCAGAACCGGTCTACGTCAAAGGCCGTGACCCGCGCCCCCTGTACCGGGGCGTCGCAGACCACGTACTGCTGTTCGATGCGATCCCAGACCCGGCGCCGGCAGACCACACGGCCCCGGAGGATGATCTTGCGGCAGTTCCGCAGCCAGTTCCGGTAGAGTCGGTCGCTCACCTCCAGGACCGCGTTCTTGAAATTGCCGTCCTCGAAGGCGCTGGCCGGGATCCGTACCTGCTGGACTGTGGTCGAACGAAGCGCCTCGTCATCAACGTCCGGTCCGGCGAGCAGCCGCACGCCTTTCGGCCTTTTGCCGCCGGCGGCAAAGCGCAGCATGAACTTGGTTTTTGTCTGGCCGGCCTTGAGACGTACCACCGTGGAGGCCAGAATCCGGCAGTCGCGGGCGACGGCTATCTTGACAAGGGTATCCTCGCTGGCCTTGAATTCTCCTGTCAGCACCAGCTGGCCACTGATACTCTGATGTTTTTTCGGTAACTTTCTTTCGGCCATGGCAGTGTCCTCCGGATCAGGTTAAGAAAGCAAGATCGGTACGGAAGAGTCTTTTCCTGGTTCAGGAAGATAGCGCGGCCAGGGTAACGAAACGGTAACAGTTGGAAAAAAAAGAGAGACCTGAATTGAGCGATTTCCATTTTGCCCGCAGGACGCGGGACTTGAGGCCGTTCATTGCAGGGAACTGATCACTGGCTCAATCTGCCCCGTATCTGTGCAGGTACGCGGAAGACCCCGGACGGGCCGGCGTGACCGTGCAGAGACGGCGTGCCTGTGCCGACCTACCATTGCGGTATGCCTGCATGGAACATCACCTGGTGAAGCAGGTCAGGGCACAATGGAAAGCCTGGAAGGTCCCCCTTGCGACACTGAAAAAAGGAAACCATTTGTAATCATATATCTTTTTTCGCCTGCAGGTGGGTGCAACGCCCGATCCGGGAGAGATCCAGCGTTCCGGACAGGGAGGCGGGAGGGGGAAAAACGTTTTGACAGTGGCATCGGCGGCAGGATCGGGGTATCTTTCAGGATCATCGACGCAGTCCCCGGAAAGCATGCCCCGGCCATGACCGCGGGAGCGGGCCAGGCCTGTCCGTGAAGACTGCCCGGCCGTGTCATCGCAGGCAGGTGTCCCGGGCGCTCCATGCTGTGAGCACCGCCCGTGTCGCGCCACGGGCGGCTCTTTTCGGATCACCGCCATCTGATCATAACGGAGGAACCCTGTGGCCAAGACCGACTTCGCCAGGGAGCACAGTCCGTACGGACTGGAGAACCACGGCCTGGAAAACCTCAACGACGTATTCTGGAACCTGCCCACGGCCCGGCTCTACGAGAAGATCCTGACCCGTTCCGAGGGCCGGCTTTCGCACCTGGGG
>DRKI01000186.1 GCA_011051875.1 Desulfobulbus sp. | reverse complement strand
TCCCAGCCTGACGGAGGCTGGATCAGGATAGCTCTCCAGGCGGAAGGAGATCTGCTGGTCCTGGAGATAACCAACAGGGGATTCAACCTGTCTCCCGAAGAATGCCAGCGGCTGGGGGAGCCCTATTTCACCACCAGGACCCGTGGGACCGGTCTCGGCCTGGCCCTGTGCCGACGTATCGCCGAGGCCCACGACGGCAGGCTTGTCTTTCTGCCGGACCCGGACGCCGGAATCCTCACCATCCGGCTGGAACTGCCCCTTGAGCAATAAGGAATGCCCGGCAGGTGCAGGTTGCAGTCCCGGCAGCTCTCATCCGGAAACAACCGCAAGGAACACGGCCATGAACATACTGATCGTTGATGACGAGGAACTGCAGCGAACCATGCTGCAGGGATTTCTGGAGAAGCAGGGATACCGTGTGTTTGCCGCTGCAGACGGGCCAGAGGCGCTGCAGTTGTTCATGGCACACCCCATGGACCTGGTGCTCCTCGACCATCGCATGCCGATGATGAGCGGCGACGAACTGCTGGCAAAGATCAAAAAGATCAATCCCATGGTGCGGGCCATGATGATCACCGCCTTCGGCGCCGTGGATACCGCGGTCCGGGTCATGCAGCTCGGAGCCGACGACTTTCTCGAAAAACCGGTGGACCTGGAACTCCTGCTGGACAAAATCAGGCAACTGGAAGAGAAGATCATGGTGGATCAGGACGTGAACCACGTGGAAGAGGCCATGAACATGGACGAGCTGCCGGTGCGCATTGCCGGCGACTCGGCGGCCATGAAGGAACTCCTTTCCATGGTCCGCCGTGCCGCACCGACACCATGGACCGTCCTGATCCGTGGCGAGACCGGAACCGGCAAGGAACTGATCGCCCGCCTTATCCATCGGCTGAGTCCAAGAAAGGAGGGCCCCTTCATCGAGCTCAACTGTGCGGCAATACCGGAAAACCTCTTTGAATCGGAGCTGTTTGGACACGAAAAGGGGGCATTTACCGGCGCAACAGCCAGACGGCGGGGGGTCTTTGAACAGGCTGCCGGAGGCACCCTCTTTCTCGACGAGGCAGGGGAGCTGCCCCTGGCAATGCAGGCCAAGCTGCTGCGGGCCCTGCAGGAGAAGACCATCACCCGGATCGGCGGCGAACAGCCCCTGGCCGTGGACGTGCGGATCATAGCCGCCACCAACCGCGACCTGAAAAAGATGGTGGACGAAGGTGACTTCCGGGAAGACCTCTACTTCCGGCTCAACGTCATCGAGCTGGAGCTGCCGCCTCTACGCCGGCGCAAGGAAGACCTGCCGGCCCTGGTCGATTTTTTTCTCGAGCGCTACAACAGTCGGGCCGTGTTTGACAACGAGGCCATGACCCAACTCGCCAAGTACGATTACCCGGGCAACATCAGGGAGCTGGAACACATCATCCAGCGGACCATCACCCTGGCCCGCTCCGCCACCATCACCATGCGTGACCTGCCGGCAGAGGTTCGCAACTTCCGGGGCAGACAACAGACCGGCAACCTGAACGAGCGGCTGGCCGAGCTGGAACGACAACTGCTGCTCGATGCCCTGGAGGCGGCCGATTGGGTCCAGACCAGGGCCGCAGCCGCCCTGGGCATCAGCGAACGTGTTCTGCGCTACCGGATGTCCCGCCTGGGCATCACCAGGAAAAAATGATATACCCTCCGGGCATTTTCCCCGGCCGGTGATCCGTCCTCACCTGTCACCCGGGTGCCATCACCCTGGCCTTATCCCCGGATTGTAAACGGGTACTGATCGCCTGCTATGGGGTGTCGGCCAACCGTCCCCGCCAGGGAGCCCGGCCCCTGGGATAGGAAAACTCGAGGACATCCCGCCGCACCCCCACCCGCAGCCCCCGGCTCAGGTGCAGTTCTCTTCCCGCTTCACCATGGATCGCGGCATCCACGACTGTAATAATGTGGGCATAGCGGGCCCGGCTGCCGAGCCGCCAGAGGATCCGTTCCACCAGCCGGCGCTGCAGGGCGGACGGCAACCGCCGGAACCCGTCCCGTTCAAGCACACAGGCCGCTTCCCCTGCCGGTCCCTGCCTGTCGCGCCACCCCACCATCCTGTCCCATGCCTCTCCGGTCAGGCTATCGAGCAGGACCTCGTCCTCAGCCAGTGAGGAGGCGGTCTTGAGCAGCGCCTTTCTGATACCATGGTCAAACCGCTGTTCCAGGAACGGCAGCAGCTCGTGCCGGACCCGGTTACGCAGGAACCGGAGGTCACGGTTGCTGGAATCCACGCAGAACTCGATTCCCCGATCCTTGAGATAGGCCAGAATCCGGTCCCTGGTCACCCCGAGCAGCGGCCGCACCACCCTGCCGCTCACCGGCCGCATGCCCGACAGCCCGCTGCGTCCGCTGCCGCGGATAAGCCGGATCAGTATCTCCTCGACCTGATCATCGGCGGTATGGCCGACACAGATCACCCCCCGCTCCAGCCGGCCGGCGATCTGACTCAGGGCCTGGTAGCGCACCTCCCTGGCGCCATGCTCAAGGGAGAGCCTCTGTTCCCGGACCCGGGCCCCGGCATCCACCCGGACAACGCGGCAGCTCAGGCCAAGCGCCTGCGCCGCTTTCCGTACCAGGGCGATCTCCGCCCCGGTCTCCTCCGGCCGCAGACCATGGTCCACGTACACCGCATGCAGGCCGGCATCAAGAATATTGCGCAGCGAGGCCAGAATATGGAGCAGGGCCATGGAATCGGGACCGCCGGAGACACCGATCACCACGTCCCTTCCGGAAAGGGGAAGGTCGTTTTCAGCAATGATCTGCCGGATCGTCAGTTCAAGCCGGTGCATATGTGTCCGGAGCAGGGGCCGGGAACACGTTGAAGGGCGAAAGAAAATGAGCTATCATTATCATTGGTGATTGCCGGCGGGATGCCGACAGAGAAAGATAACGGAGCAACACCATGAAAGGGCAAACATACCGGCAGACGATCCGGGAACACCTCGGCTCTGCCTACCTGCTGCCAGAAGAAAAGATCGATTCCGTCCTGCCCGCCTTCCTGGACACACTCCTGACCCACATGTTGCGCCTGGAAAAAAATCTCCTGGACAATGACCTGGAACTGCTCGCCAAGTCAGGGCACGTGCTCAAGGGGGCCCTGCTCAATCTCGGCCTGCACGAACTCGCCGACATGGCGCATGCCATTGAACAGTGTTGCGGGACACCGCAGGCTGTCACCGAACTGCCGCAGCAGGTGGCCAGGCTCAAGGAAGAGATCGCCTCCTTCACCAGGCAGGCCCCCAGATCACCATTCTGAACCCGGGTGACCGCCGGGCCGGATACCCTCCCTCCGCACTCCCGCGCCCCGATGATCGAGGTCCGGCCGGACCCCCTCTCACCTACCTGGAGTCG
Organism: Desulfobulbus sp.; assembly: GCA_011051875.1. GTDB lineage: Bacteria > Desulfobacterota > Desulfobulbia > Desulfobulbales > Desulfobulbaceae > DRKI01. The sequence goes on along the minus strand of DRKI01000186.1, from coordinate 33,502 downwards.
TCACCCCGATCGTTGACGTCATCCAGCAGGCCGAAAAACTTGCAGCCATAATAGATGGAGACCAGCAGGACGACTCCGCCGACAAGACCATCAAAGGCCCGTTCGGTCATTGATCCGATCCCGGCAGCCACACGGATATTGACGACAAACCAGACAATGCCGGCAAGCAGCCACAATATAGCGTTGTTGGATTGGTTGCTGTTCATAGCCACATCCTCCGGGCACCGCTTTCCGTCCCGGGGAAAGAATGCCCTGGTTTCTGTTGTTTTTCCGGGGAAGATATCTTCCCGGTAGTCCGGCCATGGCGGCGGGACAGCCTCTGTCCCGTACCCGACGCAGCCATCCGCCGGAAAGCAGGACCATCCCGTTTCCAGTATATGTCCCTGCACTCCAAGTTTCCAGTCGGGAATCAGTCGCTTCCCTTGAATTCGGTGATCAGGGCCTGGATGGAGGCCTTGGCGTCACCAAAGAACATCCTGGTATTGGGCCGGAAGAAGAGCGCGTTCTGAATGCCGGCAAAACCGGGGCTCATGGACCGCTTCAGGACTATGACCGTCTTGGCCCGGAAGGTCTCGATGATCGGCATGCCGTAGATGGGACTGGACTCGTCCTCCAGGGCGGCCGGATTGACGACATCATTGGCGCCGATGACCACGCAGACATCCACAGAGTCCATGCGCGGATTGATGTCGTCCATCTCCACCAGCTGATCGTAGGGCACATTGGCCTCGGCGAGCAGGACGTTCATGTGGCCCGGCATACGGCCGGCCACGGGATGGATGGCATAACTGACCTCGGTGCCGTTTTCCTCCAGCAGGTCACCCAGCTCGCGCAGCACATGCTGGGCCTGGGCCACTGCCAGCCCGTAACCGGGTACAAAGACCACCGAATCGGCCGCTTCCAGGATGTAGTAGACATCTTCGGCCGAGGCCGGCCGGATCTCGCCCTGCTCCGCCCCGCTGCCCCCGGCCTGGGTCACGGCGCCGAAACCGGAAAAGAGGACATTGGCCAGCGACCGGTTCATGGCCTTGCACATGATATTGGTCAGGATGATGCCGCTGGCGCCGACCAGGGCACCGGCAACGATGAGGATGTTGTTGGAGATCACGAAACCGGCTGCACAGGCGGCCAGGCCGGAATAGCTGTTGAGCAGCGAGATGACCACCGGCATGTCCGCTCCGCCGATGGGAATGGTGGAGGTGACGCCGAAGGCCAGCGCCAGGACAACGATGAACAGGAAGAGGGCATAGCCGCCCCCCGAGGCCGGGTGCATGCTGAAGAGCACGGCGGCGCCGATGGCGAGCAGAAGGATGGCCGCGTTGATCAGGTGCTGCCCCTTGAAGAGAATGGCCTTGGTGTTGATCCGGCCGGCCAGCTTGCCATAGGCCACCATGGAGCCGGTGAAGGTGACCCCGCCGATGAAGGCGGAGAGAAAGGCGACCGTGGCGATGAAGACGGACATCTCCGGGTACTGGTGATACTCGCTCCAGGCAAGCAGCAGGCTGGCGATGCCGCCAAAGCCGTTGAACAGGGCCACCATCTCCGGCATGGCGGTCATCTCGACCCGGTAGGCGGCCACCAGGCCGATCACCGTACCCACCCCCATGCCCAGGATGATCCACTTGTAATCCAGTCCCTGGGCCAGCAGGGTGACCACGATGGCCAGCAGCATGCCCAGGGCCGAGACCAGGTTGCCCCGGCGGGCGGTGGCCGGCGAGCTGAGCATCTTGAGGCCGAAGATGAAGAGGGCCGCCGAGATGACGTAGACAAAGTTGATGCCGATCATACTCATGTTCACTTGGCACCTCCCTCATCCTTTTTCTTGAACATTTCGAGCATCCGGTTGGTCACGGCGTAACCGCCCACCACGTTGATGGTGGCGAAGATGACCGCCAGGGTACCGAGAAAGGCGGTGAAGCCGTGGTGGTCTGTCTGCAGCGATGCCAGGGCGCCGATGAGGGTAATGCCGGAAATCGCGTTGGACCCGGACATGAGCGGTGTGTGCAGGATGGACGGAACCTTGGAGATCAGTTCAAAACCGAGAAAGATCGCCAGGACAAAGACAAAGGTCAGGTAAACCGCTTCCATGGGGTTCCTCACTTTTTCATGATGCTCTTGTAGGTCTCACTGAACAGGGCGCCGTCATGGGTGATGAGCGCTCCCCGGATGATCTCGTTTTCCAGGTCCAGCCGGAAGGTTCCGGCCTCCCGGTCCCAGAAATGATCGACAAAGTTGCCCAGGTTGGCGGAATACATCTGGCTCGCGGTCCGGGCCACACGGCCGGGCAGGTTGCCCAGGCCGATCACCTTGACACCCTCGATGTCCACCACCTTGTCCACCTCGGACCCCTCCACGTTGCCGCCGGTCTCCACCGCCATATCGACGATGACGCTGCCCGGCTGCATGCCGGCGATGATGGGACGGTCGATGATCCGGGGAGCGGGCCGGCCAAAGAGCTGGGCCGTGGTGATGACCACGTCGGCCTGGGCGCAGGCCCTGGCCATGCCCTCCTTCTGTTTCCGGAGCTGCTCCGGGGTGAGTTCCTTGGCATAGCCGTCCTTGGTCTGGCCGGTCTCGCCCAGGTCCACCTTGACGAACTTGGCCCCCAGGGACCTGACCTGTTCCTCCACCACCGGCCGGGTATCAAAGGCCTCGACCCGGGCGCCGAGCCTGCGGGCCGTGGCAATGGCCTGCAGGCCGGCCACGCCGACCCCGATGATGAAGACCCGCGCCGGCTTGATGGTGCCGGCCGGGGTGGTCATCATGGGAAAGACCTTGTCCAGGTGATCCTGGGCCAGGATCACCGCCACATAGCCACCCAGGTTGGCCTGGGAGCTGAGCACGTCCATCTTCTGGGCCACGGTGGAGCGGGGAATCATCTCCAGGCTGACCGCGCTGATTCCCGCCTCGACCAGGGCATCCACCAGTTCCTGCTCGTTGAAGGGATCGAGGTAACTGACATGGATGCAGCCGCGCTTCATCCGCCCGATCTCCTCTTTCGGCGGCTTGCGCAGCCGGAGCACCATGTCGGCACTGCCGAGCATCTCCTCCCGCGACTTACCGATGACCGCCCCGGCAGCGGTATAGTCGCTGTCCTGGTGACGGCAGGTCAGCCCGGTCCCGGTCTCGACAACGACCTCGGCACCGAGCTTGACCAGCTTGGCCACTGTGGGCGGGATCATGGGCACCCGGGTCTCACCCGGATGAGTCTCTTTCATCACCGCGATCTTCATAGAGCAACTCCTTGGCATGACCGAAAGGCTGATTCCCGGAGCCCGGGCAGCAATGCCCTCCGGGGCATGCGGGCCTTCCACCGGGCTGCCGGTTTTCCCGCAGATTTCCCGGCCCGGGACACCATCTGCAGGCCGGAATCACGGACGCAGTTCCCGTAAAAATAATGAATGGCTATTCAGAATTGTATACAACCAGGCAGGGCCGCCTGTCAAGACAAATCACCGGAGACGGGACAGTAACCGTTGGTGGATATTATCAAATCCGCCATTGGAGAGGATGGCGACCACGTCGCCTTGCCGGCAGTGGGCGCCGAGATGATCAAGGATCGCGTCGGTATCGGGAAAGTAGAGGGCCTGCTTCCCCTGCGCCTCCAGGTCCCGGACCAGGCGGGATGAGGAGAACTGCTCCCCGGCGGGCACGTTGTCCAGGGGGACGTGTTCCCGCACCACCACCAGGTCGGCGCCGTCAAAGGCGCCGGCGTACTGATCCTGGAATATGGCGCGGCGGCTGGAATTGGTCCTGGGCTCGAAGACCACGATCAGCCTGCGGTCCGGCCAGGCCAGCCGCAGGGCCCTGACCGTCTCCCGGACCGCGGTGGGATGGTGGGCAAAATCGTCGATCACGGTGACACCGCCGGCCGTGCCGCGTACCTGCTGCCGCCGCCTGACGCCCTCAAACGAGGCCAGGCCGATACCGATGGTTTCCACGCCAACGCCGAGGTGGTCCATGAGGGCAATGACGGCCAGGGCATTGAGTCCGTTGTGGAGCCCGGGCATGGGCAGGGTGAAGCGGCCGTAGAGTCGGCCGTCCCGGACGACGGAGAAACGGCTGTTCAACCCCTCCACTTCCAGGTCCCTGAGTTGCCAGCAACACTGATCGCCCGTGCCATAAGAGATCACCGGGCAGGCGGCCAGCCCGGCGACCCCGGCCACCACCGGATCATCGAGACAGGCGACCAGGGCCCCGTCTTCGGGGATCAGGCGGACGAAGCGGGCAAACGAATCCCTGATCATGTCGAGATCAGAGAAGATATCAGCATGGTCGAACTCGATGGAGGTGAGGATGGCGCAGTGGGGCCGGTAGTGCAGGAACTTGGAGACCTTGTTGAAAAAGGCGGTATCGTACTCGTCGCCCTCGACCACGAACCAGGGACCGGAGCCGACCAGGGAATTGCGGCCAAAGGCCTCGACAATGCCGCCGATCATGAAGCCGGGCCCGGCGCCGGCCCGGTGCAGGGCCGTGGCCAGGAGCGACGAGGTGGTGGTCTTGCCGTGGGTCCCGGCCACCACCAGTGGCCTGCGGGCCTGGAGGAAAAAGGCGGCCAGGGCCTGGGGCATGGAGAGATAAGGGATCTCCAGTTCGGCCAGGCGGACCGCCTCCGGGTTGACCGCGCGGATGACGTTGCCGACAATGACCAGGTCCGGCCGCGGCTCCAGGTTGCGGGCGTCATAGCCGTCAAGCACGTCGATCCCGGCACCGGCCAGGAAATCGGACATGGGTGGATAGACATTGCTGTCCGATCCGGTGACACGGAACCCCTCGTCCTGCAGCATCCCGGCCAGGGCGGCCATACCGGTACCGCAGATCCCCATAACGTGGATATGATGCACCCCGGCCGGCAGCCGGTTCAGCGCCGGGTCGAGCCTGGCCTCATCACTCATTCGTCACGCACCGACCGTCTGACCGTGGCATAGATCTTCTCGTAGGCCTCCTCGAAGTTGGCCGGTGTCAGGCGGCCGACCTCGATGAACTTGACCACGATCTCCTTGGTGACCTTGAAAATCGCCTCGTCGGTGATGGGCCGGTTATACTGCTGCCGGTTTTTCTCCTTGTCCGCAGCCACGTCTTTCTCCTGGCTTCAGGGCAGTCGCCGCACCGCCCGGCGGCGGGCTGAAACCGTACCCTGGCTTGAGCGTTTCGGCCGTCTGCGACTGGTTATGAACAACGGCTTCTCTTTTTTAAAAGTTGCAGATGGATGAAACCTTCCGGGACGTCCATCATGCCCCGGTCTGCTTCCCCGTGCGGTGTTCCATGCTGGCTGAACCCCGATAAAACACCACAGGGCCCGCATCCCGGGGCAAAGTGGAAACCGCTCCATCAAGGTCCTGATAAAAAAAACCCCTGTTACCGGAAGAAGGCCAATTCTACACCAGGTGTAACAGGGGTTCCGTTCTCGCACGGGAAAAACCTCTGCAGCACTCCCCGGGAGAAACGATCTCCTGCCCTCCCTGTGCCCGGGTATCCCCGGCACGGGACCCTCAGGTCCCGGCCCCGCGCGGAGAGGGCGAACCACGCGGCCTGCCCCGTCAACCGCCGGCCAGGGCCTTGAAATCTATGGCCCTGGTATAGGCCACCAGCTCGTCCTTGGTCACCTGCCGTCCCTTGACCGTGACCATGAAACGGCCGGCCACCACGATATTGACATCACCGCTGCGGCTCTGGTCATCGTACTTGACAATGGCCCGCTGGCCCTTGATCGTCTCCAGGTGACCGCCGCCGGCCCCGGCAAACATGGGGTTCTTGATCATCATCATGACCTGCTGCAGTACGGGTGAATCCGAGACAATTTCTATGGACACCGAGGAGGGTCCTTTTTTATATTCCCGGCTGACCGTGAGCGCGCCGCCGAACACGGCCGTGCCCATGACCTGGGCCGTGGCGTCGCCCGCCTGCCATCCGGCAAGGGGCGGCGGCAGCAGCTCCTTCATCTTCTCGCTCTTCTTCTGCCGGATGAGCTGGGAGGCATAGTCCAGGTTGGAGACGGCGCCGGCATAATCGCCGGCTTTGTACTGCCTGACCGCCTCTGCGATGGTCACCAGGACATCGTCCCTGGCCGCTGCGGAGGAAGGGGCCTCCACCGCTGCGAAACCGGGAACGGCCACAGGAAGGCAGACCAGGAAAAATATAAAAAAACTCTGCAGATAGATTCGTGACATGCTATACCGTTGCTGAGGAATTCACCCGGCGCTGCCGGCCCTGTCCGCACCCGGCCGGGTTGCCGTCTGATACCAGGCGTGGCCGCGGGTGTCAAGAAGATTCCCGGCCCGGACGGCCGGGACACGATCCTCTTTCTGCAGTCTAGCACAAAGCCCATGTCCGTAAAACCACTAAATGGGTTCCGCTTCTCCATCGACCGGGGCGGCACCTTCACCGATGTCTATGCCGAGGTTCCCGGCGAGCCGGGGTTCAGAATCGTCAAGCTGCTGTCCGAGGATCCTGACAACTACGAGGACGCGCCCAGGGAGGGCATCCGCCGTATCCTGGAGGAAGTACTCGGCCGGCCCGTGTCGCCGGACCGGGTGGCCGAGGAGTGCATCGACTGGATCCGGATGGGTACCACGGTGGCCACCAATGCCCTCCTGGAGCGCAAAGGCGCGCCCTGTGCCCTGCTGGTGACCAGGGGCTTCAGGGACATCCTGCGCATCGGCTACCAGGACCGTCCCGATCTCTTTGACCTGGAGATCCGGAGGCCGGAGATCCTCCACCGCGAGGTGGTGGAGGTGGACGAACGGATCAGGCTGCTGCGGCCGGACGAAGACCAAGGGGACACGCAGGTGGTCCGCGGCGTCACCGGCGACCGCTTCCTGATCCTGCGCCCCATTGATCTTGCCGCCCTGCGCGGGGAGCTGGAGACGATCCGGGCGCGCGGGATCACCAGCGTGGCCATCGTCTTCATGCACGGCTATGCCTGGCCAGGCCATGAACAGGCCGCCGGCCGCCTGGCCAGGGAGATGGGCTTTGACCAGGTCTCGCTCTCCAGCGAGGTCATACCCATGATCAGGATCGTGGCCCGGGGCGACACCACCCTGGTGGACGCCTACCTCAATCCCCACATCCGCAGCTACCTGTCCGGGTTCCGCAAACGGTTCAGCAACCGGCTGCAGGGGACCAGCCTCCTCTTCATGCAGTCGGACGGCGGTCTCACCGACGCCGGGCGGTTCAGCGGTTCCCGGGCCATCCTCTCCGGCCCTGCCGGCGGCGTGGTCGGCTATGCCAGCACGGCCTTTGATCCGCACGATCCGCGGCCGGTGATCGGCTTCGACATGGGCGGTACCTCCACCGATGTCTCCCGCTTTGCCGGTGACTACGAACTGCGCCTGGAAAACAGGACAGCCGGCGTCCGCATCCGGGCGCCGCAGCTCGACATCAGGACCGTGGCCGCCGGCGGCGGCAGCCGTCTCTTCTTTACCAACAGCATGTTCGTGGTGGGACCGGAGTCGGCCGGCGCCCATCCCGGCCCGGTCTGCTACCGGAAAAACGGTCACCTCGCCATCACCGACGCCAACCTGGTCCTGGGCCGGATCCAGGCCGATTTCTTCCCCCGCATCTTCGGGCCCGGCGAGGACCAGCCCCTGGATCTCGAAGCGGCCCGGCAGGCCATGGCGGCCCTGGCCGAGACGATCAACACCTGTTACCGCAAAAAGGGCCGGCCCCCACTGACCGTGGAAGAGGTGGCCCAGGGCTTCATCGACGTGGCCAACGAGGTCATGGTCCGGCCCATCCGGGAGATCTCGGTCCAGCGTGGCTTTGACATCAAGGAACATGTGCTGGCCACCTTTGGCGGCGCCGGGCCCCAGCACTGCTGCGGCATCGCCCGCAGGCTGGGAATCAGGACCATCTTCATCCACCGCTTCTCCGGCATCCTGTCGGCCTACGGCATCGGCCGGGCCGACGTGGTGAGCGAGCGGCAGCAGCCGGCCTCCCTGACCCTCAGCCCCGGGAACCTGGACCGGATCCGGACCGGCCTGGACAGGCTGGTCACCCTGACCCGGCAGGAACTGCGCGACCAGGGCTTTGCCGAGGGGGCCATCTGCACGCGGCGCTATCTCAATCTCCGCTACCAGGGCACGGACACGGCCCTGATGATCGCAGAACCGGGTGACCGGGACTTTGCCGGCGCCTTTTGCCGGGCCTACCGGCGGGAGTTCGGTTTTACCCTCCAGGACCGGGAGATCCTGGTGGACGACCTACGGGTCCGTTCCGTCGGCAGGAGCAGCGGTCTGCAGCGACGCAGACCCCCGGCCGCGGGCAGGGATGCCGGGGCCGCCCTGCTCGGCACCAGGGACTGCCACCTTGACGGCCGCTGGCACGAGACCCCGGTCTACCGGCTGGACGCCCTGCCCCTGTTCCACGAGATCCCCGGCCCGGCCATCCTGATCCAGGACACCACCACCATCCTGGTGGAACCGCGCTGCACGGCACGGATCACCGAGTATGGCGACGTGAGGATCACGGTGGAACCGGAGACCGGGCAGCGGGCTCCCTCCACCCGGGTCGACCCTGTCCAGCTTGCCATCTTCAGCAACCTGTTCATGTCCATTGCCGAGCAGATGGGAAGAATGCTCGAGAAGACGGCCATCTCCACCAATATCAAGGAGCGGCGTGACTTCTCCTGCGCCCTGTTCAACGCCGCCGGCGACCTGGTGGCCAATGCCCCGCACGTGCCCATCCACCTCGGCTCCATGGGCGAGGCGGTACGGGAGCAGATCCGGCGCCGGGGCGACGACATCCGGCCCGGCGACGTGCTTCTGTCCAACCATCCGGCGGCCGGCGGCAGCCACCTGCCCGACATGACCGTCATAACGCCGGTCTTCCGCAATGACGATATCATCTTCTGGCTTGCCAGCCGCGGCCACCATGCCGACATCGGCGGCATCTCGCCCGGTTCCATGCCGCCGAACTCAAAAGAACTCGCCGAGGAGGGGGCCTGCATCGAATCCTGCACCCTGGTACGGGACGGAATATTCCGGGAAGAGGCGGTCCTGGAGCTGCTTCTGGCGCCGGGCCGGACCAGGACCGGGCCCGGCCGGCCGGCGAGCAGCCCCAGCCGGCGGCCGGCCGACAACCTGTCCGATCTCAGGGCCCAGGTGGCGGCCAACACCAAGGGCGTGGAGCTGGTGCTGGAGATGGTGGAGCATTACGGCCTGGATGTGGTGCAGGCCTACATGCAACATGTCCAGGACGCGGCCGAGGAGGCGGTACGCGAAAGGCTGGTCTTCCTGTCGCGGGAACGCGGGCTGGCCGCGCTAGACACAATCCGGGCCCGTGACTTCATGGACGACGGCACCGAGATCCGTCTGGCCCTCACCATCGACAGGGAGCGGCGCAGCGCGGTGTTCGACTTCAGCGGCACCGGGCCCGAGACCTGGGGCAACTGCAATGCACCCCGGGCCGTGACCAGGTCAGCGGTGCTCTACTGCCTGCGCTGCCTGATCAAGAGCGAGCTGCCGCTCAACGACGGCTGCCTGCGGCCGGTGCGGATCAGGATCCCGGAGGGCAGCCTGCTCTCGCCATCGCCCACGGCCGCGGTGGTGGGCGGCAACGTGCTCACCTCCCAGCGGATCGTGGACGTGGTCCTCAGGGCCTTCGGAATGGCCGCTGCCTCCCAGGGCTGCATGAACAACCTCACCTTCGGCGCCGAGACATTCGGGTATTACGAGACCATCGGCGGCGGCGCCGGGGCCGGCCCCACCTGGCACGGCCAGTCCGGGGTGCACACCCACATGACCAACACCAGGATCACGGACCCGGAGGTCCTGGAACAGCGTTTCCCGGTCCTGCTCAGGGAATTCTCCATCCGCAGGGGGTCGGGCGGAGCCGGGCAATACCGGGGCGGCGACGGCCTGGTGCGGGAGATCGAGTTTCTCGAGCCCCTGCAGGTCTCCATCCTGTCGGAACGGCGGGTGTTCGCCCCCTATGGCCTGGCCGGGGGCGAGCCCGGGGCCAGGGGCCGCAACACCATCATCCGCAGGGACGGACGACACATCAGCCTGGGCGCAAAAAACGAGATCAGAACCAGCGCGGGAGACCGGATCCGGATCGAGACCCCGGGCGGTGGCGGTTTCGGGCCGGTTACCGGTTCAGGGGCTGATCACCTGGCGCAGCATGTCGAAGAAGAAAAACTTGCCGGTGACAAAGAAGATGACCGACATGATGGCGGCCGCGGGCACGGTGAAGAGCCAGGAGCCGAAGATGGAGGTGACGATGCGTCGGTTGATGCCGCCGAGCCCGCGGGCCAGGCCGATCCCCAGGATGGCGCCGACCAGGGTATGGGTGGTGGATACGGGCAGTGACAGCCTGGTGCAGGCCAGGACCGTGGCCGTGGCCGCGATATCTGCGGCCACGCCGCGCGACGGCGTGATCTCGGTGATCTTGGTGCCCACGGTCATCATGACCTTGTAGCCGTAGGTGGCCAGTCCCAGGACGATGCCGCCGCCGCCCAGGGCCAGGATCCAGAGGGGCACCGGTACCTTCATGTCAATGGTGGAGGTCCGGAGGACATGGACGATGGCGGCCAGCGGTCCCACCGAGTTGGCCACGTCATTGGCGCCATGGGCAAAGGCCACTGAGCAGGAACTGATCACCACCATGGGCACGAACATCCGCTCGACCGCCTCGAGCTGCTCGCCCAGGGGCAGCTCCTCGCGGCCGGCGAGACGGCTCCTGGCCACAAAGTAAGAGGCGACCGCCGCCACCAGGGACGCGGCCAACGACAGGGTCAGGGCCCGGCTGTCGGTGAGCCACGCGATATTCTTGATCACGTGCTTGAGCCCCTTGTAGATGGTGGCGAGCAGGACCGTGGCGGACAGCATGAAGGTGATGATCGGAATGTGCACGATGGCCGCCCGGGCCGGGCGGTCGTTGCCGAGGATGGACCCGGAGATGTACTTGAAGAGCAGAAAGGCCATCATGCCGCCTGCCACCGGCGAGATGAACCAGGAGGCGACGATCTGGCCCATCTTGGCCCAGTTGACCGCATGCCAGCCCGCGGCCACCACGCCGAACCCGGCCACGGCGCCGACAATGGAATGGGTGGTGGAGACCGGCATGCCGTACATGGTGGAAAAATGAAGCCAGAAGGCGGCCGAGAGCAGGGCCGCCGACATACCGATCACCAGGATGATGGCCGCCTCCTGGCCGGTGATACCGGGCATGGCCATCAGCACCGACGGGTCGACAATGCCCTTGCGGACGGTATTGGTGACCTGGGCGCCGACCAGGACCGCACCGGCGAACTCGCAGATGCCGGCGGCAATGACCGCGTTGCGGATGGATATCGCCTTGGATCCCACTGCGTCGGCCATGGAGTTTGCCACATCGTTGGCACCGATGTTCCATGCCATGTACAGACCGAGGAGGGCCGTCAGACCGATGATATAGAAGTCCATTTCTTTCTTCTCTGGCAGTTGTGCAATGTCCGGGGCCGGCAGCCCTGCCGCATGCACCTGATCACGGGATTAACAACTTGCTGTTTTCACGTCCTCAAAACCGTAAATCGGCACGCATGTTCCGTATCTGTGCAGGCGTGCCGGCTCGCTGCAGGCCCTCCATGCGCGGGCCCGGGCGACCGTGCAGAGACGGGGTGCCTGTTATCGTTTTTCTATCATGACCCGGAGATAGTCACCGGCGTTCTCGGCCTGGTTGGCGATGGAGCCGAGCATGATCACCATCTTCTCGTAAAAGAGGATATTGAGCAGATCCTCTTCTCCTTCCAGGGCATAGACCGCGCGGGACAGCTTCCGTGAGAGCTTGTCGGTCTTCCACTCCTCTTCGCCCAGGTTCTCGATAAGATGGAGGACCGACTCCGCCTCGGCGCCGGCGAAAGCGGCTTCGGCAAGATTCTTGAATTCCACCGCCGCGGTGAGCAGGGTGCCGCTGACCTGGAAGACCTGGTTCAGATAACTGAAAAAAAGATCATGGATGGAGGGATGGACACGGGTGTCGCGGAGGGTGAGGACAACGGCAAAGTCTTCTGCAAGGTCGGCGATCTTTTCCTGGCGGGCAAGGAAGTTGACCAGGTCGGAACGGTCAACGGGGAGGAAATAGCGCCTGGAGATGAAACTGCGGATCTCGTGCTTGATCAGGTCGGCTTCATGTTCGAGACGGGACATCTTGGAATGCAGCTTGCGGATCGTGCCATACTCTTCCGCCACCAGGGCCTCCATGAGCGGCCAGAGCAGCTCCACGCACTCATGAACCTTTTTGCTGTGTTCCACGATGGGACCAAAGGGCGACTTACCAAATAGATCAGCAATCAACGTTCTCATCGCATCCTCCAGAGTTCTCGGGGGTTGTCTTTCACGGGTGACAGGACGCTAGCCAAGAGAAAGAAGATTGTCAATTCTTTCTTCCACCCCCGGTCCGGAATTCTCGGATCCGTTGCGACCGGTTCCGGACCGGCCCTCACACCGGCGGCCAGGCATCGGATCCGGCCCATGGTTCCATTGTTTTGCCGCCGGCAGGCAGCCCGACAGGGGCTCCCGGCAGGCACCCCTTGTCAGGCTGCGGGGCATGTGCTACCCTGAAGGATGGCATTTGACCGATATCGGCCGACTCGTCACCATGGGGCACGAAGCATGCCCCTGCTGCCGGACATCCGGCCCGGCCCGTGCACCACGGGCCGGCAGCGGTGCCGTGTGGCATACTGGAGGATGGACAACCGGGGACCGGGCACGTGAAATTCAGGGGACTGAAACTGACCACCAAGGTCATGCTCGGCATGGGGCTGATCCTGTTTGCCACGGACTGCATCGTCTCCATCTTCTTCTACTCCTATGTCCGGGATCTCTACCTGGACGAGATCTACCAGAAGACCGGATTCACCCTGGGCTTCATCGATGCCACCATGGAGTTCGTCCGCGACGATCTCCGTCCCAGAATGCTGCACCTGCTGCCCAGGGACGAGTTTATCAGCGAGGCCATGTCCACCTCGGTGGTCAACAAGAAAATCATGGCCCGCTTCATCAGACGCTTTCCCAGCAATGTCTACCGCCGGGTGGCGCTCAATCCCATGAATCCGAACAACCGGGCCGACGGGTTCGAGGAGTCCTTTATCCGCCGCTTTGCCGACGCCCCCGCCGGCGCCACCAGCTGGAAGGGCCTCGTGACCAGGGAGGGCAGGCAATATTTCATCCGCCTCAAGGCTGTGCGCATGGAATCCTCCTGCCTCCTCTGCCATGGCGATCCCGCCCTGGCGCCCGCGTCACTCCTGAGTCGTTACGGCGCCGACCACGGCCACAACTGGAAGGTGGGCGAGGTGGTGGGCCTGGAGTCCATCGCCGTTCCCGTGGATCCGACCTTCTCCAAGATCCGCCAGGCCGCCTTCGGCATCTTTCTCCTCGGCCTGGTGATCCTGACCGTGGTCCTGCTGCTGCTCAACTATTTTCACTACGTGGTCGCGGTCCGGCCGCTGAAGCGGGCCAGCGCCTTTTTCAAGTCCGTGGTCAGCGGCGAAAAGGGGCTGGACGTGAGCCTGGATGTCAAGGGCAGCGACGAGATCGCGGAGCTGGGCGAATCCTTCAACCGGATGATCGGCCACCTGAAGAAATCGCAGGATGCCCTGCGGGCCTCGGAGGCCAAGTACCGGCAGATCTTCGAGGGATCAAAGGACGGCATCATCGTCACCGACTGCGACGGCCTGATGGTGGATGTCAACAATGCCGGCATCGAGCTCTTCGGCTGCAAGAACCGGGATGACTTCATGCGCAGTGTCACCATCCATGACTTCTTTGTCCGGCAGGAGCATTGCACCGCCTTTCTCGAACAGATGGAGACCGCCGGCTTTGTCAAGGACTTCGAGGCCAGGTTCAGGAAACGGGACGGCGACGAGATCGATGTCCTGATCACCGCCACCCGGCAGCAGGACAAGCACCGGCAGCGATGCCGCTACGAGTGCATCATCAAGGATATCGGTGAATGGAAACGCATGGAGCAGCAGATCCGCCAGGCCGAGAAGCTTGCCTCCATCGGCCAGCTCGCCGCCGGCGTGGCCCACGAGATCAACAACCCCTTGAGTATCGTCATGGGCTATACCGGGCTGCTCCTCAAGGGTACCGATGATGACCGGGTACGGAGGGACCTGCAGGTCATCCGCAACAATGCCGCCATGTGCAAGAAGATCGTCGAGGACCTGCTCAACTTCTCCCGCCAGGCGGACAGCCGCCTTGTTCCGGCCGACATTGCCGAGACCATCCGGTCGGTCATCGAGGTGGTGGACGGCGAATTCGCGGCCAAGGGGATCGAGATCAGGACAGATTTTGCGCCCGATGTTCCGCCGGTGCCCATGTCCGTGGACCGGATCAGGCAGGTTTGCCTCAACCTCCTGATCAACGCGGCCCAGGCCATCGACGGCAAGGGCAGTATCCTGGTCACCACCCGCCACGAGACTGCAGACAACATGGTCCGGGTCTCGTTTACCGATACCGGTTGCGGCATCCCCTGCAACATCCGGCACAAGGTCTTTGAGCCCTTTTTCACCACCAAGGAGCCGGGCCAGGGCACCGGACTGGGGACCTCGGTGAGTTACGGTATTGTGGAAGAGCACGGCGGCGAGATATCGTTCACCAGTGAAGTCGGCAAGGGAACGACATTCTGGTTCCGGCTTCCCCTGGAGGAGAAGAGGTCATGAACAGGCAATCGGTACTGATCGTCGACGACAAGCCCGACATGCTGGAATTCCTGACACGGCTCTTCCGGTCGGAGCTGGAGGTGGATATCCAGTGCGCCGACAACGGAGCCCGGGCCCTGGAACTGCTGCAGCGCCATGGCTGCGACGTGGTGGTGACCGACATCCGCATGCCGGGCATGGACGGGCTGGAACTGCTGCAGCGGATCAAGGCCGGGAACCGGGACGCCATCGTCATCATGATGACGGCCTACGGAAGCATCGAGAAGGCGGTGGAATCACTCAAGCTGGGCGCCTACGACTTCATCACCAAGCCCTTTGACGAGGAACGCCTCCTGCACACCCTGAGAAAGGCGCTGGAGCACGAGGCCCTCAAGCGGCGGACCCGCAACCTGACCAGGCGGGTGCGGGAACGGGAGGTCAACGACCGGCTCATCGGCCAGTCTCCGGTCATGACCAGGCTGGTGGAAACCATCAACCTGGTGGCGAAAACCGATATCACCGTGCTCATCACCGGCGAGACCGGAACCGGCAAGGAGCTGGTGGCGAGAATGATCCATGATCTCAGCGACCGGGCCGACGGTCCCCTGGTCACGGTCAACTGCGCGGCCATTCCGGAGGAGATCCTGGAGAGCGAGCTCTTCGGGCACCGCAAGGGCGCCTTCACCGGCGCCCGCTCCGACCGGGCAGGGCTCTTTGTCGCGGCCGACGGCGGCAGTATCGTGCTCGACGAGATCGGCGACATGCCCCTCACCCTGCAGACCAAACTTCTGCGGGTCCTGCAGGACAAGGAACTCCGCCCCCTGGGTGACGACCGCACCCGGGCCGTCGACGTCCGGATCCTGGCCTCCACCAACCAGAACCTGCAGGAAAAGATCAGGGACGGCGGCTTCCGGGAGGACCTGTACCACCGGCTTGCCTGCGTGGCCATCCAGACGCCGCCGCTGCGGGATATCCCCGAGGACATCCCGCTCATAGCCAGCCATCTCCTTGCCCGCTACAACCGGGAACTGGGGACGAACAAAAAAATGTCCGACCAGGCCCTGCGTTACCTCGTGGCGCGCAGGTGGAGCGGCAATGTCCGGGAGCTGCAGAACGCCATCAAGCGAGCCCTCATCTTTGCCAAGGATGAACAGCTCAGACCGCAGGACTTTGACTGCGAACTCTCGGCCCTGCCCCGGCCCGACGGGCACGAAGCCGACCTCTGTGAACGCACCTACCCTGAGGCCAAGCGGGCGATCCTGAAAAAATTCACGGTCCACTACATGACCCGCCTCCTGGAGCAAACCGGGGGCAATGTCTCCCGGGCGGCCAAACAGGCCGGCATCGAGCGCCAGTCCATGCAGCAGCTCCTGAAGCGTTATGATATCTCGGCGGACCGGTTCCGCGGCAGACGAAAGGGAGAATGACGCACCGGGAGTTCCCCGGGCTCAGGAAGCGCCGGGATCCAGGCGCGGTCCCGGCCTGAACTGATTGCACCAGTCGTAGGCTGAAAGGTATTCCTCGTGCCGGGAGCAGATGCCGTCATCCTTGCGCACCGAACCATAGGCCGAGCCCAGGGTTATCCAGCCCTTGAACTCGGATTCAAGGAATGCCGGGTCATTTCTGAAAAACAGACAGTTGAGACAGATCTTCTTCTCTCGTGCCACTCGCATGCCATCCTCCTCTGTCAGGAAAGGCCGCGGCCGGAGCTTGGCATTCGCTCCGGCCGTGGCAGTTGCAATCCGCCGGTTCCGCCCCGGCCAGGCAGCCGGGGCCGTATCACACCCGGTCCGCTCCTGAACCCGGTCCCGGATCAGTGGGACAGGTTCTGCCAGTAGTGGGCAAAGACGATGGACGAGAGGACAAAACCCAGGGCGACATTGGCGACAACACCACTGGTGAATGCCCAGAACGGCTTGGTTCCTGCCGAGGCCAGCTCCCGGAAACGGGTGGTGAGGCCGATGCTGAAGAAGCAGAAGATGAAGGCCCACGTCCTCAGGGACTTGATGGGCGCCACCAGCATGGGCTTGAGGACCTCGTTGTACTCCTGGAGCGAGTACTGGCTGGAGATCAGGGTCATGATGATGGAGGCCACGAAAAACCCGAGCACGAACTTGGGGAAACGCCACCAGATCTCGGCCGGGTTGGGCTTGGTGCCGCTCTTGCGATCCCAGAAGGTGGTGGAGATGATAGCCATGACAAAGGCCCAGATGCCGATCCAGATGTCACGGCCCACGACCTTCATCAGGGTGAACCCCCAGACAGCGTCCTCGGGACTGCCGGGAATGCCGGGAACATTGGCAGCCATGTCGCCATAGGCCTGGGCGG
This sequence comes from Desulfobulbus sp., assembly GCA_011051875.1. Taxonomy (GTDB): domain Bacteria; phylum Desulfobacterota; class Desulfobulbia; order Desulfobulbales; family Desulfobulbaceae; genus DRKI01. The sequence continues at coordinate 16,554 of DRKI01000186.1, read as the reverse complement.
CCGCGAATCCGGCTGCGTCAGCGAACTCGGAGGTCCCGACCCAGGCGCCGACCACACCGGTGTGGAGCTGCAGGAGCCGTGAAACCAGGGGCAGGAAGAAGATCATGATAATGGCCCAGAGGATGACCATGGTGATGGCGATGGGGGCGTGTTCCTTCTTGGCGCCCACAGCGCCGGCAATGGCGATGGAACCGGAGACCCCGCAGACCGCACCGCCCGCGCCCAGGGTGGCGCAAAGCCTCCGGTCAAGCCCCAGCCTGCGGCCGACGAAAAAGATGACCAGGAAGGTCGTGACCGCCACGATGGAGGCCTGGCCGATGGCCACCGGGCCGGCCCAGACGATCAGGGTGAGCGGCAGGGTGGCACCAAGGAGGATGATGCCCACCTTGATGTAGTATTCGACCCGGAAGCCGGCATCCATCCAGCGGGGCAGGCCGATGAAGTTGGCGATCACCATGCCCAGGGCCAGGGCCAGCAGGGGCGGCTCCAGGTTGTAGTGGTGCGCGTGCTCCCAGGCACCGACCATAAAGATGACTATGGAACAGACATAGACAAAGATGAACGAGGGAATGAACTCACCGGGTTTGATCCCCATCACCTTGAGGCTGAGGGTAAAGACCACGAGCCACATGATGAACTGGGCCACGTACTGCACGATATGATTGCTGAAATCGGTAAACAGCTGGGTGAGGGTGCTCCAGCGGGCCGGGTGCACGGCGATCCACTTGATGGATCCGCCGGAAACAAAAAACCCGTAGGCGACGACGATGAGTCCCAGGGCAAGCCAGATGGCCCACCAGTCCTCCTTGAGATAGAGCTCTTTCCAGCCCACGGACTTGAGCCGCAGATCATCGGCCTCCTCGTCCCAGGCCTCTTCGGTCTCTGTTAATTCGATGTCAATGTCTTTTTTTTCCTTTTCCGTCATAGTCACTCCTCCTTGCAGCAGTTGCTTGGTTACCGATCACGGGATATCCAATCACCCGGAATCAATACAGGACTTGCAAGCGGCTGCAGGGTGCCACAGCTGTGCGTGATCGAACTTCACAAAATTATCCACCCACCCCGCATACCGGGAGGTTCGAGCGCGTGCAGACGGGGTGCCCTGTGACCGCTTACGTTGCCTGGTTGGAGCGGCCCGACAACAGCCGGACCGACATCCCCTGCAGGCAGGTCGCCATCATGGGCTTTGCAAGCGGCGTTCCACTCCAATCCGACAAGACAACATACTGATATAACAAAATATACCTGAAACACCCCCGGATATTTTCACTGATATGCAGCCCTGCCGATGCAAGTGAAATCTTGCACTGGAAGAAAAACCTTGCACCGGAAGCAGGGCGAAACAGGACGCGAAACCAGAAGGAGACGATCACCATGGCCATCGAGATAGAGAGAAAATTCCTGCTCCGCAACGACTCCTGGCGACAGTCCGCCCGGGGGCGGCTCTACCGGCAGGGCTACATCATGAGCGGCAGCGGTGTTACGGTGCGGGTCCGGACCGTGGAGGAGAAGGGATTTCTGACCATCAAGGGGAAAAGCCGCGGCGCGGCCCGGGCGGAATACGAGTATCCCATTCCGCTGACCGATGCGCGCGAGATGCTGGAGACGCTCTGCACCGGGCCGCTGATCGAGAAGATGCGCTACCTGGTGGAGTATGAAGGATTTACCTGGGAGATCGACGAGTTTGCCGGCGAGAACCAGGGGCTCATTGTGGCGGAGATCGAGCTGTCCTCGGAGGTGCAGGAATTCCCGAGGCCGCCGTGGCTGGGCAGGGAAGTGACCGGCGACGGGCGTTACTTCAACGCCAGCCTGGCAAGGAATCCGTACAGGAGGTGGCCGCGATGAGACAGGGACGGGAACTCGTCGGGTCCGGAGCCGGGTAACCGCGCGCCGGCATCCCCTGTCCGGTCACTCCCCTATCCCCACCCTGCCCCAGGCTGCAAGGTGGCGGTCGCTGATCTGCCGGCACACAAGGGGAAGGCCGGCCTGCCGGAGCTGGGTCCTGACTTCGTCGACCCGGAAGGATGCCAGGAGCGAGTTATAAAAATCCGTCTTCAGAATCTCCGGCTCGTCACCGGCATAGGTCTCCACGATCCTGCGGGCCGCCTCCGTGGAGGGAGGCCGGGAGAGATCCATGACCAGCAGCAGGCAGCCCGGTGCGGCCAGGTCCGTGACCGTGCGCCACAGGACATGGGGATCGTGCAGGTGGTGGAGCAGGCTGTTGGAGAGGATGACATCGAACTTCCCGAACTCCGCCGCGCCCAGGGGCAGGCGGTGGCAGCAGAGTTCCACCCGGCCGCCGAGTCGCTCCAGGGTCACCACCTCGCGGCCCGGCGCCAGCATGGCCTCGGCGCCGTCGATGCCGAGGCAGCGGGTCCGGGGATGGCAGAGCGCGAAATGGATCAGGATATCGGCCGGGCCGCAGCCCAGGTCAAGGACCCGGCCTGTACCGGCAAAGTCAGGGAACAGCTCGGCAAAGAGACGGAGAAAGCTGGTATTGGGGCCGGAAAAATCGGCCTCGGCATAGGCCATGCCCTGGGCCGTATCCTCCATCAGCTCGGGCTCCGGAATCCTGGCCAGCACCATGTCAGGACCCGGCAAGATCACTGAAGTCCGTATCCGAGGAGAAACTGTGCTCCGGGCCGGGAAAGCGCCCCTGGCGCACATCGTCACGGAACCCGGCCACCGCCTCCCGGATCATGGGCGCCAGCTCAAGGTATTTCTTGACAAAATGCGGCGTGAACCGGTCAAACAGGCCGAGCAGGTCATTGGTCACCAGGACCTGGCCGTCACAGTGGATGCCGGCCCCGATCCCCAGGGTGGGTACCGCCACCCGGTCGGAGATCACCTGCGCCAGTTCCTCCGGGATACACTCCAGGACCAGGGAAAAGACCCCGGCCTCGACCAGCCTGTCGGCGTCGGCGATCATCTGCCGCGCCGCCTCGGGCTTCCTGCCCTGGACACCATAGCCACCCAGGAGCCCCGCGGTCTGCGGGGTGACCCCCAGGTGGCCCATGACCGGAACCCCGGCCCGGACCAGGGCGCGCACGGTCCGGCAAACCTCGCCGCCGCCCTCGACCTTGACCCCGTCGCAGCCCCCTTCCTTCATGAAACGGAGACCGTTTTCCACCGCCTGCTCCGGGCTCACCTGAAAAGAGCCAAAGGGCATGTCGGCGATGACCAGGGCATTGGGACTGCCCCGGCGCACGGCGGCCGCGTGATGGAGCATCTCCTCCATGGTCACCGGCACGGTGGATTCGTAGCCGAGCACCACCATGCCCAGGGAGTCGCCCACCAGCAGGATGTCGATGCCGCAGCCGTCCAGCAGGCCGGCAATGGCGGCATCGTAGGCCGTGAGCATGGCGATCTTCTCCCTGCCCTTCATCTCCTGAATATGTCTGACTGTCTTTTTTTTCATTATTTCCTGCAGATCCGGATGATCCCCGGGAATCCGGTTCATTCAAAGAGTCCGGCCTGGCGGGCATGCCCCTTGCGCATGGGCCGCCTGAAATGTTCATAGGCCGCCTGGGTGGCCATCCGGCCCCGCGGGGTCCGGACCAGGAAGCCGGACTGGATGAGAAAGGGCTCGTAGACATCTTCCAGGGTGTTTTTCTCCTCGCAGACGGCGGTGGCCAGGGTCTCGATCCCGATGGGCCCGCCCTGGAACCGGTCGATGAGGGTGAGCAGGATGCGCCGGTCCATCTCGTCCAGGCCGAACCGGTCCACGGCCAGCATGGTGAGGGCCTGGTCAGCCACCTCCCTGGTGATGGTCCGGTGACCACCGACCTGGGAGTAGTCCCGGACCCGGCGCAGCAGCCGGTTGGCGATGCGCGGCGTGCCCCGGGAACGGCGGCCCAGCTCCAGGGCCCCCTCGTCGTCGATGCCGATGCCGAACAGGACCGCGGAGCGTTTGACGATCTGCACCAGTTCCTCGGGGCTGTAGTAATCGAGCCGGAGCACCACGCCGAACCGGTCGCGCAGGGGCGGGGTCAGCAGGCCGGTGCGGGTGGTGGCGCCGACCAGGGTGAAGCGGGGCAGGTCCATCTTCACCGACCGGGCGCCCGGTCCCTGGCCGATGACCAGATCGAGCTGAAAGTCCTCCATGGCCGGGTAGAGGATCTCCTCCACCACGTGGTTGAGGCGGTGGATCTCGTCGATGAACAGGACATCGCCGGCCTGGAGACTGGTGAGGATGGCGGCCAGGTCGCCGGGCCGCTCGATCACCGGGCCCGAGGTCACCTTGATGCCCGCCTCCATCTCGTTGGCGATGATATAGGCCAGGGTGGTCTTGCCCAGGCCGGGAAAACCGTGGAACAGGACATGGTCCAGGGATTCGCCCCGCTGGCGCGCCGCCTGGATGAAGATACGCAGGCTCTCTCTGACCTGCTCCTGGCCGATGTACTGATCAAGACGCTGCGGCCGCAGGGCCAGGTCACGGGAGCGATCCTCCTCCTGCTCGTCCGAGGCCACCAGCCGTTTGCCGCTCAGTTCTTCTTCAAGATTCATCGCATCTCGTCATGTTCGGCGGCGCATCATGAATTGCTGCCGGTGGCATGGCCTCAGGCCAGGGCCCGCAGGGCCTCCCGGATCAGCTCTGCCACCTCCATGGCCGCGGCCGCCTCGGGATCACGCTGCTGCACGCTGCGCAGCGCCTGCCAGGCCATGGCCTGCGGATAGCCCAGGTTGATCAGGGCCGAGGCCGCATCCTCCATGGCTGCGCCCTCCGCGGTATGCGCTTCTGCAGGCCCGGCCGCCACCGGACCGCTGACCGGTGCGGCCAGGGCGACCACCTTCTCGCCCAGCTCCATGCACAGCCGCTGGGCCGTTTTCTTGCCCACACCGGAGAGCGCGGTCAGGCGGGCCATGTCCTTGCCGTTGATGGCCCGGCACAGCTCACGCGCCCCCATGCCGGACAGGATGGCGAGCGCCAGCTTGGGCCCGATGCCGGAAACCGTGTTCAGCAGCAGGAAGAGTTCCTTCTCTTCCTGGTCGGCGAACCCGTACAGGGTGATGGCATCCTCACGCACATTGGTCTGGATATGTAAAAAAATCTCCTCGCCCGCAGCCGGCAGCCGGTCGCAGGTACGGCCCGAAACCAGGACTTCGTAGCCCACGCCCTGTACATCGATCACGACCAGGCCGGATTGCTTGTGGGCCAGTATGCCCCTGAGGGTGGCGATCATCGGTTCTGTAACCAGGTCTGTACAAAAGTCCCTTTCCGGTTCTCCCCCTGACACCGCCGCGTGGTGCCTGTCCAGGAGAACACCGTGTTTTCACCACTGACCGTACCTGTTGCCGAGGCATGCCGGGTTATGCGCCGGCTCGGCGCCCCACAGCGGCCAGGTGGCCGACGTGATTGGCATGGCAGATGGCGACGGCAAGGGCGTCGGCGGCATCGCTGGAGGGAGAGCCGTCCAGGTGCAGCAGGATTCCGACCATGCGCTGCACCTGTTCCTTGTCGGCCTGGCCATAGCCGGCCACGGCCTGCTTGACCATGCGCGGCGTGTAATCGTGGACATCGAGCCGGTTCTGCATGGCAGCCACCACGGCGGCGCCCCGGGCCTGGCCCAGCTTGAGGGCCGAGCGGGGATTATGGGCCAGGAACAGGTCCTCAACCGCGGCCACGTCCGGCCGGTGGCGCTCGATCACCTGGCAGAGCCCCTCGAAGATCACCAGGAGCCGGCGGGAGAAGTCCCGCTCCCCGCCGGTACGGATCGTGCCGCAGGTGACAAAGCCCACTTCCGATGCCTGCCTGTCGACAATGCCGTAGCCGGTGACCCGGGAGCCGGGATCGATACCGAGGATCCGCATATCCCTCCTAGGACAGCTCCTCCATCAGGCTGTCGGGAATATCGAAGTTGGCGTGCACCTTCTGCACGTCGTCGTGGTCTTCCAGGTTCTCGAGCAGCTTGAGCAGCGAGCGCGCGGTCTTTTCCTCGGTGACATCGACGGTGTTCTTGGGCACCATGGCAATGGCCGCCTCAAGGAACACGATATTGTTCTTCTCCAGGGTCTCCACCACCTCGCTGAAATCCTCGGGCGCGGTCAGGACCTGGAAGGTGCTCTCCTCCTCCACCACATCCTCGGCCCCGGCCTCGATGGCGATATCCATCAGCTCCTCCTCGTCAACGCTCTCCTTGTCGATGAGGATGGTGCCCTTCTTGTCGAACATCCAGGCCACGCAGCCCGACTCACCCAGATTGCCGCCGCTCTTGGCGAAGAAATGGCGGACATCGGCCACGGTCCGGTTCTTGTTGTCGGTCATGGTCTCCACGAGGACCGCGACCCCGCCGGGTCCGTATCCCTCGTAGAGGATCTCCTCGTAGACAGCGCCTTCAACATCGCCTGTTCCCTTTTTGATTGCCCGGGCGATATTGTCCTTGGGCATGTTCTCGGCCTTGGCGGCCGTGATCGCGCTGCGCAGGCGCGGATTGCCGGCAGGATCGCCACCGCCCATCCTGGCGGCGATGGTGATCTCCTTGATCAGCTTGGTGAATATCTTGCCGCGCTTGGCGTCATTGGCACCTTTCTTCCTCTTGATGGTGCTCCATTTCGAATGTCCTGACACGTACCTCTCCCTTGCTTCGTATGTCGTTCCGTCACGGGCGCCTTCCGCCCGTGTCCCGATTTTTCTTCTTTCCGCGCCGATATCCCCGGCCGAGAATAAAGACCTCGCGGCTCTCCTGCCGAGAACTCTGCGGCTTGACGACCTTGACGGTTTCGAACAGGCCCCGGCATTCGGTCACGAGGCCGGGGAAATCCTCTCCCTGGAAGGCCTTGCAGTACCAGGTGCCCCGCTCGTGCAGCACCGGCCGGGCAATCTCCAGGGTGCGCCGGACCAGGCGCAGGGAAAGCTGGTGGTCGGCATAGGGGCTGCCGGTGGTCTGCGGCGCCATGTCGCTGAGCAGGACATGGAATCCCGGCCACTGTTTCTTCAGGTGCGCCACCAGGTCGTCGGAATAGACATCATAACAGAGCCAGTGGATTTCGGCATGGCCTTTTTGCGGGGCCAGGTCCGTGGCCTGCAGGTCGACGCCGACCACCTGCCCCCGCGGCCCGGCAATACCGGCGGCATAGAGGCTCCAGCTCCCCGGATGGCACCCCAGGTCCAGGATCCGCTGCCCGGACCTGAGAAACCGGTACTTCTTCTGGGCCTCATCGAGCTTGTAGACCGAACGGGCCGGATAGTTTTCCTTTTTCGCCTTTTTGAAATAGAAATCCTGGACCTTGCGCACAACGCACGCCTCCACTCTGTCAATGGTTTTCCCCTGCCTGCCGGGCACAGGCCGCGGCCAGGGCCAATGCCTGGCCGCGGGTGGTGATGGTTCTCTCCATCTGCGCCTCCTCCACCCGGGACAGGATATCGCGAAAAATCGGGCCCGGCTCAAGCCCCAGCTCCTCGATCAGGTCGCGGCCAGTGATAAGCGGCGGTGCCGAGCGGACCGGGACCACGTTCCGCCTCCGCACCTCTTCCAGCCGGGCAAAGAGGGCGGCGAGTTCCTCTTCCATGGCGTCGGGCCTGCCCTCGCCCCTGCCTGCCAGGGCGTCGGCCATGGCGAGCAGGAACAGGCCGGGCAGCTCATCGCCCATGGTATTGATCAGGCGCAGGCATGCCTTGAGGGTGAGTTCCCCCCTGCGCAGCACATTGGCCAGGAAAAAGGGCCGCATGTGGGCCGCCACCAGGGAGGCGATCGTGGAGGTGTCATCGCGGCTCCAGCGGAGCCGGGCCGCGAGATCGGCCAGGATGTCGGCGCCCTTCAGGTCATGGTTGTAGAAGGTGATCCGGCCGCCCTTGTCCTCGTTGATGGCATAGGTCACCGGCTTGCCCGCATCGTGGAGCAGGGCGGCCCACTTGAGCCGGACCCGGCGCCGGTCCCGGGCCAGGTAGGCATTGAAGAGCGGGCCGTGCTCCGGGAAGAAGCGGGCCGGATCCTGCTGGATCTCTTCCATCCGGCCCAGGGCCTCCAGGCAGTGGGCAAAGACGTCCAGGTGGTGGCTGGCCGGCTGTTCCATGCCCACCCCGGCCTCCAGCTCCGGGACGATCTCCCAGAGGAGCCCGGTTTCGGCCATGGCGGCAAAGGCAAGGTGGGCGCGCTCCGAGGCCATGATCAGGTCCAGCTCGTGGCTGATCCGTTCCGCCGCCACCCGGCTGATCAGCTCGCGCTTCCGGCGGGCCAGCTCCAGGGTTTGGGGATCGATGGCAAAGTCGAGCACGGCGGCAAAGCGGAACACGCGCAGCAGCCGCAGGGGATCGGCGGTGAAGGACCAGCGCGAGGTGACACGGATCAGGCGGCGGTCGAGATCACGGATCCCGCCGGCCGGGTCGATGACCTGGAGCGCGTCCGGCCGGCGCTCCCGCCCTCCGGCCAGCAGGGGATCGATCCGCACGGCCATGGCGTTGACCGTGATATCCCGTTTCAGCAGCTCCTCGCCAATGGTGGCCGCGCCCTCGCGGAAGGAGGAAAAATCGACCCCCTTCCCCTGCCAGACCACCCGGGCCGCGTCCTCCTCCCGGCCAAGCACCACAAAGGCGCCGCCGGTGAGCCCGGCCAGGCGGCGCGCCCACCTCCGGGCCCGGTGATCGACGGTCAGGTCAATGTCCGCGGGAGCGCGTCCGAGAAGCAGGTCGCGCACCGTGCCGCCGGCCAGGTAGAGTTCGTCGGGCAGAACGCGGTAAATCTCCGTCAACCGGGCCAGGAGGCCGGGGCCGAGGAGATCGAGGATCCGGGTCCGCGCTATGGAAACGGTCGAAGATCGCATGGGCCCACTATAGCAGCGGCAGCCGCCCTTTTCCCGTAAAAAAACACTGCCGGCAAGGGGGGAACCAGGCCCTGGCCGCAAGTTCCCGGTTTACGACCAGGCCGCCATTGTGTACCATTACGATCAATTGGAACAGACCGGCATCTCCGCAGGAGCGGAAAAGAACCCCAACCCGAAACCCGAAAATGGACGCAGCAACATCCCGAACCATTCGCCTGGGAGCGGTCAGTGTCGGGCTGATCGGCCTGGACCAGGCCCTGAACAGGATCGCCGCCCTGGAACTGGACGAGGACCTGGCCGCGGAGCTCCTCTTTGCGGAAATCAGGGACAGGAACTACATTCCGCCGGGCCGGGAGGAGGAATACCGCCAGGCCCTTCGCCGCGAGTACCGGCTGCACCTGCAGCGCGAGGAACGTGAGCATCCGGCTCTGGAGGTGCGGATCTTCGGGCCGGGCTGCGTCTCCTGCAACAACCTGCAGACCATGGTCATGGAGATCCTGGACGAGATGCGGATCGCCGCGGCCATCGACCAGGTCCACGATCCGGACGAGATCGGCCGGGCCGGTGTCCTCCACACCCCGGCCCTGATGCTCAACGGCCGCCTCAAGAGCGCCGGTCTGCTGCCCACCCGGGCCCAGGTTGAACAATGGATCCGGGAAATCGTCGATGCTTGACTTCCGGCTCATCAGCCTCCTGCATGGCCTGGGTTTTTCCAGGCAGCTTGCCCTGCCCCTGGCCTACATCATCATCACCTGCCTGGTCCTGCTGGTGGCCCTCATCGCGACCTGGATCGTGCGCCGCGTCCTGATCCGGCTGGTCAGCCACGTGATCCGTGAAAACGAGCTGCACTGGGACGACCTGCTGCTCTCCAACCGATTCTTCCACCGGCTCTCCTGGTTCGTGCCGGTAACCATCCTCTACCTGGCCCGCGACCTGCTGCTGCCGCCCGGCCATCCGGCCGCCGATATCCTGGGCCGGCTCATCATGTGCGGCTTTGTCGTTGTCAGCATGGGCGCCACCCTGGCCCTGCTGGGCGCGATCAATGACATCCACCGGCTGCTGCGCCGCGACCGGGGCACAACCATCAGCGGCTACGTGGACGCGGCCCGGATCCTCACCTTTGTCCTGGGCGGCATCTTCCTGCTCGCCATCCTCACCGACCGCTCGCCCTGGGGCCTGCTCTCGGTCATGGGAGGGCTCACCGCGGTCACCATGCTGGTCTTCCGCGACTCGATCCTGGGCTTTGTCGCCTCGATCCAGCTCACCGGCACCGACATGCTGCGGGTGGGCGACTGGATCGAGATGGAATCCCACGGCGCCGACGGCGAGGTGCTGGACATCTCCATCCACTCGGTGCGGGTGCAGAACTGGGACAAGACCATTACCACCATCCCCACCTACCAGCTGATCGCCAAGTCCTTCAAGAACTGGCGCGGCATGGCGGAATCCGGTGGCAGACGCATCAAGCGCTCCCTGCACCTGGACATGAACTCCATCCGCTTCATCACCGACGATGAACTGGAAGGGTTTGCCGGGATCGAACTGATCAGGGATTACGTGCGGGCAAAACAGCGGGAGATCGAGGAGTACAACCGGGCGCACGGTGTGGACACCAGCGTGATGATCAACGGCCGCCGCCAGACCAATATCGGCATCTTCCGGGCCTATATCGCCGCCTACCTGAGACAGCACCCCAAGATCCGCAAGGACATGACTTTCCTCGTCCGGCACCTGGAGCCGGGCCCGGAGGGGTTGCCCATCCAGGTCTATGTCTTTTCCGGCGACCAGGTCTGGGCCAATTACGAGGCCATTCAGGCCGACATCTTCGACCACCTGCTGGCCGCCCTGCCCTGGTTCCACCTGCGCGTCTTCCAGAAGCCCGGCGGCGCCGACCTGCAGCGCCTGGAGGACGGCGCCGCGACCTGAACCAGCCCCGGCTTCAGACGATCCACTCCCGGAAGCTCCCATCATCAAGGGCGACAACCTCCTCCAAGACCTCCCTGTTGCCGCTCCGGTCCAGGATGACCGGGGCCGGCGGTCTTGCACCGTCCACCTTGCGGCCGTAGCGGACCACCAGGCCGGCGGCCAGGCGGATGATCTCCTCCCGGTCCCCTGCCCCGGCCACGGTCTGGCCGGCCCGGCGCAGGATCCCGGTGGGACCGGGGCGCTTCTCCATGCGCAGCAGCCAGTCCTCCGGTTCGCGCAGGGTCTCGAGACGCCTGTTTTCCTTCTCGTTGCGGCCGAGCACCAGCCAGCGGCCACCGGGCAGCCGGAACTGGCGGCCGACCAGGAGCAGCCTGATGTCACCCACCCGCAGGTCCCGACTGCCGATGGAGAAGAGACCGTTGTAGAACCGCTCGATGCGGGCGGCCAGGTTGACGTCGGTGAGCACGCAACCGCCGGCGGGCGACGGGTAGTCGGTGATCCCGAACAAGGCCGCGAGATCCATCTGCTGCCTGCGACCGCGGCCGGAAAAGGCCAGGAGCCGCTCCCGGTCCACCAGGCCCTGCCGTTCCGGCAGCGTGGGCTCCATGAGCTTGGCGCACAGCGGGCGGAGCAGGATGTCGCTGCAGCCGGAATCCCGCTCGATGACCCGCATGGTGTCACGGCGCTGGGACATGGGCCGCTGCCCCAGGACCTCACCGGTGATGAGAAAAGAGGCCCCGAAGTCGGCCATCAGCTCCCTGGCCCGGGTGAGCATCATGATCTTGCAGTCGATGCAGGGGTTGAAGTTCTTGCCGAACCCGTGCGCCGGGCTGCGGAGCAGATCGATATAGCCCCGGCTGAGATCCACCACGTGGACGTCGATGGAGTACTTTTCCCGCACCTCGCGCCGGTACTGCACTTCGCGGCGGAGCAGGTCGTGATCGAAAAAGGGCGTGATGAACTTGAGCGCCCTGACGGTGATCCCCTGGGCCGCCACCAGCCGGCAGGCGAGCAGCGAGTCCAGGCCACCGGAGTAGAGGCCGAGTGCCGTTGTCATGCTATTTGCGTGCTCCTTTCTTTTCCAGCAGTTCACCGGCATAGGACAGAGTCTGTTCCGTGGGCCTGTCCCCGGCCAGCATCCGGGCCAGCTCCCTGACCCGCTCCCCGGGGTCCAGCCGCCGGATCGTGGTCCGCGTCCGCCCCTGTTCCACCTGTTTCCTGACCAGGAAATGGACATCGGCATGGGCGGCGATCTGCGGCAGGTGGGTGATGCAGAGGACCTGGTGATGCCCGGCCAGCTCACGGATCTTGGCAGCCACCGACTCGGCGGCCTGGCCGCCGATACCGGCATCCACCTCGTCGAAGATCACCGTGTCCACCCGGTCCCGGCGGGCGAGCAGACATTTCATGGCCAGCATCAGCCGTGACAGCTCCCCGCCCGAGACCACCTTGGCCAGCGGCCGGACCGGCTCACCGGGATTGGCGGAAAAAAGAAATTCCACCCGGTCCCGGCCCGAGGCATGGACCCCGTCCAGGCCCATGCCCTCGGGTTCGCCGATCGCCACCTCGAAAACGGCGCCGGTAAAGCCCAGGGAGGCAAGCTCCCCCTCCATGGCCTCTGCCAGCCTGGCGGCCACCTCCCTGCGCCTGGTGCTCAGGTCCATGGCCTTGAGCAGGGCCTCTGTGGAGACCTCCTCCAGCTCCAGCTCCAGGCGGGAGATCTCCTCGTCCAGGCTGTCCAGGGAAGCGAGTTCCCCGTCGATGCGCTCGGCAAAGGCAAGCACCTCCTCCAGGGTGGGACCGTACTTGCGCTGTAACTGCTTGAGCTGGGCCAGGCGGGACGAGACCTCTTCGAGACGGGCCGGGTCCATGGGAATGGACTCCAGGTAGCTGCGCAGGCCGATCTCCAGGTCCTCGATCTCGAAGCAGCTCGAACTGACCCGTTCGGCCAGCTCACGGACACCTGGATCCAGGGCCGCGGCCTGTTCCATGTTCTTGCGGATCTCGGCCAGATGGTCCACCACCTGGCCCTGCAGGAGCCGGTGACTGGTCCGCGCCAACTCCACCAGGGTCGTGGAGGCCTTGAGCAGCTCGCGCTCCCGGAGAAGTTCCTCGTCCTCGCCCGCCCGGATATCGGCCTCGCGGATCTCCAGCAACTGGTACCGGAGAAAATCCCGCCGCTGCTCCTTGTCCGCCTCTTTCTCCTGCAGCTCGCGCAGGGCGGAGGAAAGACGCTGCCAGCGCCTGAACAGGCTGCCGAACTCGTTGCGCAGCTCCCAGAGTTCACCAAAGGTATCCAGGATATCGAGATGGCGGCGGACATGGAGCAGTTGCTGGTGGTCGTGCTGGCTGGCGATACTGACCAGGTTCTCGGTCAGGCCGGCGGCAAGGCGGGCCGTGACGAGCCGGTCGTTGACATAGATCCGGCTGCGGCCCCTGCGCGACAGGACACGCCTGAGGATACAGACCGCCCCCTCCTCCAGCCCCTGGTCGCGCAGGATGGCCCGGGCCTCCTCCTGCCCGCCGCCCAGGGTGAACAGGGCCTCGATCTCGGCCTGGTCGCAATCACCACGGATCCAGGCCGAGGAACCCCGGCCGCCGGTGAGCAGATGCAGGGCCTGGAGAATGATCGACTTGCCGGCCCCGGTCTCACCGGTAAAGACCACCAGGCCGGGCCCCAGATCGCTCAGATCGACCTCCAGCGCATCGATCAGGGCAAGATCACTGACCCGAAGTACCTGCAGCATGTCGCTCCCCCGTTGCCCGGGCCGGCATGGTTACCCCGGGTCCTGTTCCCTGCCCGGCAGGTACCACATTCTCCTTGACGCCAAGGGCACATAAATGTATCATGTTGATTATTCTTGCAAATTAGAGATGCCAGGAGGATGGATGGAAGAAAAGCAACAACTCAGCGCCAGCCTTGAAGACTATATCGAGGCCATCTATCATATCATTGACGAAAAACAGGTCGCCCGGGGCAAGGACATCTCGGCGCGCCTCGGTGTCAGCGGCGCATCGGTCACCGAGGCCCTGCGCTCCCTGTCCAGGAAGGGCCTGATCAACTACGCGCCCTACGAGGTCATCACCATGACCGACAGGGGACGGGTCGTTGCCGAAGACGTGGTGCGGCGGCACAGGGCGCTGAAGAGATTCTTCATCGAGGTCCTGGCCATTGACGAGCCCCTTGCCGAAGAGGGGGCCTGCCGGATCGAGCACACGGCCCCGCCGGAAATCATCGCCAGAATGGTGCACTTCATAAAATTCCTGGAGATCTGTCCGCGGGGCGGCGACGAGCTAATCAGGGGCTTTTCGGATTTCTGCAAAAAGGGCGGGACAGCGGGAAACTGCCGCCAGTGCGTCTCCCGCTGCATGGACGGCCGTGACAGTAACGGCTGAACGGGCCTGGAGCACGCCGCCCGGACAGTTCCGGCCGCCGGCACGGCAGGACCGCTCACCCCCTGATCAGGCGGAGGATCTCTCCTTCTTCCGGGAACCGGTTCAACTGTTTCTTGGAAAAGATAGTCCTGCCGTCCACGGTGATCTCGTAGACCCCGCCCGATCCGGGAATCAGTTCGACCTCGGCATCGCCACCCAGGGCCTGTCGCAACTCTTCCTCCAGCCTGGAGGCTCGTGGCTTGTAGTTTCAGCTGGTGCAGTATTCGATGGTGATCTTCACCGGGGCATCCTCCCTCTTCATTTTCCTTCCGGCCGAATTGCGCGTTACACTCACCGGCCACACCGTGCCGACCGCGGCACGGCGCGCCTTGCCGACACCCCAATAATAGCACATCCGGTCAGCGACGCAATGGATTGCGCCAAGTTTTTCTTTTCAAAACACCCGGTATGGCAGTATAGTTCCCGGTTGACATCCTGCAACCAGGGACAGGGAACAGCTGCATACCGTCTGCGCGTAAGCCGTCACAGGCACCCCGCTTCTGCGCAGGTTCAGCGGCGCAGGGAATCATCCTTCCTGCTGACCGAAAGATAGCTCCCATTGTCCCCACACCCATTGTAGCCCATGCCCGTCTATGAATACACCGCCCTTGACCCGGGCGGCAAAAAACGCAGAGGCATCATCGAGGCCGACTCCCTGGCCTCGGCCCGGCAGAAGATCCGCCAGGGCGGTGGCTACCCGGTGGACATCAGCGAGACCCTGCCCCGGACGCGGGACAGGAAAAAAGGCGCACTGCTGTCGGCCCGCCTCGGCCCGCGCGTCCGGCAGCAGGAGATCCACCTCATCACCCGGCAGCTCGCCACCCTGCTGGAGGCCGGCATTCCCCTGGTGCAGGCCCTGAACGGTCTCATGGAACAGACCGGCAACAGAACGCTCAAGACCATCATCGCCCAGATCAAGGATTCGGTCAACGAGGGCAACACCCTGACCGCGGCCCTGTCCGAGCATCCGCGGCTCTTCTCGCGCATCTACATCAACATGGTCCGGGCCGGCGAGGCCTCGGGGTCGCTGGACGTGGTACTCGAGCGGCTGGCCGAATTCGGCGAAAACCAGCAGGCCCTGAAGTCCCGGATCACAGCCGCCATGATCTACCCCATCTTCATGGCGGTCATCGGCACCGGGGTCCTGTTCATGCTGATCACCTACATCGTACCGAGCATCACCAAGGTCTTTGCCAACAGCCAGCAGGCCCTGCCCCTGATCACCACCCTGGTGATCGGCCTCAGCACCTTTCTCCAGAACTACTGGTGGCTGCTCGTCCTGTTCCTGGCCGGTGTCTTCCTCCTGTTCCGCTTCTACCTCCACCGGCCGGCCGGGCGACGTCTCTGGGACCGGATGAAGCTCACCCTGCCCGGCCTGCGTGACCTGAACATCAAGCTCGCCTCGGCCCGTTTCGGCCGGACCCTGGCCAGCCTGCTCCAGTCCGGTGTCCCCCTGATCACGGCCCTGCAGATCGTCAAGAACATCCTCAACAACGTCCTGCTCGCCGAGGTCCTGGAGCAGGCCTGCGAGGAGCTGGAAAAGGGCAGGAGCCTCTCCCGCACCCTGCGGGGCAACAGGTGGTTTCCGCCCATGCTGGTCCAGATGATCGGGGTAGGCGAGCAGAGCGGGGCCCTGGAAAAGATGCTGAGCAGGGCCGCAGACAGCTACGAAAAAGAGGTCGAGGCCCGGATCGTCGCCCTGACCTCGCTGATCGAACCGGTCATGATCATCACCATGGGCGTGGCGGTGGCTGTCATCGTGATATCCATTCTGCTGCCCATCTTCGAGATGAACCAGCTCATCCGGTAACCGATGCGAGGACAAAGCACGATCCAGCAGCGGCGGCAGCTGCTGTTGTGGCTGGCGGCCGCGGTCCTGCTCTACCTGGCCGGGGCCTGGCAGCACCTGCATCTTGGCAGCATCCTCGATCCCACCCTGCTGTTCGGCGACGACGGCGACGGCTTCTTCAACCTCTGGGTCCTGCTCCACAACACGATCTACGGCCGGCAGGGTCTCGCCTCCTGGATGGACGGACGCATCTTCTGGCCCGAAAACGGGCAGACCCTGTTCTGGTCCGACATCCTGATCCTCCCCACCCTGCCCTTTGCAGCGTTCCGGGCCGCGGGAACAGCGCTCTTTACCTCGTTCAACCTCACGGTGCTCCTGCTGTCGGCTGCGGCATATGCCACCCTGCTCCTGCTGCTCTGGAAGTTCGGCGAGTGGTCGGCCACCGGCCGGAAACACGCCGGACCCGACTGGCTCATCCTCCTGTTCTGCTACAGCATGGTCTTTTCCATCCCCCGGCTCACCACCTCCATCCACTTCCAGAACCTGTCCTCCTTCGGCGTTCCCCTCGTCCTCCTGGGTCTCTGCGGCTTCAGTGCCCACGGCCGCAGGCGCTGGCTGGCCCTGGCCCTGGCCGCCGAGGTGGG
>DRKI01000185.1 GCA_011051875.1 Desulfobulbus sp. | reverse complement strand
GAAGAAACCAAGCGGGCCAATGAATGTTTCTGTCCCTGCTTCTGTGTACCCCGGGAAGAGGAGCAGAAAGACACTGGCGAGGAGTAAAGGGCAGCGGCCGACAAGCGGCCGGGTTACTCTTTCCGGCCTGCCCCGCCTGCCGGGTACGCAAGTTTCGGAGGAACCGGTCATATAACCGCCCCACCGGACTGGCGGGCAGGCTCGCCACCGGGAAGAACCGGTGGCGAGCCTGCTCAGGTTGCGCTCGGGAAATCACTCACCAGCATCTGACGTTGACTCAAAACAGATCGTTCATCACCGGTCATCTGGTCGCAGCGCTCCATCGGCACTGTTCCTGGTTGGCTCCACGCCTTCGTGCAAAAGCAGGATGAACAGGTGATCCCGGGTCGCGGGAAATCGCCTGGCCCTGGTCCGAACCGAGGGGTCCCGGCGAGGGCATGGTGGTTACACAGCCGCTTCATTCGGGCACGAACAAGTGTCGTTGCCTGCCAGAGTTCTTCCTGGGGGCGGACCCGGTGTCGAGAAAGGCATGCCGGCAGGAAAAGAGCCGAACGATCTCCCTGCGGCATCTTTGCACTTATACAGGTACGGATGTACAGGCACGGCAATGGCGGTGGCGCCTGAGGCGACTGTCTTCGCCTGCCGCTCATCACCCCGTCTCTGCGCACTGCTCGATGTATTTTTTCAGTTCCTCCGCCAGGGGTGAATAACTGGTAATCAGTGAGTAGTCAAAGCGCAGGTTGTTGAAATACTGCAGCACCAGAGCGTGGTCGTGGTGATAGCCCGGAAAGATGCCGGCAAAAATGTATCCCTTCTCCTCGCAGGCCGCCACCGTTGCCGCGGCCCGTGGATCTTCGAGGTCGATGACCAGGTAGATCACATCCACCCTGGCCAGACAGTTTTTTCTTGTCGCCTCGGCGATAATTTCCCCTGAATCCTCCCCTGCCTGTTCAAGGACAATCTCGGCAATATTGATCGACGGAACAATGGTGTCCCTGAGCCGGGTCATTGCCGGTTGTCCTGCGGCGGGGCTCCCCTGGTTTTGCTCAATCTTGACACCTATCCCACGGTAAAGCCGGGTGATCATCTCCCGGTGGTGGTCCGGCAGGAAAAGACGTGGCATTTCAAGGGTGGTCAGGGGTTTGTAGCTGATAATCGTCGATTCCCGCTGCCGCAGCCGGCGGTGAATTTTTTTAAAGGACAGGTCGGCCCCGGCATACCCCACCAGCAATGCCACATCAGAGAAGCCATGCGCGGCACAGATCTTCTGGGTAAAGGCATGGTTGGTCACCGAATGAGCAAACATTCCCCGGTATTGCGCCAGGGAAAATTCCTGCATGATCTCCTCCACAAGAGCGGTCATGACGCCCTGGCCCCGGCAGCCGGGATCACTGATCGCCATGCCCCATTCCGTGATTTCGGCCCCTTCATAGGGCTCCATCAGGGCGATATGGCCGATGACCTCGCCCGTGTCGGAGACGGCCACGCTGCTGCGGAGCATGCCGGAGGCCACGGCACTGGTGAGCCGTTCGGGATAATAGACAATGTCATTGACATAGCTGTAGCCATAGCTCTTGTAGAAAAGACGCGAGATACCGATAATATCCGAAGCCGTGGCCGAACGGATGAGGGAGAATTTTTTTTCGTCCGCCGGATGGCCTGTCTCTTCCCGGCCCGCTTCTTCCGTGATCCTGCCCCCGGCGGCAAAGATCACCATCTCCACCGACCGCCCCTCCTTGCCCCGGTTGACCTGGGTGTAGCGATCGAGCAGGCGGTGGATCACGAAACTGCTCAGCGCGCTGATCCGGTCACCATCGCTTTCGGCAATGGTGTCAAAGGAGATATCAGCGGCGATCTCGTCCAGGCTGCGGGGAGGTTCGGCAAAGGGATTCCTGGGAATGCCGTGGTCCGAGATCACCACCTCGAGCCCGGCGGCGATCCGGTTTATTCGTATCTCGATCTCCTCGGTCTCGTCCGGCTCGAAATCAAAGAGGATGCTGTTTTCCAGCGTCTCCTCCACGGCATAACAGATGCGGTGGACCTCCCTGTCGTCAAGCCCGATCAGGGTGGCCACGCCCCGCAGGTAGCGGATCACCGGCTCCACGGAGTCCAGGGTGTTCTGGATGATGACCCGGCTGGTCCGGTACTGGTTATCCATCGAGCCTCCTGTCAAGGATGCGCCTGGTCTTGCCGGTCCTGGGGTTGCTCTCAAGTTCATCGGGCCGGCACCACCTAAGCTCCAGGGGATGGATCAGTCCCCCATCGAGCAGGTCCCTGAGCATGGGGCGCTCCCGGTAGAGGCAGGCAAGCATCTGCTCGCCCAGTTCATCCCTGTCTGCCGGCATGGTTTCCGGCACGATCCTGATCAGGGCCTGGTCCTTTTTGTCATGGTGGGTGATGACGACCTGGAAGTTGAGCAGGCTGACCTGGTCGTGGAAATGCTCGAGAACCGCCAGCACATCCTGCACATAGAGGGTGGCGGGCCCGATCCTCGCCCCTTCCTGGGAGCGGCCCATGAGCTTGAACCTGCGGTTTGGGCTCCCGGCCGGTTCGGTCCACATGGCCACGTCCCCCACCGGATAGCGGACAAGCGGCATGAGTCTGCGCTCGAGATTGGTCACCAGCAGTTTTCCCGGCCGGTTTTCCTCGGTGATCACCTCCAGGGTGTCCTCGTCAACGATCTCCATGATGGTGGTCTGGTCAAAACAGCGGTGTTCACCGTTTTCACAGGATTTTTCGTCGAAATAGCCCAGCTCGCCACCATCCACCGAGGCATAGAGGATGGAGTTGACCCTGGCCCGGGGAAAGACGGCAGCAATACTCCTGAGCTGATCCTCGTACAGGGCCTCGCCACCAAAGAGAAAGAGCTCGATCTCCGGCCGGAGCTCGGGATGGAGCCGCAGGTACGAGATGATCTTCATGAAGGTGGTGGGCACGCCTGCCAGGACATTGATCCCCAGCTTTTCCATCATGGCCACGCTCGTCTCCACCGGGGTCTGGCCGCTGATGGGAAAGGTGATACCCACGTCACTGCTCTTGATCAGGTCGGTGACATAGATAAACGAGGCATAGAGTTCACCGGCATAGAAGAGG